>JAUHYW010000080.1 GCA_030426085.1 bacterium | reverse complement strand
CCCCTGCCCGACCCCCCGGGAACCCCACTGCAACCCGTCGAGTACCCCTGCCCGACCCCCCGGGAACCCTACTGCAACCCGTCGAGTACCCCTGCCCGACCCCCTGGCAAATCTACTGTAATCCGTCGAGTCCTCCTGCCCGACCCCCGGTCAGCGCGACTGTGATGTCTACAGTGGGCCTCCATCTGCTCGCGCAGGCCGACTCGACACGCGCAGTGGCCGTCCAGCCACCGCTGGTGCCCGTTGCAATCCGTCGAGTACGCGTCCCGCCGCGTGGGATCGAGCAGTCGACGGCTCGACTGGACGATCCTGTGCTGCAGCACGCTGGGTCGAGCCGTCGAGTGCGGCTTCCAACGCGCTGGATCCTCCATATCCGCCGTCGAGTCGCGTTGCTGGCTCGGGCGGAGGCCCGTATCTCCGGTCGAGTCACACTCGGCAGGGGCGGGGCCGGGTTCGCGTCAGCGGACTGCCGGATACTTCGGGCGTCGGCTACCCTCGTCCTCTGGGATCTGCGCCTACCAGCCGATGAGGTGGGCCAGCCAGCGGACGAGCAGGCCCCCCAGAGCGACGGGCACGGCTGCATAGAGGATCTGCTGGAGGGACGGGGGGTGTCGGTTCGGCATCGTTCGCCTTTCGGGGCAGGTCATCCTGGGTGGCGGTGGGAATCACCGCGCATTCCCAGGGACTAGGGCGCGAGCCGGTCGAAGTGTAACAACAAGAGGGTTTTTCCCGGCGAGACCGCATGGCAGCAGCACGGCGCTCGCTTCCCTCTCCCGCCCGCCGGTGCTATACCCGGTCCACCGTGCGCGCCCTCGCCCTCATCGCCGTCTGTCTGCTCGCCGCGCCCGCCGCCGCGGACGAGTACATCGGGGCCGAGCAGTGCGCCGCGTGCCACGCCGAGGCCTACGCCTGGTGGAAGACGACGGCCCACGCCCGCGCCGGGCGGGTGCTGAGCCCGGCCGAGCAGCGCGACCCGCGGTGCACGAGCTGCCACGCGACCGCGATCGACCAGCCGCATGTGCAGTGCGAGGCGTGCCACGGGCCGGGGCAGCACTACTGGCCGGCCTTCGTGATGGTCGACGTGCACCTCGCCCGGGCCGCCGGGCTGCGCTCGGGCGCCGAGCCGGCGACGTGCAACGGCTGCCACACCGCCGACGCGCCGGGCCTCCGGCCGTTCGATCTGGCCGCCGCGCTGGCGAAGATGAAGGACCACACGCCGCCGACGACCCCGGCGAAGGGAGCCGAGTGATGCCCCGACTGCCGCGCATGCGCGGTCCGTGGGCCACCGCCTGGGCGGTGGTCGCCTCGCCGTGGACCCCGTGGGCCCTGGGGCTGTGGGTCGCGGCCGGCGCCGCGCTGGGGCTGGTGTCCGAGCCGGGGCAGCACCCGGCGAGCGGGCTGGTCTTGCAGTTGCCGGCGGCGCTGCTGGTGTTCGCGCTGGTGGCCCGCGATCTGGGCGCGTCGACGGCCCGCCTGCGCTGGGCGGCGCTGTACGCCGCGGGGCTGGCGACGGCGCTGGTCGGCGGCTGGCTGGCCGGGGGCGAGGCGGGCATGGCCGAGGTGGGCGGCGCCCGGCCGACCGAGAGCTACACCCGCACCATCGCCGGGCGCTCGGCGGCGGCCCACCTGGGCGCGCAGCTCGGGGCGACGCTGAGCGCCGACGGGGCCGCGCTGACCCTGGCCATGAAGGAGCATCACGTCGGCGAGGCGGTCCTGCCGCTGGACGGGGTGCGCGAGGCCCACATCGGGCGCTGGGCGCTGCATCTGGTCGACGTGGCCCCGGGCGACGAGCCGGCCTACGCCCGGCTGAAGCTGACCCCCCGCGGCGGGGGTGATCCCATCGAGCGGGCGGTGCGCACCGGCTCGGGCGCGGCGCTGGAGGACGGGACCCAGATCGCGGTGCTGCGGCTGTCGCCCGACTTCGGCCGGGCGCTGGGGCCGGCGGCGCAGATCCAGGTGGACTGGGAGGGCGGCAGCGCGACGGCGTGGCACTTCGTCGACAGCCCCGACCTGGACGCCCGGGTGGGCGCCGCGCCGTGGGCGATCGAGCTGGTCGAGGTGGCCACCGAGCCCCGGCTGGTGCTCGGCGTGCGCCGGGACGGGCCGATCGGGGTGGCGCTGGCCGGCTTCGGGGTGATGATCGCGGCCCTGCTGGGGCTGGTGTTCGCCGGGCGTCGCGAGGGGCGGTCATGAGCGGGGCGGTGCTGTTGTCCCTGGCCGGGTGCGCCCTGGCGCTGCTCGGCGGGCTGTTCGCCTCGTCGCCGCTCTCGGCCCGGCGCTATCGGGCGGCGGCGGCCCTGGCGGCGGCCCTGATCGTGGGCGGCGTGTGGTGGGTGGCCGACCCCCGGGGCGACTTCGGGCACCCGATCACCGCCGAGGCGGTCGACGCCAACGGGGCCCCGGTGAGCACGGTGCTGGTGCTCCAGCGGGACGGCGGGCGGCGGCAGGTGCGCCGGCTGCCCCTGCGGCGGCCGGTGGACGGGGCCGAGTACGCGCTGTGGGCCGCGCTGCTGCTGGGGCTGCTCGGGGGCGGCTTGCAGTACCGTACGCGGGATGTCGGCCCGCGGTGGCTGGCCCCGGCGCTGCCGGCGGCCGGGGCCGGCGCGGCGGCGGTGATGTTCGCCCGGATGGGCGGCCTGGAGTCGGGCGAGGCCGGCGTGCGGGCGTGGCTGGCCCGCTTCGAGGTCGGCGCGGTGCAGAGCTTCACCGTGCCCGATCTGCCGTGGAGCGCGCAGCCCGAGGGCACCGTCGCCCTGGGCGTCGCCGCGGCGGTGGCCGCCCTGGCTCTGGCCTCGGCGCTGTGGACGACGCCCCGCTCCGGCGGCGAGCGGCTGATCCCGATCGGGGCGGCGCTGGCGGCGGCGGCGGTCATCTGGCGCATGATCGAGGTCGGCGGTCTGCCCTGGCGCCCGGCGGAGGGCGCCTTGTGGGCGGTGGCCGGGCTGCTGGCGGTGGCCGGGCTGGAGCGCTCCTCGGCGCTGCGGGCGTCGACCCTGGTCGGCGCGGCCCTGGCGCTGGCCGCCGTCGCGCTCGGCGCCTGATCCCATGGCCTACAACCCCCATGTCAACCAGGCGACGTTCATCAAGAGCGCCGTGCACCCCCCCGACTGGCCCGACGCCGGCGGCCTGCCCGAGATCGCGGTGGCCGGGCGCTCGAACGTGGGCAAGTCGAGCCTCATCAACACCCTGGTCAACCGCCACCGGCTGGCGAAGGTGAGCAACACCCCGGGGCGGACCCAGCTCCTCAACTTCTTCCGGGTCGACGACCGCTTCGTGCTGTGCGACCTGCCGGGCTACGGCTACGCCAAGGTGCCCCCCCACGTCAAAGCGCAGTGGGGGCGCATGATCGAGACCTATCTGGCCGAGCGGGTCCCGCTGAAGGCGCTGCTGCTGCTGATGGACGCCCGCCGCACCCCGGGGGATTGGGAGCGCGACCTGATCACCTGGATCAGCCACTACGGGCGGGCGGTGCTGCCGGTGGTCACCAAGATCGACAAGCTCCCGGTCAGCAAGCGCAAGCCGGCGCTGGGGCGCATCGCCAAGGCGATGGGGCTGCCGCCGAAGCAGCTCGTGGCGTGGTCGGCGGTCACCGGCGACGGGCTCGAGCCGCTGTGGCGGCGGGTGGTGCGGCTGACGGGCACCCGGGCGGTCGACGTCGCGGCCCGGGCGGCGCTCGATGGGGCCGATCCGGGGGATCGGTGATCCGGCCGATGGATCCCGACGACGCGCCGGCGGTCGGCGCGCTGCTCGCCGGGGCGCTGGGCGGGGTCCGCCGGGTCTCCGACCTCGAGGCGACGCCGCCCCACACCGCGCGCCGGGTGCTGGTCGAGGGCGGGGCGCTGCTGGGCTTCGCCGAGTACCGGGTGGTCGCCGACGAGGCCGAGCTGTGCGAGCTGGCGGTGGCCCCCGCCGCCCGCCGCCGGGGCTGCGGGCGGGCGCTGGTGGAGCACGTCGCCGCCGACGCCGCGGCCCGGGGCGCCCGGGCGCTCTTCCTCGAGGTGCGGGCCGACAACCGCCCGGCCCGCGCGCTGTACGCCGCCGCCGGCTTCGCGCCGGTGGGCGCCCGCCGCGGCTATTACGCCGACGGGGTCGACGCCGCGCTGTACCGCCGGGCGCTCGATGCTTCGACCCCCGATCCGGGAGGCTCTCCGTGACCGACCTGCTCGCCGGCAAGAACGGCCTCGTCTTCGGCGTCGCCAACCACCGCTCCATCGCCTGGGCCATCGCCGAGGCGGCCCACCGCCACGGGGCCCGGGTGGGGGTGAGCTACTTCGGCGCGCGCCTCGAGCGGCGGGTGAAGCCGCTCGCCGCGCAGATCGAGGCCCCGCTGTGCGTGCCGTGTGACGTGGGGGACGACGCCGCGCTCGACGCCTGCTTCGCCGCCGCGGCCGAGGCCTTCGACGGCCGGCTGGACTTCGTGGTGCACGCGGTGGCCTTCGCCGATCGGGACGATCTGCTCGGGCGCTTCGCCGATACCAGCCGGGCGGGGCACGCGCTGGCGATGGACGTCAGCGCCTACAGCCTCGCCGCCATGGCCCGCCGGGCCGAGCCGCTGATGGCGGCCGGCGGCTCGCTGCTGACGCTGACCTACTACGGCGCCGAGAAGGTGGTGCCGGGCTACAACGTGATGGGGGTGGCCAAGGCGGCGCTCGAGGCCGGGCTGCGCTATCTGGCCGCCGACCTCGGCCCGGCCGGCATCCGGGTCAACGCCATCAGCGCCGGGCCCATCAAGACCCTCGCCGCCGCCGGCATCCCCGGCTTCCGGCGCATGCTGTCCGAGGCGGGCGACATCGCGCCGCTGCGGCGCACCGTCGATCAGGCCGAGGTGGCCGACGCGGCGCTGTTCCTGCTCTCCGACATGGCCCGGGGCGTCACCGGCGAGGTGCTGCACGTCGACGCCGGCCAGAACATCATGGGCTGCCCGCCCGTGCCCCGCTGAGCCCCGCCCCGGCGCCCCACCGACGGATCTCCGACGCGTAGTCTCCCGGCTGGCGGATGTTACGTATTGAGAATCTAACATTGTTCTCATAACAATCTTTTACATCGGCGCCGTCGCCGATGTCCGCCACCCCCGGATCCCGTGAGGAGCCCGCCATGTCGCGCAATACCCGTCGTCTGTCCATCGCCGCCCTGCTTCTGCTCTGCGGGGGCCTCGTCGGCTCGTACGCCGCCGCCCACGGCGGCTTCGCGCACATCGTGCGCTTCGACCCGCCCGACGTGTACATGCCGTTCAACAACGTCTACAGCCAGGTGGTCGTGGCCACCGGGCGGACCCATGTGCACATCGCGGGCACCGTCTCGCTCGACGAGGACCGCAACCTGATCGGCGAGGGCGACATGGCGCTCCAGGTGGCGACCACCTTCGAGAACGTGCGCCGCTCGCTCGCCGCGGCCGGGGCCACCCCCCAGGATGTCGTGCGCATCAACATCTTCGTGACCGACGTCGACGCCTATCTGTGGGAGGGCACCCCCCAGCAGCAGGCGTTCTTCGGCGAGGGCACCGTGCCCGCCTCGACCCTGGTGGGCGTCACCCGGCTCGCCGATCCGCGCTACCTCGTCGAGATCCAGGTCGACGCCGTCCTGCCGCCCCGGCGCCACCGCCGCTGAGCCCGTAGGATCGCCGCCTTTCCCCCCTGCGTGATCCTGCGTATCCTGCTTCGGTGAGTTCGTCCGACGATCGATCGATCGCCTCCGCCGACAGCGTAACGCCCGGGCCGCCCACCGCGGCCGACCGGGGGCCGCCGACGCGCGCGCTGACGGCGGCGCTGTCGGCCCTGCCGACGGTGACCTACGCGATCCAGCCCGACGGGCGGGTGATCCCCCAGGCGATCGGCGCCGCCGCGGCGACCTTGCTCGGCTACCCCCCGGATCACTTCGAGGACGATCCCACCGAGTGGCACCGCCGGGTGCACCCCGCCGATCGGGTGTGGCTCGACCTCGGCTTGCAGGACGCCCGCGATCTGCCCCGGGCCGAGCGGGAGTACCGGCTCTTCGGCCCCGACGACGAGCCGGTCTGGATCCGGGAGTCGATCCACCCGGTGCCCGGCCACCCGTCGATGCGGATCGGGGTGGTGGCCGACAACTCCCGCCTCAATCAGCTCGAGGCGACCCTGGCCCACATCGAGCACGCGACCGACGAGCCGGCGGCCATCGAGGCCGACGGGCGCCCGGGCGAGAACCGCAGCCAGCGCATCCGCACCTTGCTGCACGAGCGGGCCGAGCTGTATCGCATCACGTTCAATCAGGCGGGCATGGGCATCGCCCACGTCGACATGAGCGGCCACATCGTGCGGGCCAACCCCAAGTTCTGCGAGATCCTGGGCTACACCCACGACGCGCTGGTCGGCATGACCTTCCGCGACGTGACCCACCCCGACGACATGAGCCCCAACCTCGAGGTCGCCAACCGGGTGCTGCGGGGCGAGGTCGACCACTTCAGCCACGAGAAGCGCTACATCCACAAGTCGGGGCGCTACGTCTGGGCCAACCTGACGGCGTCGGTGGTGCGCGATCAGGCCGGGCAGCCGCGGTACTTCCTGTCGATCATCGAGGACATCACCTGGCGCAAGGCGGCCGAGGCCGAGCTGCTGCGGGCCAAGGAGACCGCCGTCTCGGCCAGCCGCATGAAGAGCGCGTTCCTGGCCAACATGAGCCACGAGATCCGGACGCCGATGAACGGCATCATCGGCCTGACCGATCTCGTGCTGGGCAGCGCCCTGACCGACGATCAGCGGCAGTGCCTCGACGCGGTGCGGGGTTCGGCGACCGCGCTGCTGGGGCTCATCAACAGCATCCTCGATCTGTCGAAGGTCGAGGCGGGCAAGCTGCAGCTCGAGCGCACGGTGTTCGACCTGCACGAGCGCATCGACCTGACCCTGGCCCCGCTGCGCATCGCCGCGCAGGAGAAGGGGCTGGCCCTGACCTGCGACGTCGACCCCGAGCTGCCCCGGCGGGTGGTGGGTGATCCGGTGCGGTTGCAGCAGGTGCTGGCCAACCTGACGCAGAACGCGATCAAGTACACCGACACCGGGGGGGTGCAGGTCGCCGTCGAGCTGGCCGCGGCCGACGCCGACGGCTACACGGTGCACGTCGCGGTGACCGACAGCGGCATCGGCATCCCCCGTGACCGGCAGAAGCAGATCTTCGAGCCGTTCGAGCAGGCCGAGCGCTCGACCACCCGGCTGTACGGCGGCACCGGGCTGGGGCTGGCCATCGCCTCGCGGCTGGTGCACCTGATGGGGGGCGACATCTGGCTCGAGAGCGTCGTCGGCCGGGGCAGCACCTTCCACTTCACCGCCCGCCTCGAGGGGACCGACGTCAGCCGGCCGAGCGCCGAGCTGCCTGTCGTCGACCTGCCGATCGACGAGGCGCCGCTGGCCTTCGACCTGCCGGTGCTCGTCGCCGAGGACAACCCGGTCAACCAGATGCTGATGCGGCGGGTGCTCGAGCGGCAGGGCATCGAGGCGGTCATCGTCGACACCGGAGAGGACGCGCTGCGGGCCCACGCGCAGCGGCGCTTCGCGGTGATCCTGATGGACGTGCAGATGCCGGGCATGGACGGGCTCGAGGCCACCGCCGCCATCCGGGCCCGGGAGGCCGGCGGCGGGCGCCGGGTCCCGATCATCGCCCTGACCGCCTACGCCATGCGCGGCGACCGCGAGCGCTGCATGCAGGCCGGGGCCGACGCCTACGTGACCAAGCCGATCGCCATCCGCGAGCTGCTGACGCTGTTGCGCACGCTGGCCCGGCGGGCGAAGGTATGACCGGCCCGCGGGCCACCGACCAAGGGGGAGAGATGCCGCTCGAACGCAAGAACCCGGAGAACGTGTACCAGCCGTACATGAACGCCTACACCCAGGTGATCAAGGCGACCGGCACGACGCAGATCCACGTGGCCGGCACCGTGTCGATGGAGCCGGGGCGCAGGCTGGTCGGCGAGGGCGACATGGCGGCGCAGGTGAAGCGGACCGTGCTCAACATCCAGGCGTCGCTGGCCGAGTTCGGGGCGACGCTGGCCGACGTGGTGCGGGTCAACACCTTCGTGACCGACGTCGACCGCTACCTGAAAGAGGGCCACGTCGAGCTGGTGAAGCTCTTCGGCCCCGAGACCCTGCCCGTCTCGACCCTCGTCGGCGTCACCCGGCTGGCCGACCCCCGCTACCTCGTCGAGATCCAGGCCACCGCCGTCATCGACTGACCCGACCCGGCCGACGAAACACCCGCCGGGGCTCGGCGTATCCCGCTGCGCACCCCGGCGTCAGGAGCCCCGATGAAAGCGTCCGATCTGCTGGTCAAGGCCCTCGAAGCCGAAGGCGTGGAGTACATCTTCGGCATCCCCGGCGAGGAGAACCTCGCCATGCTCGAGTCCCTGCGGGCGTCGAGCATCGAGCTGGTGCTCACCCGCCACGAGCAGGCCGCCGGGTTCATGGCCGCCACCTACGGCCGGCTGACGGGCAAGGCGGGGGTCTGCATGTCGACCCTCGGCCCGGGGGCGACCAACCTCGTCACCGCGGCGGCCTACGCCCAGCTCGGCGCGATGCCCATGGTGATGATCACCGGGCAGAAGCCGATCAAGCACAGCAAGCAGGGGCAGTTCCAGATCCTGGACGTCGTCGGCATGATGCGCCCGCTGACCCAGTACACCCGCACGATCGTATCGGGCAACTCCATCCCCTCGCGGGTGCGGGAGTGCTTCCGGGTGGTGCACGAGGAGCGCCCCGGGGCGGGGCACCTCGAGTTCCCCGAGGACATCGCCGAAGAGGACGCCGAGATGCCGCTGGTCCCGGCGAGCGTCAGCCGGCGGCCCATCGCCGAGGAGAAGGCGGTCAAGAAGGCGGTCGACATGATCGAGGCCGCCCGCCACCCGCTGCTGCTCGTCGGCGCGGGGGCCAACCGCAAGATGACCTCGCGCATGCTGACCCAGTTCATCGACAAGACCGGCATCCCGTTCTTCTCGACCCAGATGGGCAAGGGCGTCGTCGACGAGCGCCACCCGCGGTTTCTGGGCAACGCCGCGCTGTCGTCGGGCGACTTCCTGCACCGGGCCATCGAGCACGCCGACCTCATCATCAACGTGGGCCACGACGTGGTCGAGAAGCCGCCGTTCTTCATGGAGCCCGGCGGGCGCAAGGTCATCCACGTCAACTTCTCGACCGCCGAGGTGGACCCGGTCTACTTCCCCCAGGTCGAGGTCGTCGGGGACATCGCCAACAGCATCTGGCAGCTCAAGGAGCGGGTGCTGGTGCAGGGCCGGTGGGACTTCGACTTCTTCATGGAGGTCAAGCGCCACATCGAGGCCCACCTGCTCGAGGGCAGCGACGACGACCGCTTCCCGGTGCTGCCCCAGCGGCTGGTGTCCATCGTGCGGGATGTCATGCCGCCCAATGGCATCATCGCGCTGGACAATGGCATCTACAAGATCTGGTTCGCCCGCAACTACAAGGCCTGCGAGCCCAACACCGTGCTGCTCGACAACGCCCTGGCCACCATGGGCGCCGGGCTGCCCTCGGCGATGGCGGCCCACCTCGTGCACCCCGACCGCCCGGTGATGGCCATCTGCGGCGACGGCGGGTTCATGATGAACAGCCAGGAGCTCGAGACCGCGGTGCGGCTCGACATGAACGTCGTGGTGCTGGTCCTCAACGACAACGCCTACGGCATGATCCGCTGGAAGCAGGCCAACATGGGCCTGCCCGACTACGGGCTGGAGTTCGGCAACCCCGACTTCGTCAAGTACGCCCAGGCCTACGGGGCCCACGGGCACCGGGTGCGCTCGACCGAGGAGCTCGGCCCGCTGCTGCGCACGTGCCACGCCGAGGGCGGGGTGCACGTCGTCGACTGCGCGGTGGACTACAGCGGCAACGATCGGGTGCTCAACAAGGAGATCAAGGCCAAGGCCCAGCTCATCTGAGGGGTGACCCCGACCGCCGGCCGCTCATCCCACGCCCGCCACGCCCGCCCACGGAGTCATCATGTCACTCGCCGAGACCTATCCCTTCTACCTGGCCAATACGCCGGAGACCCCCAACACCGACCTCGCGGTGACCGACAAGTACACCGGCGAGGTCGCGACCCGGGTGGCGATGGCCAGCCCCGACGACATCGACCGGGCCATCGCCGCCGCGGTCGAGGCCGCCGAGCCCATGCGCCGCATGCCGGTGCACGCCCGCCAGGCGGCGCTGAACCACTGCGTCGAGCGCTTCACCGCCCGCTTCGACGAGCTGGCGATGAGCCTGTGTATCGAGGCCGGCAAGCCGATCAAGGACGCCGAGGGCGAGGTCAGCCGCCTCATCGACACCTTCCGCATCGCCGCCGAGGAGAGCGTGCGCATCAACGGCGAGGTCATCCCGATGGAGATCTCGGCCCGGGCCGAGGGCCGCTTCGGCATGTGGAAGCGGGTCCCGCTGGGGCCGTGCTCGTTCATCTCGCCGTTCAACTTCCCGCTGAACCTCGCGGCGCACAAGGTGGCCCCGGCCATCGCGGCGGGCTGCCCGTTCGTGCTCAAGCCGGCCAGCCGCACGCCCATCGGGGCGCTCATCATCGGCGAGGTGCTCGCCGAGACCGATCTGCCGAAGGGCGCCTTCAGCATCCTGCCGTGCCACCGCGAGGGGGCCGATCTGTTCACCACCGACGCGCGGCTGAAGCTGCTGTCGTTCACCGGCTCGCCGGGCGTCGGCTGGGATCTCAAGGCCCGGGCGGGCAAGAAGAAGGTGGTGCTCGAGCTCGGGGGCAACGCGGCGTGCGTGGTCGACGCGGACGCCGATCTGGACGACGCGGTCGATCGCATCATCGTCGGCGCCTTCTACCAGTCGGGGCAGAGCTGCATCGGCGTGCAGCGCATCATCGT
The DNA here is from genome assembly GCA_030426085.1 of bacterium. Lineage (GTDB taxonomy): Bacteria > Myxococcota_A > Bradymonadia > UBA7976 > UBA1532 > JACKDM01. Next base: position 35,178 of record JAUHYW010000080.1, on the reverse strand, counting down.
GCACGCGAGCATCTACGATGACTTCAAGGCCCGGATGGTGGAGGCGACGAAGGCCCTGAAGGCGGGTGATCCCAAGGATCCCGAGACGTTCATCGGCCCGATGATCAGCGAGAAGGAGGCGAGGCGCCTGCACGGCTGGATCGAGGAGGCGGTCGAGGGCGGCGCGACGGTCCTGTGCGGCGGCGGGCGCGAGGGGGCGATGCTCGAGGCGACGCTGCTCGAGGGCGTGCCCCGGGACGCGAAGTGCTATCGCGAAGAGGCCTTCGGGCCGATGGCGCTGCTGACCCCGTTCGATGACTTCGACGCGGCGCTGGCCGAGGTGAACGACAGCGCGTTCGGCTTGCAGGCGGGCATCTTCACCCGGGACATCTACAAGGCTCACAAGGCGTGGGACGAGCTGGACGTGGGCGGGGTGGTCATCGGCGACGTGCCCTCGTGGCGGGTCGATCACATGCCCTACGGCGGGGTGAAGGACAGCGGCCTGGGGCGGGAAGGCATCCGCTATGCCATCGAAGACATGACCGAGATCCGGCTGCTCGTGCTGCGTACGCCGTGAGCGCGATCATCTTGCGGACCGCCCGCCGCAGCGATCTGGCCGGCGTCGTGAAGCTGCTGGCCGACGACCCGCTGGGCCAGATCCGGGAGCAGTACGCCGATCCGCTGCCCGAGGGCTACGGGCGGGCGTTCGACGCCATCGCCGACAGCCCCAACGATACGCTGCTGGTGGCGGTGGCCCGGGAGCGCCTCGGCGAGCGGGTGGTCGGCGTGCTCCAGCTCACGGTCATCCCCTCGCTGACCTACCAGGGTCGGCCGCGGGCCCAGATCGAGGGGGTGCGGGTGGCGACCGAGCAGCGCAACGCCGGCCTCGGCGGGCGCATGTTCCGCTGGGCCATCGACCGGGCGAAGAAGCGCGGCTGCCACCTCGTGCAGTTCACCACCGACAAGCGGCGGCCCGACGCGCACCGGTTCTACGAGAAGCTGGGGTTCGCGCCGTCCCACGAGGGCATGAAGCTGAAGCTGGAGTGAGCGGGCCTCGGCGGCGGACTCAGCGGCGGCACCAGTAGCCGTCGCCGTCGTCGGCGAAGCCGCAGCGGGTGCCCCACTCGGCGCAGTCCTGGGCGAAGAAGTTGCCGTAGCTGTCGCAGTAGACCGCGATCTGCCCCTCGCACTTGCCGGCGAAGTCCAGGGTCGCGCAGCGGGGGTCGTCGTAGCTGGCCGGCGCCGACGGGCCGTCGCCCAGGCAGAAGCCGGCGCCGCAGGTCAGGTTCACCGCGGCGCAGTCGGCCACGTCGGTGGCGCCGTCGAGGGTGCGATAGGCGGTCTGGCCTTCGCATCGGGCGCCGACGTCGCCCTCGGGCGGCACGTCGCTGCCGCCGGGCGGGGGGTCGGCCGGCGCGGGATCGGCCGGCGGGTCGCTGGGGCCGGGGTCGCTGGGCTCGGGATCGCTGGGCTCGGGTTCACTCGGCTCGGGGTCGCTGGGGCCGGGGTCGCTCGGCGCGCTGGGGAAGACGCACACCGTCGCGCTGGTGCCCGGGGCGCCGCTGCTGCCCACGAAGCGGGTCAGGGTCTTCGCCTCCATGCCCAGCGCGCCGCAGAAGCCGTTGCGGCTCTCGGCCTTGACCGTGCACAGCCCGCCGCCGGCCCCGCCGAAGTGGGCCGCGTCGACGCAGAAGGTGACCGCCGCCCCCTGGCGGTCGGGGCAGTAGCCTTCGCAGCTCTGGCTGCACATGTCGCCCGCCGCGCCCTGCACGCAGAAGCTGTTCGAGAAGCGGCACATGCCCTCGGCGCACGCCTCGCCGATCCAGTCGCCGCCGGCGCTCGGGCTCGGGGCGTCGCCCCCCGGCAGGTCGACCCCCAGCTCGGCGAAGTGGCGGGCGTACTTCAGGGTGATGTTCCACACCAGCCAGTTGCCGATCTTGTTCGAGGTGCTGCCCCGCCACGGGGTGTAGGCGTACATCGCGGCGGTGGCGTGGTTGGTGGGGGTGATCGAGAAGCCGTCCAGGGTCGACTTCGTATGCCCCCGGCGCCACTGCCCGCTGCCGTCCTCCGAGTCCTCGTAGCGCCCGCGCATGGTGCGCGCGCCGCACAGGACCTGCTCGTAGAGCCCTTTGTAGGCGGTGTTGCACGGGCGGTTGTCGGGGCAGCCGCAGCCGAGGGTGTAGTCCCGGGCGTGGGTGCTGATGGGGCTGGTGGTGCTGATGGCCCGCTGCTCGACCTGCATCCGGGCGAGCACCGCGATGGGGTTGACGTCGAAGGTCTGGCAGGCGGCGATGATGGCCTCGGCCGCCCGCCGGCCGTCGGGCACCGAGGCGTCGGCGATCCACGAGCGGTTGCCGTAGGGGGTGCGCTCGAGGAAGGCCTGGAGCTGGGCGGCGGTGATGGTGTCGCTGGCGTTGAGGAAGCCGTCCTCCATCACGGTGTGCCCGTCGAAGCTGGCCGGCACGCCGAGCGCGGTGGACTTGGTGACCACGGTGGGGGTGAAGTCGGCCGGCTCGCCGTGCCCGGTGTAGCCCTCGGCCGGGCCGGTGGCCTCCGGCGGGTCGTCGGCGCAGGCGGTCAGCGAGACGCAGAGCATCAGGGCGAGCGATACGCGCAGCTTCATGGGTCCCTCCCAGCGGTCGCCCCGCTGCCTCGCAAGCGCCGATCCAACCGGTCTCCGCGGTGGAATGCGGCCTCGGGCGCCGTCGCAGCGGGCGCGGTGAGACCATCATGTCCCACCGGTGGGACGCGCGCAGCCCTCTCGGGGGCCGGGGGGCGAAAAAGTCTTCGCTCCGGCCCGGCCGCCGCGAGCGGGCACCGTGGGATCACCCCGACGACAGGAGGCCCCGATGCCCCGCGCTCTTCTCATCTGCTTCGCGCTGCTCTTCTCGGCCCTCGCCGCCTGCGGCGACCCCGACATCGACGCCCTCGGGCGCGCGGCCCTCGCCGACGGCGACGCGCCGGTCGCCGCGGTGCCCGTCGTCGAGCTGCCCACCTGCGGCGAGCCGGGGGTCCCGGTGGTCACCGGGGTCGTCGCCGGCTGGGACGCCGAGCGGACCGGCGCCGTCGAGATCGAGCTGCACGGCCTGAGCTGCGGCGCGCGCATCGACGGCTTCGCCTTCGCCATCTTCGACGCCGCCGAGCGGGACATCACCGGCCGGTCGTGGCCCGAGGTCGAGGGCGTCGAGGTCGAGGACGACGGTCGCTTCGTGGTGCATGGGCTCGCCGCCGGCTGCGCCGACTACCGCGACGCGACCCGCATCGAGCTGAGCGCACAGGCCCGGGTCGGCCGCTGCGGGTTCTCGGTCTCGTCCCCGGTGAGCGTCGCGCTGGAGTAGGTCGGCGCGCTTGACCGTCGACGGCGAACGGCGTATGCCGGGCCCGTCACGATCAGGAGTCACCGATGCTCGACGAGGTGCACATCCAGGGCTACAAGTCGCTCGCGGACGTGACCTTCGAGCCGGGCCGGTTCAACGTCTTCGTCGGCTCCAACGGATCGGGCAAGACCAACCTGCTCGAAGCCATCGGCCTGCTCGGCTGCGCAGCCCGGGGCCGGGTCGACGACGCGGCGTTCAAGGAGCGCGGCGTGCGGCCGGGGCTGCCGGCCCTCTACAAGACCGCGTTCCGGGGCCGCCGCGTGCGCCCGGCCATCTCACTCGCGGCCCGCGCGGGCGTCGCCGAGTACCGGGTGAGCCTCAACAACCCCATCAAGGACCCGGCGCAGTCATGGGGCATCTCCCACGAGGCGGTGATCGAGCGCACGCCGGCGGGCCCCGAGCAGCTCGCCAGCCGGGGGCCCGGCGCGGCCCGGATCCAGGTCGACGACGGCGCCTCGGTGCGCCTCGACAAGCACAGCTCCATCGCCGCGCTCGCCCGCGGTGTCTTCCCCGACACCCACGCCGCCCGCCTGCTCGACGCGCTCGATGACTATGGCATCTACACCCCGTTCACCCCGATGCTCCGCGGCACCACCGCCGACGACACGCAGCGTCAGCCGCGCCCGACCGGGCTCATGGGCGGTCGGCTGGCCGAGGCCGTCCGCGAGGCCCGGTCGACGCCGCGGGGCCGAGCCCACCTCCAGGCAGCCCATCACCTGATCGACTGGATGGGCGACTTCCAGATCGGCTCGGCGAGCGAAGCCAACCTGTCGCCTTCGGTGGCCTCGACCCGCGCGGTCCTCGGCTTCCGCGACCGGCACATGACCGAGCGCCGCAATACATTGTCCGCGTTCGACGCCAGCGAAGGCGCGCTGTATGTGATGTTTCTGCTGACGCTGGTGGCGCACCCCACGACGCCGCCGATCGCGGCCGTGGACAACGTCGACCAGGCGCTCAACCCCCGCCTGGCCCGCGAGCTGGTGCGCACCGTCCAGCGGATCGTGCTCGAAGACGACGCCGCGCCGCAGCTCCTGCTGACGGCGCACAACGCCCAGGTGCTCGACGGGCTCGCGCTCGATGACGACCGGGTGCGGCTGTTCGTGGTCGACCGCGACAGCCGCGGCGCCACGACGGTCAGGCGCATCTCGGTCGACGGCGCGACGCGGGCGAAGATGGAGACCGCCGGCAAGCCATTGTCCCAGCTCTGGACCGAGGGCTGGCTCGGCGGCATGCCCAACATATGAGCGCGGCCGAGCCGACGGTGGCGTTCGTCTGCGAGGGGCCGACCGACGTCGAGGTCTTCCGGGTCCTGGTCGAGCACATCCTCGGCCGGCCCATCCGCCCCCTGTATCTCCAGCCCGACCTCGACGCCCTCGACCCCGCGGGCGGCGACACCCGCGTCGAGCGCTGGTGCCGCGCGAACGGGCCGGGGTTGCAGTGGCTGCTCGAGTGGCAGGCGGTCGATCTGCTGCTCGTGCACCTCGACGCCGACCGCTGCGCGCGCTTCGGCGTCGCCGACACCGCCGGGCTCTGCGCCACGATCAAGGGCTGGCTCGGCGCCGGGGCGGCTCGACCGGAGCTGCTGATCGCCCTGCCCGCGCAGGCGACGGAGGCCTGGCTGGTGGCCGCCCACCGCCCGTCGACGCCCGCGCTGGAGGCGACGCCCCGCCCGGAGAACGCGCTGGCCGAGCTGGGGCTGCTCGACCGGGATCGGCGCGGTCGGTCGCTCAAGTCGGCCCCCCGCTACGCGCCGATGGCCCGAACCCTCGCTGGGCGCCTCGACGACGTGCGACCGGTCCTGCCGGAGCTCGACCGCTTCGTCCGCAAGCTGCTCCGCCATCCGACCGCGGCGCCCACCCGGCCCATTGACCGCCGACCCCCGAGTCGATAGCGTCGCCGCCGAGCCCATCCAGCGGAGGCGGCCCCGATGTCCGACGCGGCGATCCTGACCTGCGCCCTGACCGGCGTGCTCACCGACCCCCAGCGGCATCATGTGCCGGTGACGCCCGAGGAGATGGCCGCCGAGGCCCGGCGGGCCTTCGACGCGGGGGCGACGATCATGCACTGCCACTTCCGCGATCAGCGGCCGGGTATGGGGCGCCTGCCGTCGTGGGATCCGGCGGTCGCGCAGTCGATCTGCGACGCCATCCGCGAGGCGTGCCCCGGGGTGGTCATCAACATGTCCACCGGCGTCGTCGGCGACGACATCTCGGGGCCGGTGGCCTGCCTCGAGTCGGTGAAGCCCGAGATGGCCGCGCTCAACGCCGGCTCGCTGAACTACCTCAAGCTGCGCAGCAACGGGCAGTGGGCCTGGCCGCCGATGCTGTTCGACAACCCGGTCGCCAAGATCGAGCGGTTCATCGCGGCGATGGACGCCCACGATGTCATCCCCGAGTGCGAGTGCTTCGACACCGGCATCGTGCGCTCGGTGGCGATGTTCGCCGCGAAGGGCATGCTGGGCGATCACCCCCACGTCTCGCTGGTGATGGGCGTCGCGAGCGGTATGCCGGCCAAGGCGGCCTGGCTGCCGCTGCTGGTCGACGAGCTGCCGCCGAAGGCCGCGTGGCAGGCGATCGTCATCGGCCGGGCCGAGGTGTGGGCCGTGCACCGGCGCACCGCCGAGCTGGGCGGCATGCTGCGCACCGGGCTGGAGGACACGTTCTATCTGCCCGACGGGGAGAAGGCGACCAGCAACGGGCAGCTCGTCGAGGCGCTGGCGAAGGCGGCCACCGAGGCCGGGCGGACCGTGGCCTCGCCCGAAGAGACCCGGCGCATCCTGGGGCTGGCCGCGTGAGGGTGCTGCCGACCCGGGTCGATCCCCACAGCGAGGTCTTCCAGCAGAACCGCGCGGCGAACCTCGCCCGGCTCGAAGAGGTCGGCGCGGCGCTGGCCCGGGCCCGGGCCGGCGGGGGCGAGAAGTACGTGCAGCGGCACCTCGCCCGGGGCAAGCTGCTGCCCCGGCAGCGGGTCGAGCTGCTGCTCGATCGGGACGGGTGGTTCCTCGAGCTGTGCCCGCTCGCCGGGCATCGGGTCGGCGGCGGGGTCCGCACCGGGGCCTCGATGATCGGCGGGGTGGGGCTGGTGTCGGGCGTCGAGTGCCTGATCTCGGCCACCGAGTCGACGGTCAAAGGCGGCGCGATGAACGAGTACTCGGTGCTCAAGTCGCGCCGGCTGGCCGAGGTCGCCGAGCACAACCGGCTGCCGACCATCAACCTGATCGAGTCGGCCGGGGCCGATCTGCCCAACCAGTCGAAGATCTTCGTGCCCGGGGGGGCCGCCTTCCGCGACCTGACCCGGGCCTCGGCCGCCCGCCAGCCCACGATCTGCCTCGTCTTCGGCAGCTCGACCGCCGGCGGGGCCTACATCCCGGGCATGAGCGACTACACGGTGATGGTCGACGGGCAGGCCCGGGTGTACCTCGCCGGGCCGCCGCTGGTGAAGATGGCCACCGGCGAGGACGCCGACGACGAGTCGCTGGGTGGGGCGGCGATGCATGCCAAGATCAGCGGGGTGAGCGACTACCTCGCCGCCGACGAGCGGGACGCGATCCGGCTGGGGCGGGAGATCGTGCGGCTGCTCGAGTGGCGCAAGCAGGGCGGCGGGCCGCGCCACCCGGCCGATCCGCCGGCCCACGACGTCGACGATCTGCTCGGCATCGCGTCGAGCGACGTGCGGGTGCCGTTCGACGCCGCCGAGGTCATCGCCCGGGTGGTCGATGGCAGCCGGTTCCACCCGTTCAAGCCGCTGTACGGGCCGACGCTGGTCACCGGCTGGGCCACGGTGCACGGGCACCCGGTGGGGGTGCTGGCCAACCAGGGGGTCCTGTTCTCGGAGGCGGCCAACAAGGGGGCGCAGTTCATCGAGCTGTGCAACCAGAAGTCGGTGCCGCTGCTGTTCTTGCAGAACATCACCGGGTTCATGGTGGGCACGGCCTACGAGCAGGGCGGCATCATCAAGCACGGCGCGAAGATGATCAACGCGGTGAGCAACAGCACCGTGCCCGCGATCACGGTGATGATGGGCGCCAGCTACGGGGCGGGCAACTACGCCATGTCGGGGCGGGCCTACGGGCCGCGGTTCCTGTTCTCGTGGCCCAACCATCGCATCGCGGTGATGGGCGGGGAGCAGCTCGCCGGGGTGCTCGACATCGTCAAGCGGGGCGCGGCGGCCCGGGGCGGCCGGCCGGTCGACGAGATGGAGCTCGAGATGATGAAGACGATGCTGCGCCAGCAGATCGACAAGGAGTCCGACGCCCTCTTCGCCACCGCCCGCCTGTGGGACGACGGGGTCATCGACCCCCGCGACACCCGGGACGTGGTCGGGCTGGCGCTGTCGGCGGCGCTGACCGGGCCGGTCGAGGGCACGATGCAGTTCGGCGTCTTCCGGCATTGAGAGCTTTCCCACAAACTTCGGCGCTTCGCCCAGCACCGTCCCGAGCGCCGATCTCGGTGTCTGTCGGCGCTCGGAATACTTCGAGTATTCCTGCGGCCTCCATCCTGGACCTCGGCGCTCGGCCCGGCACTGTGCTCGACCGTATTTTGTGGGCAAGCTCTTGAGGGACGAGATGCAGTCAGAGACGACGGCGCGCCGGCTGGAGAAGGTGCTGGTCGCCAACCGGGGCGAGATCGCCCGCCGCATCATGCGCACCTGCCGGGACTACGGGCTGCTGACGGTGGCGGTGTTCAGCGACGCCGACGCCGACGCGCCGCACGTCGCCGAGGCCGACGAGGCGGTCCGCATCGGGCCGGCGCCGGCCGCCGGGTCGTACCTCGACGTCGGCGCGCTCCTGGCCGCGGCCGAGGCGACCGGGGCCGACGCGATCCACCCCGGCTACGGGTTCCTGGCGGAGAACGCCGACTTCGCCGCGGCGGTCGAGGCGGCGGGCCTCGTCTTCGTCGGGCCGACCCCCGAGACCATCCGGGCGATGGGGGACAAGGCCGCCGCCCGGGCGCTGATGGCCTCGCGGGGGGTGCCGGTGGCGCCGGGCTACGCCGGCGAGGACCAGTCGGTCGAGCGGTTCGCGACCGAGGCCGAGGCGATCGGCTATCCGCTGCTGGTCAAGGCCGCCGCCGGGGGCGGGGGCAAGGGCATGCGCATCGTGCGGGCGGCCGAGGCGCTGCCCGGGGCGATCGAGGAGGCGCAGCGGCTGGCGCAGAGCGGCTTCGGTGATCCGACGCTCATCCTGGAGACGTACATCGAGCGGCCGCGGCACATCGAGGTGCAGATCGTCGGCGACGGCGCCCGGGTCATCCACTGCTTCGAGCGGGAGTGCAGCGTCCAGCGGCGGTTCCAGAAGATCATCGAGGAGGCCCCTTCACCGGCGGTCGACGAGGCGCTGCGGGCCGAGCTGTGCGCCGCGGCGCTGACCGCGGGCGAGGCGCTGGGCTACCGCGGGGCGGGCACGGTGGAGTTCATCGTCGCGCCCGACGGGGGCTTCTTCTTCTTGGAGGTCAACACCCGCTTGCAGGTCGAGCACCCGGTCACCGAGCGCATCACCGGGCTCGATCTGGTGGCGATGCAGCTCGACGTGGCGTCGGGGCGGCCGGTGCCGCCGCAAGAGGCGATCACCCGCGCGGGGCACGCGATCGAGTGCCGGATCTACGCCGAGGATCCGGCCGACGGGTTTCTGCCGAGCACCGGGGCCATCGTCGACTGGCAGGCGCCCGAGATGGCCGACGTGCGGGTCGACGCCGGGGTCGAGCGGGGGTCGGTGGTGGGCATCCACTACGACCCGATGCTGGCCAAGGTGATCGCCGGCGGGGCCGACCGCGACCGGGCGACCCGGCGCATGATCGGGGCGCTGCGCCGGCTGGGGGTGCAGGGGCCGACGACGAACCGCGACTTCCTGCTGGCGGTGCTGCGCCACCCGGCGTGGGCTGCGGGCGAGCTGTCGACCCACTTCATCGTCGATCACCTGCCCGACTGGGCCCCGCCCGACGACCCGCTGGCCCGCCGACGGCGCCTGATCGCGGCGGCGCTGTCCGACGCGGCGGGGCGGGTGGCGCGGCGGCCGCTGATGCCCGCCATCCGCGCCGGGTGGACCAACAACCCGTTCCCCCCGCTGGGCGACGCGTGGGCGGTGGACGGCCGGAGCCTGCGGCTGGCCTATCACGCCGTCGATCAGCGGCGGTTCGCGGTCACCATCGAGGGCGACGGGCACACCGAGACCGAAGAGGTCGCGATCGAGGCGCTCGACGGGCCCCGCGTCGCGCTGCGCTTCGCCGACGGGGTCGTGCGGCGGTTCACGGTGGTCGCCGACGGGGCCCGGCGCCGGGTGCGCGATCTGGACGGGGCCTCGCTGTGTATCGAGGCGCCCCGGTTCCCCGACGCCGAGGCCGACGCGGCCGAGGGCGGCGCGGTGGCGCCGATGCCGGGTAAGGTGGTCCGGGTGTGCGTGGCGGTGGGCGAGGCGGTGGCCGCCGGCGCGCCGCTGGTCATCCTCGAGGCGATGAAGATGGAGCAGACCCTCACCGCGCCGGCCGACGGGGTGGTGACGGCCATCCGGGTGAGCGAGGGCGCGGTGGTCGACGCCGGCGCGGTGCTCGTCGAGCTGGGCGAAGGGCCGGAGGGTGACGCATGAGGTGGGTCGGGTTGGTGCTGCTGTGGGTCGCCTCGGGCGCGCTGGGGCTGCACCTGGCGCAGCAGGAGGCTCTCACCGGGCTCGACTTCGCGCTGATCGGCGGCTGGCTGGCGCTGGCGATCGGCGCGGGCCTGCTCTTCGTGCGCGTCGGCCGCCGGGGGTCGGGCGGTCCCGGGTGAGCGAGGTCGACGCCGGGGCGCTGGCGGCTCGCATCCGCGCGCTGCGGGCGGGGGCCGGGCGGCATCGGCGGGGGCTGATCGTCGCCGGCGGATCGGCCGCGGCGCTGGCCGAGGCGCTGCGGGCGGCGGGCGATGACCCGCTGTGGGTCGGTTCGGATCCGCCGGCCGGCCTCGCGCGGTCGGCCTCGCCGGCCGATCCGCGATCGGTCCTGGGGCAGCAATGCGACATCGCGGTCCTCGACCTGACCGACGGCGCCTGGCCCGACGCGCTGGGCGCGGTCGCCGGCGCGGTGATCGGCGGGGGCGTCCTGATCCTGCGGGTCCCCCGTGGCTGGGGCGACGGCCGCTTTCCCGCGCGGCTGGCCCGGGTCTTCGACGGCGCAGCCGGCTTCGCCGCGACCGGCGACGCGGGTGACCCCTCGCCGCCTTCGACCGCCGGCCCGCCGAGCCCGCCCCCCGACGACCCGGCCTGCCTCACCGCCGATCAGGCCGCCGCCGTCCGGGCGGTGCTCGAGGTGGCCACCGGCCGCCGCAAGCGCCCGGTGGTGCTGGTGGCCGATCGGGGGCGGGGCAAGTCGGCCGCGCTGGGCATCGCCGCCGGGCGGCTGCTGCGCGACGGGGCGCTCGGCGGGCGGGGGATCGCCCTGATCGCGCCGTCGGCGGCGGCGGTGGCCCCGGTCTTCGAGCACGCCCGCCGCGTCGCCGGAGCCATCGACGGGCTGCGCTTCGTCGCGCCGGCCGAGCTGGCGGTGACCGGGCTGCCCGAGGCGGGCCTGATCCTGGTCGACGAGGCGGCGGCCCTGCCGGTGGCGCTGCTGGGGCAGGTGCTCGCGGGCCACCCCCGGGTCGTATTCTCGACGACGGTGCACGGCTACGAGGGCACCGGGCGGGGCTTCGCGGTGCGGTTCACCGGGCTGCTCGACCGGGTGCGGCCGCAGTGGCGCCGGCTGCGGCTCGACGCGCCCATCCGCTACGGGGCGGGCGATCCGGTCGAGGCGGCGGTGTTCCGGGCGCTGCTGCTCGACGCCCGGCCGGTGGACGACGCGGTCGCCGCGGCCGCCGACCCCGATACGCTGCGCTACGGCCCGCTCGACCGGGACGCCCTCGCCGCCGACGAGCCCCGACTGCGGGCGCTCTTCGGGTTGCTCGTCAGCGCCCACTACCGCACCAGCCCGGCTGATCTGGAGCGCCTGCTCGACGGGCCCCGGGTCACGGTGTGGGCCGCGTGCGACCGGTCCGGGGCGCCGCTGGCGGCGGCGCTGATCACCGACGAAGGCCGGCTGGATCCGGAGCTGAGCGCGGCGATCCACCGTGGCGGGCGGCGGCCGGCGGGGCACATGCTGCCCGAGACGCTGGCCGCCCACCTGGGGCTGGCCGAGGCGCCCCGGCTCGCGGCCCGACGGGTGGTGCGCATCGCGGTGCATCCGGCCGCCTGGGGTCGGGGCATCGGCTCCCGGCTGCTGACCGCGGTCGCCGAGCGCTCCCCGGGCGTCGACTACCTGGGCTCGGCCTTCGGGGCGACCGCCCGACTCCTGCGCTTCTGGGATCGGGCCGGCTTCGCGGTGGCCCGGGTCGGGCTCACCCGGGGGCGCAGCAGCGGCCTGCACTCGGCGGTGGTGCTGCGGTCCCTGTCGCCGGCGGGCGCCCGGCTGGTCGAGGCCGCCCGCCGCCGCTTCGCCGCTCAGTTCGCCCACGCGCTGGCCGAGCCGCTGCGCGATCTGGATCCGGCGATGGCCGCGCCGCTCTTCGGGGGCGCGCCGGCGCCGCCCCCGCGCTTCGACCCCGGCGAGCGGGACGAGCTGGCGCTCTTCGCCGCCGGGCGCCGGGTCTACGGGGCGGTGATCGATCTGATGTGGCGGCTGGCGCCGTGGGCGGTGGCCGATCCGCGCACCGCCGACGCGCACCGTCGGGCGCTGGTCGCCCGGGTCCTCCAGCGGCGGCCGCCGACCGACGCCGCCGGGGCGCTGGGTCTGAGCGGTCGCCGCGCGCTGAACCGCCGGCTGGGGGAGGCGGTCGCGGCCGCGCTGGAGCGGGTGCCCGGCTGACGCACCGCGAAGGCGATTCGGTCGGGGCGTCGGATCAAGTATCGTTCGAGGGTCGACCAACGATCGATCCGGGCGGAGCGGCGCGGGTCCGGTCCAGGCGACGCGCTCGTCGGCGAAACACGGCGGGATCCGGGGAAGGTGTATGTCGCGCGCGGAAGACCGGGCCGGAGAGACCCGTGCATCCGCATTCGTATCGGTGTCGTCGGCGGGCGTGCGCCGCTATGGCTCGAGCGGGGTGTTCGAGGGCTGGCCGTCCTTCGAGGCGTGGCGGGCGGCGTTGCCCGCCGAGCTGGCTGCGGCGCTGGAGACGGGGCGGCTCACCCGACAGGTCGTCGTCGAGGTGGCCCCGCCGGGCGGAGGCCCGCCCCGCTGCTTCCGCTTCACGCCGCTCCACGCCGAGGGGCCGGGCGACGGGGCGGCCGTCGCGATCGACGCGCTCGACGGGCTGGACGACGCGGCCGTGGCGCTGCGCGAGCGCGAGGCGCGCCTGCGGGCGGTGCTCGACGTGCACGACGACAACGTGTGGTCGGTCGACACCGACTACCGCCTGACCGCCTTCAACCGAAGCTTCGCCGAGGCCTTCGTGAAGTCCATGGGCCGCGGGCCCCGGGTGGGGGCGTGCGTCATCGACTACGCCCGCACGCCGTTCCTGGCGGGGGTGTGGCAGGAGTTCTACGACCGGGCGCTGGCCGGGGAGCAGGTCCGGACCGAGCTCGACAAGCCGGTGCTGCACCGCGCGGGGCCGATGGCGCTGTCGATGCGCCCGATCGTGCACGACGGGCGGGTGAGCGGCGCGGCGTGCTTCCTGCGCGATCTGACCGCCGTGCGCTCCCAGAGCCGGGCGGTGCAGAAGCAGAACCACCTGCTCGACGCCCTGGCCCGGGTGCAGTCCCGCTTCATCGGCGAGGGGCAGTCGGCCGACATCTACGGCGAGCTGCTCGAGGCGCTGCTGTCGCTCACCGACAGCCCCGCCGGCTTCCTCGGTGAGCTGGAGCGGGCGCCCACCGACCCCCCGGGCCTGATGCTCATGGCGGTGCAGCGGCCGCCCGATGGCTCACGGCCGCCGCGGGTGCTGCCGGTCGCCGATCTCGATCCGCTCACCGCCCGGGTCCTCGAGACCGGGCACCCGGTCTTCGCCGATCCCGAGCGCGCCGGCCCGCCGCTCGAGGCGACGCCGCTCGGCCCGGTCGAGCCGGGTCACTTCCTCGGGCTGCCGTGCACCGCGGGGGGCCGGCTCATCGGAGTCATCGGCCTCGCCGGGCGCCCCGACGGCTACGACCGGGCGATCGTGACCTTTCTCCAGCCGCTGCTCCAGGCCTTCGGCAACATCCTCGAGGCCCGGCGGGCCGAGCTGCGACGCCTGGAGGCCGAGCAGGCGCTCCAGCGGGCCAAGGAGGCCGCCGAGCACGCCGATCGGGCCAAGGGCGACTTCCTCGCGAGCATGAGCCACGAGATCCGGACCCCGCTCAACGCCGTGCTCGGGCTGTGCGAGCTGGCCCTCGACGCCGCGGTCGACGCCGACCAGAAGTCGTTGCTGCGGGCGGCCCGCAGCAACTCCGAGACGCTGCTCAACCTGATCAGCGACATCCTCGACTTCAGCCGCATCGACGCCGGGCGCATCGAGCTGGACCACGCGCCGTTCGACCTGCGGCGGCTGGTGGAGGACGTCGCCGAGACGGCGGCGGTGCGGGCCGAGCCCAAGGGCATCGCGGTGGTCGCCGCGGTGCAGCCCCGGCTGCCGTCCCCGCTCGTCGGCGACGTGCACCGGGTGCGGCAGGTGCTGACCAACCTGGCCTCGAACGCGGTGAAGTACACCGAAGAGGGCGAGGTGGTCATCGAGGTGTCCTGCGCGCCCGACAGCGAGCGACAGCGGGTGCGGATCGACGTGGTCGACACCGGATACGGCATCCCGCCGGGGGAGCACGAGCGCATCTTCGAGCGCTTCCACCGGGTGGCGGCGACGGCCGACGTGGGCGGCGGGGGCACCGGCCTGGGGCTGTCGATCACCCGGTTCCTCGTCGAGCACATGGGCGGGCGCATCGAGCTGTGGAGCGAGGTCGGCCGGGGCAGCCGCTTCCGGGTCGAGCTGCCGTTCGACGTCGCGGTCGACACCGTCGACGACGGCCCGGTGCCCTGGACCCTCGACGACGTGCGGGCGGTGCTGGTGCACCCCGGCAACAGCCACGCCGAGCTGATCCCCCGCATGCTGGAGGCCTACGGAGCGCGGGTCACCGTGGTCGCCTCGCCGGCCGCCGCGCTGGCCGCCGAGGCCGACGTCGTGCTCAGCCGGGTGCCGGTGCCGAACAGCGTGGTCCCGGTCGTCCGCCTGGCCCCGGTGGCCGAGCTGGGGCGGCCCCACACCGCTGGCCAGCGGCTCACCCTGCCGCTGCGGCGGGACGCCCTGATCGACGCCATCATCGCCGCCGTCGGGCTCGACCGGGGCTTCCAGCGGTCCCCGAGCCTGCACCCGCTGCCCCCGGTGGGGCACTGCGCGGTGCTGCTCGTCGAGGATCACCCCGACAACCGGGCGGTCGCCCGCCGACGCCTCGAGAGCCGGGGGCACCAGGTCGACACCGCCGAGCACGGGGGGCTCGCGATCGAGGCGGCCCGCGAGGTGGCCTACGACATCATCTTGATGGACCTGCACATGCCCGAGGTCGACGGCTTCGCGGCGGTCGAGCGGATCCGATCGGACGAGGCCCGCCTCGGGATCCGGCCGACGCCGATCGTGGCGGTCACGGCCCACGCCACCGCCGACGTGCGCCGGCGGTGCTTCGAGGTGGGCTTCGACGGCTTCGTGCCCAAGCCGGTGTCGGGCAGCTCGCTGCAAGAGGCGGTCGAGCGCTTCGCGAGCAGCGATCCGATCGCGCTGATCGTCGACGACGCCGCCGACAGCCGGCGCCTGCTGGTGCGCCACCTGCGCCGCTCGGTGCCGATGCGGCTGCGGATCGCCGAGGACGGGGCCAGCGCCCGGGCCGTCGTCGACCGCACCCCGCCGACGGTGGTCCTGGTCGACGCGACCCTGCCCGACGAGAGCGGCTTCGACCTGGCCGGGTGGATGCGGGACATGATCGGCCCGGCGGTGACGATCATCATGGTGACCGGCCGCATCGACGCCGAGGCCCGCCAGCGGGCGGTCGACGCCGGCTGCGACGGCTACGTGACCAAGCCGGTCGACCGGTCGGCGCTGCTGTCGGCCATCGATGCCGGCCGGCGGGGCGGCGCGCGGCGGGTGGGCCCGCGCAGCACCTCCGGTCCGGGGTTGCTCGCCGCGCCGGAGGAGGCCCCGACCACCGAGCCCTCGGCCCCGCTGCCCCCCCTGCCCGGCGAGCTGCCCCAGCGGCCGTTGGCCCACGTCGCCCCCGATCTGCTCGACCTGATCCCGCCCTTCCTTCAGGACCGGCGCAACGACCTCGAGACCATCGACGCCTCGCTCGACGCCGGCGACCTGACGACCGTCGCCCGCCTGGGGCACAGCATGAAGGGCACCGGCCGGGCCTACGGCATGAGCGCGGTCTCGGCGCTGGGCCAGCGCATCGAGCAGGCCGCCCGCGGGGGCGACGTCGAGCGGGTGCGGGCCGTCTGCGCCGAGCTGGCGGACTACGTCGAGACGGTGGACGTGAGGGCCGAGTCGTGAGCCGGGCGCTGGTCACCGGCGCCACCGGGTTCATCGGGCGCTACCTGGTGCGGGCCCTCGCCGCCCGGGGCGTCGCCGTGCGGGCGCTCGTGCGCCCCACCTCCGACACCGCCGGGCTGGAGGCCGAGCCGCGGGTGGGGGACATCGGCCGCCCCGAGACGCTCGCCGCCGCCGCCCGCGGGGTCGACGTGATCTACCACCTCGCCAGCCTGCTCAAGGTCCCGTGGAAGGCCGAGTTCCGCACGGTCAACGTCGACGGCACCGCCCACGTCGCCCGGGCCGCGGCCGACGCCGGGGCCCGCCTCGTGCTCGTCAGCTCTCTGGCCGCCGCCGGCCCGATCACCGGCGAGCGCCCCCGCCGCCCGACCGATCCACCGACGCCGGTCTCGCGCTATGGGCGGGTCAAGCGGGCCGCTGAGCAGGCGGCCGTCGCCGCGGGCGGCCGGGTCGCGATCGTGCGCCCGCCGATGGTCTTCGGCGCCGGCGATCGGGGGGCCCTGCCGCTCTTCCGGGGCGCCGCCCGGGGGTGGCACGTCGCGCCGACCCGCCGCCCGGCCCGCATCGGGCTGGTGCACGCCGCCGATCTGGCCGAGGCCCTGATCGCGATCGCCGAGCGGGGCGACCCGGTGCCGCCCGGCGCCGACGGCGGCTGCGGGGCGGGGGTCTATCAGGTCGCCTGCGCCGAGTCCCCGACCTACGCCGAGCTGGGGCGGCGCATCGGCGACGCCGCGGGCCGGACGGTGCGGGTGGTGACGCTGCCCGCCCCGATCACCGGCGTCGCCGCCGCCCTCGGCGAGCTGGTCGGGCGGCTGCGCGACCGCCCGACGGTGCTCAACCGGGACAAGTACCGCGAGGCCATCGGCGGCGACTGGTGGTGCACGACCGACGCCGTCACCGCGCTCGGCTGGCGCCCGGCAGCGCCGCTCGATACCCGGCTGGCCGAGACCGTCGCCGGCTACCGCGCCGCCGGCTGGCTGCCCCCGGCCCCCGCGGAGCCGTGAGATGAGCCCGCTGCCCTGGCCCCCGGCGGACGCCCCGTTCGCCGCGCTGCTGCTGGTGATGGCCGCCGGCTTCATCGCCTTCCACTACCGCTGCTCGCCCGCCCGGCTGGCCCGCTTCGTCGGCCCCGACGACGAGGGCGGCGCCCGGGCGGTCTACCTCTCGCGCACCCTCGGCGCGCTGTGGCTGGGGCTGGTGCCCTCGCTGGCGATGCTGCTGCTGCGCCCGACCGGGCCCGAGACGGTCGGCCTGACCCTGCCCGATCCGGCGGCCACCGGCGTCGGCGCCCTGATCATCCTGGCCCTGGCGCTGCCCGCCGTCGCGCTCGCCGCCCGCCGCCCGGACTTCACCGAGCACTACCCGCCCATCCGCAGCGCCCGCTGGCCCGCCGGGCGCGTCGCGCTCAACGCGCTGACGTGGGGCGCCTACCTCGTGGCCTACGAGCTGTTCTTCCGGGGGCTGCTGCTCTTCGGGCTCGCCGCCCGCCTCGACCCGTGGAGCGCGATCGCCCTGACGACCCTGATCTACGTGCTGGCCCACCTGCACAAGCCCGGCCGGGAGACCGCCGGCACCCTGCCGATGGGCGTCGTCTTCGCCGCGGTGACCCTGTGGAGCGGCTCGATCTGGGCCGCCGTGCTCGGCCACTGGGTCATCGCCAATACCAGCGACCGGCTCGCCGCCCGGGCCCTGGCCCGCCGCGCAGGCGGCGCCGGGGCGGGCGCCGGGCGGGCATACGAATGAACCAGGGGCGGTTGCGTCGGCGGGCCCGCCGGACCATCATACCGGCCATCGCCCTCGGAGGAATCGACCCATGAGCCCACGCACTCTGCTGACCGCCGCCGGCTTGAGCCTGCTGCTCGCCGGCGCCGCCCACGCCCAGGACCTCGAGGGCGCCGACCTCGAAGCCGAGGCGGCCCTGCTCGGCGAGACCGGGCTGCTCGAGAAGACCCCCGCCGAGAAGCCGGTGCTCGTCGACCCCGACGAGAAGCTGCTCGAGCAGGTCGCCGACATCCGCGGCCGGGTCGAGCAGAAGATCAACACCATCCAGCGCCAGGTCTCGAAGTTCCCCGACCTCGACGAGGGGCTCAACACCCTCAACATGGGCATGCTCGAGGGCATCGAGGGCTACATCGAGGCCCACAACGCCGCGCTCGACGCCTTCCGCACCGCCCACGAGAAGGGCGACGAGAAGGCCAAGAAGGCCCAGGCCAAGGCCGTCGCCAAGCTGCGGGGCACCTTCATCAAGCGGCTCGAGAAGCTCGACAAGCTCGCCGACGAGCTGGTGGCCGAGGCCGAGAAGCTCGAGGCGAAGCTCGCCGCGCAGAAGGCCGAAGAGGCCGCCGAAGCCGAGGCGGCCGCGGACGGCGCGGGTGAGGACGGCGCCGACGAGAACGGCGCCGACGACGAGTGACCCGATGTCCGAATCCCGCGGCCCCGGGTTGTGGTGGCAGTTCCTCGAGTTCATGGGCATGACCTGGCCGGGGCACAAGCCGCCCCCGCCCGACCCCGACCTCGGCGCGCCGCCCTGCTCGGCGTGCCACAACCCCATGCGCCGCGCCGAGGGCGGGTGGCGCTGCCCGCATCACCCCGACGCGCCCCCCGCGAGCACCGACCCCTGAGCGACGCCGCCCTGCCGCTGCTCCCCGAGGCGCCCGCCCGACCCTCTGCCGAGGCCGAACCGTGGGCCCGCTCGCTGGTGCGCGGCGCCCGGGACGTGGCCGCGCTCGTCGCCCGGGGGCTGGTCGATCCGGCCGACGCCCCGGCCCTGACCGCGGTCGTCGAGCGCTACCAGATGCTGGTCAGCGACTACTACCTGGGCCTGATCGACCGCGACGACCCCCACTGCCCCATCCGCAAGCAGGCGCTGCCCGACCCGGCCGAGCTGCGCCCGGCGCCCGGCGAGCGCCCCGACCCCATCGGCGACGGCCCCCACGGGCAGGCCGACATCCTCGTGCACCGCTACCCCGACCGGGCCCTGCTGTTCCCCACGCTCCGCTGCCCGATGTTCTGCCGCTACTGCTTTCGCAAGGTGGCGCTCAACGACAGCCCCATCCGGCTGCGGCGGGCGCTCGACGGCGCGCTGGCCTACCTCGCCGCCCACCCCGCCATCCGCGAGGTCATCCTCAGCGGCGGCGACCCGCTCATGCTGCCCGACGACCGCCTCGACGACCTGCTCGGTCGCTTGAGATCCGTCGGCGTGCGCCGCATCCGCATCCACACCCGGTTCCCGGTGACCCTGCCCATGCGCGTCGACCGGGCCCTCGCCCGCCGGCTGGCGGCCCACCGCCCGCTGTACGTGGTCACCCACTTCAACCACCCCCGCGAGCTGACCCCGCAGAGCCGCGCCGCGCTGGGCCAGCTCGTCGACGCCGGCCTCACCGTGCTCAACCAGGCGGTGCTGCTGCGGGGGGTCAACGCCGACGCCGGGGTGCTCGCCGCGCTGTTCGAAGGGCTGCTCGACGCCCAGGTGCGCCCCTACTACCTGCACCACCCCGACCTGACGGTGGGCACCGGGCACTTCCGGATCTCGCTGGACGAAGGGCTCGCGATCAGCGGCGCGCTGCGCGGCCGGCTCACCGGGCTGGCGTGGCCGACCTACGTGATCGACATCCCCGGCGGGGGGGGCAAGGTGCCGGTGGACAGCCGCTGGGTGCGGCCGCTCGCGCCCGGGGTGTGGCGGCTCGAGAGCCCGATCGACGGCGCGGTGACCCGCTACGTCGACCCGGGCTACTGCGCCTCGACCGTCAGCTCGTAGTTGCCGAAGCGGGGCGCCTCGGCCCCCCCGCCGCCGGCCTGGATCTGCAAGTCGCCCACCAGCGCGTTGGCCACGACCCCCGGGTTGCCGTTGGCGGCGTACGACAGCGCCACGTAGAACGTCGCCGGCAAGGTGATCTCGCGCACGGTGATGGTCACGTTGTCGCCCTGGTTCGCGTAGGTCACCGCGCCGAGCTGCTCCGGGTCGGACGGCACGAAGAGGTGCACCACCGGCGGATCGCGGGGGACGCCGTCGGTGGTGAACAGGTAGGTGAGCTGCCGCCCGGCGAACTCCACCCGCGGCTGCTGGCCCTGGGTGCTGCCGTCGCTGCCCATGTTACCGGTGATGTTGAAGCTCACCGGGGTCTCGTCGTTGGCGATCGCCGGGTCGTAGCGCAGCCGCCAGACGTTGTTCACCAGCTCGCTGGTCACCGTGATGCCCATGCCGCCCACGTTGATGTTGCGCACGCCGAGGCCCACGACGGCCTGCTGCTGAACCCCACCCACGGTCAGCATGGTGCGCCCGTAGCCGTCGAACGCGTCGTTGCCGCCGTCGTTCCAGTCGTCGTTGTCGATGTCGTCGTTCGCCTGGAAGCCGTTGGGGTCGACCGGCATCGGGATGTCGCCGCCGTCGCTGACCCAGCGCTCGGGCCCGCCGCCGTCGATGGTGATGAAATACTCACCCGGCTCGGCATCCTGGATCACCACCGTCGGATCGGGCCGCTGGAAGTCGCCGGCGCAGGCCACCATCGCCCGGGGCTCCTCGCAGTCGCGGGATACGTGGATGACCGCCGGGTAGTCGGTGCCCGGGTTGTCGGCGCTGATGCGCAGATCGGCCGGCGCGTCGAGCACATAGCGGAAGACGTGATCCGGCGCCTCGCGCCCGCCGCAGCGCCCGCGGTAGTCGTCGCCGTCATCGGCGAGCGTCTCGCCGACCACCACCTCGCCCGGCGCGATGTCGAGCACCTCGACGCCCTCGCGGCAGGTCTGGGCCTCGGGCGAGTCGCCCCGGGCCTGACAGCCGAAGTCCGCCGGCCAGTCGATCAGGCCGTCCTGGTCGTCGTCGATGCCGTTGGCGCACTCCGGCGGATCGGCCGGATCCAGCTCGTCGTCGTCATCCCGGTTGGTGCAGCCCGGATCGCGCAGGTCGATGGCCCCGTCGCCGTCGTCGTCGATGCTGTTCTCGCAGCGGGACGGGGGGTCGAAGGGGTCGGTCTCGTTGGTGTCGCCCCGGAACCGGCAGCCCCGGTCGTCGGGGAAGTCGATCAGCCCGTCGCGGTCGTCGTCCATGCCGTTGGCGCACGTCGGCGGGAAGTTGGGGTCGGTCTCGTCCTCCCCGCCCGCCGACGGGCAGCCGGGATCGAACGGGAAGTCGACCACCCCGTCGCCGTCGTCGTCCTCGCCGTTGCTGCACGCGACGGGCTCGTCGGGGTCGGCCTCGCTCACATGCCCCGCCGCGCGGCAGCCCGGGTCGAACGGGAAGTCGATCAGCCCGTCGCGGTCGTTGTCCACGTCGTCGCTGCACGCCGGCGGCTCGGCGTCGTCGGCCTCGCTCAGATCACCCGGCGCCGCGCAGCCGGGGTCGATGGGGTAGTCGGTCGCGCCGTCCATGTCGTCGTCGATGCGGTTGGTGCACTGCGGATTGCGCCGGTCGCCCTGCTCCTGATCGTCGCCCCGGGCCGCGCAGCCGGGGTCGGCGGGGAAGTCGACCAGCCCGTCCTCGTCGTCGTCCGCCCCGTTGGCGCACTCCGGGGGCGCGTCGGGGTCGGCCTCGTCGGCGTCGCCCTTACCGAAGCAGCCGGGATCGAACGGGTAGTCGATCAGGCCGTCGTCGTCGTTGTCGGCCCGGTCGAAGCACGCCGGGCGGGCGGCGAGCGGCGGGTCGCGCTCGTCCTCGTCCTCCGGCTCGCTGCACCCCACGTCGTCGGCGTCGATGAAGCCGTCCTCGTCGTTGTCGATGCCGTCCGAGCAGCCCGGGTCCAGCCGGCGGGCGTCGACGGCGAGCTTGAACGGCCCGCCGAGGCCGAACTGGGTGTCGACGAAGATGAAGTAGGTGCCGGGGGCCGCCCGCTCCAGCTCGACGGTGCCCTTGGGCTCGAGCTCGTTCTCGCCGTCGACCCCGCAGCCCAGCTCGCTGGCCCCGCTGGTGCACTGCCGGCGCACGTACAGCGACGTGCGGACGATCGTCTCGGGGAAGTCCACGGTGAAGGTCAGGGCCGCGTTGACCGGGTTCTCGTAGACGTAGATCTTCTCCGGCCCGTCGCTCTGGCAGCTCCCGGTGAACTGCGTGCTGCCGTCGCTGGTGTCGCCGAGCACGAAGTCGGCCACCACCGGATACTCCAGGATGCGCAGCCCCTGCCCGCAGACGTCGACCTCGTCCTCGTCGGCGGCGGCCTGACAGCCGAAGTCCAGCGGATAGTCGACCAGCCCGTCGCCGTCGTTGTCCTCGCCGTCGAAGCAGGCCGGGGCCACCTCGGGGTCGGCCTCGTCCCGGTCGGCGGGCACCACGCAGCCCGGGTCGTCGGGGTAGTCCGAAAGCCCGTCGCCGTCGTCGTCCTCGCCGTTGAGGCAGGCGGCGAGCGGCACCTCCTCGACGATCATCGCGAACTCGCCGCCCCGGCCGGACGCCCCGTCGAGGAAGATGTAGTACTCGCCCGGCGACGGCTCGGGCACCACCACCTGATTGGCGGCGACGTCGTCCCGCAGCGGCTCCCGGTTGCAGGCCACCTCGGAGTCTTCGTCGAGGCAGCCCCGACGCACGTAGATCGCCGACTCCAGCGAGTTCTCCTCCAGATCGGTGCGGATCACGAGGGCCTCGATCGGCCGCTCGACCCGGTGCACGAAGACGATCTCCGGCGCGCCCCGGCCGCCGCACGAGCCCTCCGACTCGAAGGCCCCGCCCCGGGAGTCGCCCCGCACCACCCGCCCCGGCCGCACCTCGACCGCGGCGTAGATCCGGCCGCAGGCGCCGCCCTCCGAGCTGTCGGACGCGCTCTCGCAGCCCCGGTCGTCGGGGTAGTCCACCGACCCGTCGCCGTCGTTGTCGGCCCCGTCGGCGCAGGCCGGGGTCACCGCGGGGTCGGTCTCGTCCCGGTCGCCCACCCCCTGGCAGCCCGGATCGCGGGGGTAGTCGGTCAACCCGTCGCCGTCGTCGTCGGCCCCGTTGCCGCAGCCCGGGGCGATCGCCGGATCGTCCTCCTCCTCGTCGCCGGCCGCCGAGCAGCCCGGGTCGAGGGGGAAGTCGGTGACGCCGTCGAGGTCGTCGTCCACGCTGTTCTTGCAGCCCGGCCGCGGCGCGTCGGGGGCCAGCGCCTCCCGGGGGTCGGCCACGCTGCTGCACCCCGAGTCGGCCAGATCGACGTCGCCGTCGCCGTCGTCGTCCAGCCCGTTGCCGCACTGGGGCAGGATGGGCCCCCCGCCGTTGGCCTCGTCGTCGTCTTCGGGCGACCCGCAGCCGGGATCGGCCGGGAAGTCCACGAAGCCGTCGTCGTCGTCGTCCTCGCCGTTCTGGCACGCCGGCAGGCGCGGGTCGTCGCTCTCGTCGTCGTCCTGGGGGTCGGCGCAGCCTCGGTCGTCGCCGTCGATCGCGCCGTCGTCGTCGTCGTCGACCCCGTTGGCGCACTGGGTCGGCGGGTCGTCGCTCTCGTCGTCGTCATCCGCGTCGGCGCAGCCCCGATCGTCGCCGTCGATGTCGCCGTCGCCGTCGTCGTCGACCCCGTTGTCGCAGGCCGCCCGGACCTCGTCGCCCTCGTCGTCGTCGGCCAGCGAGTCGCAGCCGGGGTCATCGAGGTCGATGTCGCCGTCGCCGTCGTTGTCCCGCCCGTCCTCGCAGGCGGCCAGCGCCACGTCGAGCACCCGCATGTCGGGGTCGTCGTCGCCCCCCCCGTCCTGCTGAACGCAACCGACGAGCGGGCCGCCGCAGAGCGCGCCGCAGAGCACGCCGAACTTCGCCAGGAACGCCCACTGGCGCAGAGTCGTCATCAGAAACATCCTCCCCGGATCGTCGGGCGATGATACGGGCCGCTCTCGGGGCCCCGCAAGGCCGGCCACCGGGCGCAAGAGGTGGATCTGCCGCTGTTTCGTGCGGCGAAGACCATCGCCGGGAGACGCCGCCCGGCGCCCCGCTCGATATACTGGCGCCATGCCCCGAGACACCCCCCCGTCCATCGCCGCGCTGCTCGCCCGGCCGGCCCATCGCACCCTGCGCTACGCCATGCCCGGCGCCCGGCTGCACCACCCCCGGGCGGGCTACGTGGCCACCGAAGAGCCGGAGAACCCCGGATCGGCCTTCGGCCACCGGCTCGTCCTGCCCGCCTCGCCGTTCGTCGCTGGGCTCGACGCCTGGCTCGCGCGCTGGCGGGCCGAACCCCGGGCCGCGCAGCCGAAGCGGGCCTACTTCGTGTGGGAGACCGCCGACCGCGACGTCGCCGCCGAGGCCCGGGCCGCCGACACCCCGCACACCCTCTACGTCCTGCGGGTGCGCCGCATCGACGCCGACCGCCCGCTGAGCCGACCCCCGCCCGGCCCGCCGGGGCTCGAGTGCCGCCCGCTGCGGGGCGAGGCCGAGTGGCGGGCGGCGCAGGCGCTGTCCGGGGCCGCGTTCGGCGGCGACGACCCGGCCCACGCCGCGTTCGCCCGCTGGGCCGTCGGCAGCCGCCGGATCCGGGTCGAGGCGGGGCAGGGCGTGGACTGGGGCGCGTGGCTCGACGGGCGGCTCGTGGCCCACTGCGGGCTGATGTTCGACCCGGCCGGGCCCGAGGCCCGGTTCCAGGACGTCGCCGCGCACCCCGGGTTCGGCGGGCGCAAGATCGTCAGCAACCTGCTGGTGGCCGTGGCCCGGCGCTTCTTCGCCGACGGCGGCCGGCGGGCGTGGATGCTGGCCGACGTCGACAGCCGCCCCGACCGGATCTACGCCGCGCTGGGCTTCGCGCCCGAGAGCTGGTTCTACGAGCTGGGGGTCGCCGTCGCGCCGCCCGAGGCCCCACCCGGCTGACGCGCGCTCAGCGCAGCCAGTCGGGGCGCAGCGACGCCGCCCTTCGGAAGCGGGCCGGCCCCGTCCGCTCGACCGCGCCCCGCCGCCTCAGCCACGCCTTGAACGCGCTGGGCGAGATGCGCTCGCCCCGGAGCTGGGCGTAGAGGTGGCGGGCCTGCTTCGTGCGGAACGGCTCGGGCAGCAGCCGCAGCGGCGCGGTGCCCGAGGTCGTCATCTCGCGCAGCCGGCGGCGGGCGGCCTCGACGATGTCCCCGTGATCGAAGGCGAGCGGGGGCAGCGCGCCCAGGCGGTGCCAGCTCAGGCTGCGGGCGTCGTCGCCGGCCTCGGCCCGCACGTCGGGCGGGGCCAGCCCGATCCAGGCGCTGCTGACCACCCAGCCCCGGGGGTCGCGGCCCGGCGCGCCGAAGACGCCCACCTCGTACAGCGGGACCTCGCCCACGCCGGCCTCCTCGGCCAGCTCGCGCAGGGCGGCGGCCCGGGGATCCTCGCCGGGGTCGACGAAGCCGCCGGGCAGGGCGAAGCGGCCGGCGAAGGGGTCGCGATCGCGCTCGATGAGCAGCAGCTCGACGTAGCCTCCGCGCCAGCGCAGCAGGACGACGTCGGCGGTGAAGGCGGGGCGGGGGTGGTCATAGCTCGGCATGGGCGCAACCTACACCGGCGGCGCACGGCGGGGAAGCCCGCGCTACGACGGCCGGCCGCCGGCCCGCTTGCCGAACAGGAACTGGAACGGCACGTGGATCCGGTCGGCCCAGTGCAGCTCGTTGTGCCGGGCGTGGGGGAAGGTGAAGTGCAGCAGGTCGTGCCCGTAGTCGAAGCCGTGCAGCAGCAGGATGTCGCGCATGTGCCGGGTGCGCTCGAAGTTGTCCCGGGGCCAGCCGCTGTCCAGATACAGCCGGATGGGCTTCTTCGCCTCGCTCGCCACCCGCTCGAACAGATCGTCTTGGTAGCCGAAGGTGCTCGACAGGCAGGCCGCCGCGCCGAAGACCTCGGGGTACTGCCAGGCGAGGTGCATCGAGACCACCCCGCCGAGGGACGAGCCCATCACCGCGTTGGCCGACGGATCGGCCAGGGTGCTGACCTGCGCGTCGACGTAGGGCTTGATGTGCTCGACGACGGCCCGCCCGTAGTCGTGATAGCCCGGCGCGGTGTAATCGTGCATGCGATCGATGGCATGCAGCCCGACGACGACGATGCGCTCGATGACGCTCAGCCCGTTGAGCAGATCCATGGTCTTGCCCACCTGCCACTGCTGCCCCATGAACGCCTCGTGGGGGAAGAACAGGTTGGTGCCGTCGTGCATGTACAGCACCGGGTAGCGCTTGAGCGGGTTCTCCCCGTAGCCCGGCGGCAGGTAGAACCGCATGCGCCACGCGCGGCCCATGGCCTCGACGGTGTGGATCCGGGTGATGCGGCCGTGGTCCGGCGAGCCGGTGAAGAACGGGTAGATGATCTTGTGATGCCCGGCGAGGGCGTAGAGCAGGTAGTTGTTGCCCTCGGACCAGTCGAGGTGGGTGCCGTGGTCGACGACCGGCTTGAACGCCAGCACCTCGGTCGGGGTCTCCAGCTCGAACTCGAAGCGGTTGCCCTCCCGGTGGGTCGGCGGGATGCCCCGGCTCCAGTCGTCCTCGGTGCGCAGCGTCATCTCGCCGGCGGCGAGCGGGTAGATGATGGTGACCTTGGCCGAGAACGACATCGGACGACCTCCACGGGGGGCGACGACGGCCGACGCTAGCAGCGGCCGCCGAGAAAAACGACCCGCCCGCGCAACCTGCGGGCGGGTCGCCGGTTGTACGGGGCAGAGCGGACGGAGCCACCGCCCGCCCACCGAACAGACAGCGACAGCCAAGACCCTTTCACGCGAGCCATCGGAGAGATGCCATGAACGCCCTGCGCCTGCCGTCCGCCCTCATCGCCCTCGTCGCCTTCACCGCCCCCGCCTTCGCCGCCGAGTGCGGCGGCGTCGCCGGCGTCCCCTGCGACGAGGGGTCGATCTGCGTCACCCGCGACCGGCACCCCGACGCGATGGGGGTCTGCGTCGACCTGCCCGAAGCCTGCGGCGGGATCGCCGGGATCCAGTGCCCCGGGGATCAGATCTGCGTCGTGCGGGATGACATGCCCGATGCCATGGGCGTCTGCGCCCCGCGCCCGGTCGTCGGCGGCCCGGCCTGCGCGGTGACCCTCTGCGTGCCCGAGGCGGTCTGCGTCGACATCGGAGGCCACGGCGTCTGCGTGCCCCGCCACGCCGACGACCCCTGCGCCACCGTGCGCTGTGAGGCCGGCACCGCCTGCGTGGCGACCGCCGACGGCCCCACCTGCGCCCCCCAGCTCACCCGCTCGGCGGCCGCCGACCCCTGCGCCACCGCGCGCTGCATGGCCGGGACCCACTGCGAAGCGGTCGACGGGGCCCCCATCTGCGTGCCGGACGACGCCGACCCCTGCGCCGCGGTGCGCTGCCGGGCGGGCACCGTCTGCGTGGCGCCCCGGGGCGAGCCGATCTGCGCGCCCACCCGCCGCTGAGCCTCACGGCGGCAGCGCCACCGCCCGGCCCCCGGCGAGGTGCATGCGCCGGTCGGAGAGGTGGAAGAACCGGGCGTCGTGGCTGACGAGCACCACCGTGCGCCCGGCGGCCGTCAGCTCGGGCAGCAGCTCTTCGTAGAACACGCGCCGCTGACCGGGCGACTGGTGCGCGGCCCACTCGTCGAGCACCAGGATCGGGCGGTCCTCGAGCAGCGCGACGACCAGGGCCAGCCGCATGCGCTGCCCCGCCGAGAGCGCCAGCGTGGTGAAGCGCCCGTCCCGGTGGTCCACCACCCCGGTCAGCGCGAACCGGTCGAGCAGCGCCCGCACCCGCGCCGGATCGGCCTCGATGCCATACAGCCGGTCGAAGAGGTGCTGGTGCACCAGCACCACGGTGAAGAGCGACCGATAGCCCTCCACGTCCCGCGGGCCGACCGCCCGCCCGTCGAGCCGGATCACGCCCCGGGTCGGCCGATAGAGCCCGGTCACCACCTTCATCAGCGTCGTCTTGCCGCTGCCGTTGCCCCCGGTGAGCATCAGCCGCTGCCCGGCCCGCAGCTCGACGTCGAACGGCCCGACCGCGAAGCCGGGCCCGCCGTCGGCGGTCGGGTACTCGAAGGCCACCCGGTCCAGCTCGAGGCCGTCGAAGGCCGCCGGCGCGGGGGCCTCGTCGGGGTCCTCGCCGCCCAGCCGGTCGTCGGTCGCCCGCAGGTTCTGCGCCGCCTCCTCGGCGGCCATCAGCCGGGGCACGACCTCGATGAGGAACAGCCCCGGCCCCCAGGTCAGGACCACCACCACGATCAGCTCGTGGATCGTCGCCGGGCTCACGTCGATCTCGTGGGGCAGCACGAAGAGCAGCAGGCCGATGCCGGCGAGCAGCAGCGTGCTGCTGCCGTTGATCGCGCCCCGCTCGGCCCGCGCCATGGCCCCGGCGCTGCGCTCGACCGCCGCCCGCCGGTCGTCGAGGTCGGCGAGGAACGCGCCCATCGCCCGGTCGTCGGCCCGCAGGGTCTTGAAGCCGGCCATGAACTGGCGCACCCCCCGGGTCAGCGGGGCCCGGGCGTCGCGGTGCTCACCGGTGGCCCGCCACAGCCGCCGCAGCCGGGGCCGGGTCCACCCCGCCGCCAGCGCCAGGACGAGCACCCACGCCGGCAGCAGCCGCCCGTCGAGCAGCCCCACGTAGAGCAGGCTGGCGAGCACGATCGCGACGCAGTAGATCACCGGCCCGATCAGGTCGACCACCGAGAGCATGCGCACCATGTCCCGGGCGAACGCGGCTGGCAGCCCCGGGTCGCGCTCCACCGCCGCCAGCCGGCTGGCGCACACCCGTTCGAAGAGGCGCACCCGCTCCCGGGCCAGGGCCCGGTTGAGCCCGGTGATGAGCGCGACGGCGCTGCGCACCCGCAGCGCGTAGCTGAGCGCCAGGACCAGCACGCAGGCGACGCCCCAGCCCCAGACCGCGTCGCTCGGCACCCGCCCGAGCACCCAGGCGTTGACCAGCGGGAAGATCACGAGCCCCACGGTCTGCCCCAGCGCCACCAGGCGCAGCGCGCGGCCCAGGCGGGCGCGGGCCGCGGGGTCGACGAACGACAGCAGCTTCACCGCTGCACCATCTGCCCGGCGTCGAAGTGCAGCACCCGGTCGGCCCGGTCGAAGAAGTCCTCGTCGTGGGTCACCGCCAGCACGATCGCGCCCCGCGCCGCCAGCCGGGGCAGCAGCGTATCGTAGAACCACGCCCGGTACTCGGGGTCCTGCTCGGCGCTCCACTCGTCGAAGACGTGGATCGGCCGGTCGCGCAGCAGCGCGGCGACCATGGCCAGCCGCTTGCGCTGCCCGGTCGACAGCTCCAGCTCGGTGAAGCGCCCGTCGACCCAGGCGGTCTTGTGCCCGAGCTGCAGCTCGTCGAGCAGGCGCCGCACCCGCTCGGGGTCGACCGCCTCGACCCCGTACAGCCGGTCGAAGAGCGCGAAGTCGCTGAAGATCGAGGCGAAGCGGGACCGCCACGCCGACATGTCCTCGGGCCCGACCGCCCGCCCGTCGACGAGCAGCGCGCCGGCGTCGGCCCGATACAGGCCGGTGAGCACCTTGAGGAAGGTCGACTTGCCGCTGCCGTTCTCGCCGGTGACGAAGACCACCTCGCCCGCGCGCAGGATCAGGTCGATGGGGCCCAGCTCGAACCCGGCCCGGTGGGCGGTCGAGGGGCGGCGGTAGCAGACGCCGCGCAGCTCGACCCGGGACGGCCGCTCGGGCAGCGCGTCGGGCCGCCCCGGCGGCGGGGCCGGGGCCCGGGCGGCGGGCCCCAGGCCGTCGAGCGCCGCGCACAGCCGGCGCCACGCGTGCTGGGCGTCCATCGCCTGGGGCAGCAGCCGGGTCGCCTCGAGCTGGGTCAGGCCGACGTACATCACCAGCAGCGTGATCGGGGCCGCCGCGGTCGGGCTGCGCCCCTCGAGCTGGATGAGGAACCACGCGCAGATCGCGAGCCCGAAGTACAGCAGGTAGCGCTCCTGGGCGTGGGTCTCGACGAACGCCACGCTGACCCGATCCCGCTCGGCGTCGAGCTGCGCGCTGCGCCGGCGCACCTCGCCCAGGATGGCCCGCCGCCGCGGGCGGTGCTGGCGGAGCTGAACGAAGCCGGCGATGGCGTCCTCGACGAGCCGCTGCACCCCGTCCCGGGCGGCGGCGAGCCGGCCGAGGTGGGCGTCCCGCTCGAAGTGCCCCACGAGGATGATGACGGCGACCACGCCCAGCACCAGCGCCGCGATGAGCGCCGCGGTCGGCGAGAGGGCGTGGCAGTAGCCCAGCCCGATGGTCAGCGCGGCGGCGGCCCGCAGCATGCGGGCGAGCCCGGTCGCGAAGCTGCGGACCTCTTCCACATCGGTCGTCAGCCGGGGGATCAGCGCGCTGGCCTCCAGCCGCTCGAAGGTCGCCAGATCGAGCCCCGCCATGCGCCGCAGGGTGTCGGTGACCCGCTCCCCGGTCCGGGCCGCGAGCAGCCCGGCGGTGCGCTCGAGCAGCCGCCCGAACGCGAAGTGCGACAGCAGCAGGCCGGCGGTGAAGTGCCGCAGCGAGCGGCCGGGCGCCCCGTCGACGAGCTCCACCGACAGCGCGCTCACGATCGCGTCGATGATGAACCACTCGGCGAGCGCGCACAGCGCGAGCGTCGGCCCCAGCGCCCGCAGGAGCGCCATCGACTCACCGGATGTCGGTGCTGGCGGCGGAGCGGTCATGGCGTCGGGGGCGTCAGGGGTCGTGGGGGTCGGGCGCGGCGACCTTGCCGATGCACCAGTCGATGTGGGTCCACCGGCCGTCGCCCAGGGCCTGACGCAGCAGCAGCGACGGCACGAGCAGGTGGTGCAGCGCGAAGAACGGCAGCGGGTCGTCCCAGGCGAAGACCGCGTCCCGCCCGCGGGCGAGGTGCGCCAGCCACCGGCGGGCCTGGGCCGGGGAGCGCACGCGGGCCAGCCGCTCGAGCTCGCAGGCCAGCCAGTAGGTCGGCTCGACGTCGGGGGCCGGCTCCAGCGGCGGGGCGCCCTGGGGCACGCCGTCGAGGGTGGCCCGGCCGAGGGCCTCGAGGTCGCGGTGGAACGCGGTGATCGCCGAGTGGGGCCGGGGGTTGCACTCGATGGCGTACACCTCGCCGTCGGCGTCCTCGATGAAGTCGAAGCAGATCAGGGCATCCTCGACCTCGAGCGTGGCGACGAAGGCCATCACCCAGGCGAAGATCTTCGGGTGGCGCACCGGGGCGTAGTTGAGCTGATGCGGCGAGGACTCGGTGCAGACGAAGGCGCTCGGGCGGCCCTTGGCGATCGTGACGTGGGCGCAGTACTCCCGCCCCTCGACGAACCGCTGGAGGACCCACGGGCGCTCGGGGCTGATCGTCAGCCCGCCGACGAAGGCCCGGAAGGCCTCCCGATCGGCCATCGGCAGCGTATGGCTCACCGCCCGGCGATCGACCGGATCGTAGACGACCGGCTTGAGCAGGTAGCGCGCGCCGGGCGGGAAGTCGAAGGCCAGCACGTCGGCCGGCGCCTCGAACAGCCGGGTGTCGGGCACGCTCAGGCCGGCCCGGCGGGCGGCCTCGGCGAAGCGGTGCTTGTCGTCGAGCACCCGGCACAGCGCCGGATCGATGTGGAAGACCCGGCACCCGCGCTCGATCAGGGCCGCCCGGGCCTCGGCGTCGTACTGCGCGAACGGCGGCTGGTTGACCGGCACGAAGACGGCGACCTGCTCCCGCTCCACGATATCGAGCAGCGCGGCGACGTAGCGGTCGAGGTCGCCCCGGGGGTCGGGCAGCCGGTGGTAGGCGCTCACCGCCCTCGAGAAGCGCACGCCGCCGAGGTGATAGGGCGCGATGTCGGCCGCGATGACCCGGCAGCCGACCGCGCGCAGCGCCCGGGCGAGCACGAGCCCCTTGGTCATGTGGCTCGAGCTGATCAGCACCGTGGGGCCATCGGCCGCCTCGCGGCGGACCTCGCCGAAGGCCCCGGCGAGCGCGGCCCCGGTGAGGCCGGCGGTGAGCGGCGCGGCCGCCGCCAGGGCCCCCAGCGCGCCGACGGCGCGGCCGACGCCCACCCAGCGGCTCCGGGGCATCTCCGGCGGGTGCAGCGCGGCGCGGGGCCAGGTGTCGAACGGATAGCTCGTCATGGCGCCCCGCCTTCGAGCGCCCCCCGCAAGAGCCCGCCCATCAGGTCGTCGAGCGGCAGCCCGGCCCCCCGGGCCATCGTCCAGATGACGCCCTTGGAGGAGAACGAGCAGTACAGCCCCGCCTCGAGGAACCACGGCCGCCCGTCCGGATCGACGCGGAAGTCGAAGAGGCCGTACTGCCGGCAGCCGAGCGCCCGATAGCAGCGCCGGGCCGCCTGCCAGACCCGCGCGGTCAGCGGGTCGTCGGGGTCGACGAGCCACGCCTTGTCGACGGACTTGGCCACCGCGTACAGCGCGCCGTCGGCGGCGCGGGCGAACTTGTCGGCGTAGGTCCGGATGGGGCGGCTGTCGGCGTCGACGGGGTACTCTTCGAGCGGCAGGCACAGCAGCCGCCCCCCGCGCTCGACCACCCCGCAGCGCACCTCGCGGCCGGGGGGCACGAAGCGCTCGACGAGCACCTCGGGCCCGTGCTCGAAGGCGGCGGCCAGGGCCCCGTCGAGCGCGTCGGCAGCGCGGACGAGCGCGACCCCGTGGGAGTTGTCGGCGGCCGCCGGCTTGACGACGACCGGCGGCGCGAGGCCGGGCCGCTCGCCGCGGCGCACCACCTCGCCCTCGGGCACCGCGACCCCCGCCGCGGCGACGATGGCCCGCGCCCGGGCCTTGTGGGCGGTGTTCGCCATCAGCGCGGGCGGGCTGCCGAAGTACGGGACGCCGAGCAGGTCGAAGAGCGCCCGATAGGTGGTCATGCCCGGCAGGCAGTACATATGGGGCACCATCAGGTCGACCCCGAGCGACCCGATGTGGGCGATGGCCCGGTCGAGCGGCATCGGCTCGGCGGCGGCGAGCGCCTCGGGGGCCAGCGAGGTCGGGAAGCGCCACCGCCCGCCGGGGGTGACGTAGGCGATGTGGTCGGGGTAGCCCGCCGCGCGGGTGGCGGCGATCGAGCCCTCGCTCCACAAGCGCGCCAGATCGCAGAAGAAGTCGTCGACCGCCGAGCCCACGAGCTGGAGCAGGCGCGGCTTCACGGCGCGACCCGGCGCACGAGGGTGATGCCGTCCCGCAGGGGCACGAGCACCTGCGCCACCCGGGGGTCGTCGCGCACCGCCCGGTTGAAGCGGTCGATGGCCACCCCCCGGTCGGTGGAGTCGCCCCGCCACGGCTCGCCCTGCAACAGCGTATTGTCCACCGCGATCACGCCGCCGGGCGCCAGCAGGCCGGCGAGCGCCAGCCGGCAGTAGTCGACGTACTCCGCCTTGTGGGCGTCGATGAAGATCAGGTCGAACTGCGCCCCGGCGTCGGCCAGCCGCCGCATCTCATCGAGCGCCGGGCCCACCCGGACCTCGATCCGATCGCCGCAGCCGGCCGCGTCGAAGAACGGGCGGGCGAAGGCCGCCAGCCACGGCTCCCGCTCGAGCGCGATCAGGCGGCCGTCGGGCGGCATGGCCTCGGCCATGGCCAGCGCCGAGTAGCCGGTGAACATACCCACCTCGAGCACCCGCTTCGCGCCGGTGAGCCCGACCAGCGTGGCCAGGAAGCGGGCCTCCACCGCGCCGCAGAGCATCTCCGACTCCAGCTCGACGGCGGTCTCGCCGGCCCGGTGCAGCGCGGGCCAGTCCTGGGTCAGCGTGGCCGCCTCCAGCGCGGCGAGGGCCGGCGACGGGGGCGTGGTGTGGGCGTCGAGGTAGGGGTCGAGCCCCGCGGCGAGGCGCTCGACGGCCCGCAGCTCGGCGAGCGCCTCGGGCGCGAGGCCGCCGGCCGCCTCGACCCGCGCGACGAGCGCGGTCAGGCGGGCGGCGAGGATCGCGTGGGGGGTCACCGGCCGCAGCGGCGACGCGTCGGTGGGCTTCATCGGCTCACCCCATCCCCAGGTCGGACCGGTGCATCTGGATCCCGAGCCCCTCGCGGGGCAGCCCGGCCGTCAGCCGCTTCTGGGTCGCCAGGGTCGCCTTCAGCAGCGACGGCTCGACCCGCTCGGCGTAGTCGCAGGCCCCGATGGCGCCCTTGGGCAGCGGGGCCCACAGCGTGCCGCCCCGCTTCTCGATCATCATCGCCTGCGCGTCGAGCATCAGGTCGAAGTCGCCGAGCACGGGGTGATGCACCGCCAGCCCCAGCCGGCTGCACAGCTCGATGATCGCGTCCCGCTCGCCGCCGTCGATCCAGCCCATCTCGGCGGCCATCGTCGCCCCGAGCGCCATGCCCGAGCTGACCGCGTGCCCGTGCAGCAGGCCCGCCGGCAGCTCGTAGCCCGGGCTCCAGGTGTGGCCGAAGGCGTGGGGCCGGGCCTGGTGCACCTCCCACGGGTTGGTGCCCTCGTGGCCGAGGTACGAGCGCAGCGCGCGATACAGCACGGTGTCGGCCACCGCGGTGAGCGCCGGGTCGTCGACCAGCGTGCCGAAGCGGGTCTCGACGAGGCGCTCGCCGTGCGCCGCGAGCAGGGTGTACAGCGCGTGGTCGTCGATGAACGCCATCTTGAGGATCTCGGCCATGCCGTGGCGCAGGTGGGCCGGGTGCAGCGTGCGGAAGAAGCTGTGGTCGGCGATGGTGAGCACCGGCATGTGGAACGCGCCGAGGCGATTCTTGAAGCGGTGCCCGTTGACGCAGGTGCGGGGCGAGGGGCCGGCGTCGATCGCCGAGATGATGGTCGTGCCGATCATCACGTAGGGCGTGCGCCGGTGGGACAGCGCCGCCGCGAGCCCGCCGACATCGGCGAGCACGCCCCCGCCGACGATCAGCACCGGCTCGTGACGTGAGACCCGCTGCTCGGCGAAGAAGTGCATGATGCGGTCGACGAGCGGCTGGTGCTTGTCGACCTCCCACGCCCGCACGACGAGGCTGCGGTGGGGCAGGCCGTGGGCGTCGAAGTAGCCCCGGATGCCCTCGCCGTACAGTTCGTCGACGGTCTGATCGACCACCATCACGCACCGCCCGTACTCCCGGTAGTAGTCGGCGAGGAAGGCGTTGTGCGGCTCGAAGACGCCGTGCATGACCCGCACGTCGGACTCGATGGTGAACTGAGCCCGGACCGAGAACGCGCCGTCGGCCGGGTGGGGCACGATCTCGCCCGAGCCTCCGTACCACTTCGACGTGCGATAGCGACTGTCCACCTGATGCATGCTCGAGATCCGCCTTGAGGGTGAGGGAGAGGCGCCGCGCCCGTGGGGGCGGCGGCCGAAGGGGCAGGTGTAGCGCGCGGGGGCCGCGCAGGCAACCAGGGCGCGACAGGTGATCACACGGGTGACAGAGCTGCCCCCGGGCTGTCACCCGGGGGAGGGCGCCTCGACGTCTGGCGGTCGGCGGGGGCGCTGATCGGGCCACAGGCGGCCGGCGGGCGGGGTCGTCCGGGCCACGAGAGCGGCCCTCGGCGCAGTGGCACACGCGCAGATCCCGGTCCGAAGACCCCCTCTGGCGCCGTTTGCTCCAGAAAATGAGGTGCGACCGGCCCGCCGGGCGCCGTTTGCTCGGGCCAATGAGGTC
>JAUHYW010000079.1 GCA_030426085.1 bacterium | reverse complement strand
GTGAGCCTCAGGCGGCGGCAGCTCGTCGCCGGACCTCGGCCCAGCGGTGGGGCATGAGCGCGTCCAACTTCGCCGCGGGCCATCCGCGGGACAGCTTGACGAGCACGTCGGCGATGTACGCCTGCGGATCGACCCCGGCCAGCCGGCACGTGCAGATGATGGTGTACATCACCGCCGCCCGGCGGGCGCCGTCGTGGGAGCCGGCGAACAGTGAGTTGTTGCGGTCGAGCGCCACGATGCGGATCTGGCGCTCGACCTCGGTGTTGTCGAGGGGTATTCGCGGGTCCTCGGTGAACCGATACAGGGCTTCGCGCTGGTTCTCGAGGTAGCCGATACCCCTGCGAAGAGGATCGGTCGGCGGGCGGCGTCCCTTCATCGCGTCGGCCCACCGGAACAGCTTGTCGAGCAGCCCCTTGCTGCGGGTCTGTCTCAGCTTCAACCGCTGCTCGGGGCTGTAGCTGCGCACGTCGGCGACCTTCTCCATGGCGTAGATGAGCTGGAAGAACTGCAGCGCGCGGACCGCCTCGGGGTCGCTGTCGAAGAGCGGCACGAACTTGCGTCGGGCGTGGGCGAGGCAGCCGACCTCGGTGGCGTTGGCGACCCGGCCGTTGAAGACCCGGTCGAGTGTCTTGGTGCCATCGGCCTGGGTGTAGCCCTCGCGCTCGGCGAGGTGCAACCACGGGCCGGTCGCCCCCTCGCCGGTCTCGGTGTAGCGCACCGCGACGTAGCGCCGGTCGCCGACGTAGAACCACAGGTGGCCGAGCGTGATGTTCTCCTCGACGCTGCGGTCGAGCACCTTCAACCCGGTCGAGTCGGTCTGTAGCAGGAACGCTGCCAATGCCATCGCGAAGATGTATTCGGCGACCGGCTCGAAGTCATCGGCCACCCGCTCGCTCCAGCCGCACAGCGTCGACGTCGCGATGGGGAACCCCAGCCGTCCGAAGATGCCGCTCTGGCGGGTGAACGGCAGGTGGTCGCAGTAGCGGGCGACGGCGACGTGGCTGAGCAGGTTCGGCCCGGCCATCGCCCGGTCGTAGATCTTGTCGGCCACCGGCGCGGTGGCGACGCCGAGGCGGCACGCGCTGCAGGCCCGCTGCTCGCGGCGGTACTCGATGACCTTGAAGTGGGCCGGCACGAACTCGAGCACCTCGCTCGTCTCGTAGCCGATGACGCACCGCTGCTCGCCGCAGCAGGGACACGCGCGCTCGGTGTCATCCACCGGGATGACTTCCGTCTCGCGGGGCAGCTCGGTCGGCAGCGCACGCCGGCCGTGGCGGCTGCGCTTCGGGGCCGCCTTCTCTTCGAGGATGGGATCGACGAACGCCCGCTCGTCGTCGGCCGCGATGGCATCGATCTCTTGGAGCAGGCCGTCCTTCTCGAACTCGCCGAGCTTCTCCTTCAGCACGCCGGCCTTGATACGCTCCGAGCTCTGCGAGGCCGGCCCGGCCGGGGATTCGCCGCACAGCTCGTTGATGAACGCCCACGCCACCTCGACGGCCTGCTCGGCCTTGCCGTCTTTGACGAGGCCATCGAGCTCGCGGCGCAGCGGCTTCAGTTCGACGGCCGTCCGCTGGCGGCGGTTCTTGCGGCGTTTCTTCGGTCGGACGCGCTTCGGCATGGCCGGGAGTCGATCAAACCCGGCGTTCGAGGTCAACCCGATTTGTCAGGATACCATCGGTTTCGGCGTCGAGCGCCGCGCAGGTCGATGCCTTCGAGCATCAGCGCGAGGGCGGTCGAGTCGAGCTCGACGTGGCGCGCGCCGTCGGCCGGCGGCTCGGGCAGGCGGAAGCGGCCGTGCTCCAATCGCTTGTAGAGCAGCCAGAAGCCGCTCGGCTCGAAGACGAGGATCTTCGCGCGGTTGGCCCGCCGGTTGATGAAGATGAAGAGGTGCCCCGAGAGCGGGTCCTGGCGGATGATGGTGCGGGTGGCGCCGGCGAGGCCGTCGAAGCCCTTGCGCAGGTCGACCGGCTCGGCGGCGACGAAGATGCGCACCGTCGGCGGCAGGGTCAGCATGGGTCGAGCGTTGTCAGGAGCCGACGCAGCGCGGCCGGGTCGAAGTCGGGTGGCACCCGCACGACGATGTGACCGACGACGACCTCGAGCGGGCGGCTCGGCGGCGCCGGGCGGACCTCGAAGAAGCGCGGCCCGGCGCTCTCTTCGGGTGGCTCGGCCTGCTCGAGCAGCTTGCTCCACCGGCGCAGCCGCTCGTACTCGCAGCCGAGGATGCGCGCGAACCCGGCCAGCGGGCCGCCGTGGGCTCGCCAGCCGTCGATGAGTCGTCGGGCGTCGTCTCGGCTCCAGCGCTTCTTGCTCGCCAGGGCCCGCAGGGCGGTGAGGTCACTCATCGAGCGCCTCGTACGCCGTCGCCTGCCACCCCGGCTCGCTCGCGTCGGCGTCGGCGAGGATGCGCCGCAGCCGGTGGGTTTCGAGCGGGTCACCCGCCGAGATGGCGGTGTCGATGGCGACCCGCAGCCGGCTGCGCAACCCCAGGTCGTGGATCAGGTCGCGCACCACGGCACGGGCGCGGTGGCCCAGGCTGTGGTCGCTGGCGCGGTCCGCGCCGCGCAGGGCGCTGAGCAGGTCGTCGCACAGGGTCGGGTCGTCGGTGATCGGCATCGTCGCCTCCGGCTGCGGCGTGGTGATTCACGCCGCCGGAAGCTGCCACGGCTACGCCGACGTCAGGCCGCTGGGGGTGGCCGAGGGGTTACTGCCCGACGGCCCGATGGCGTTGTGAACCCCGACCCGCGGCGCCCCGTGACGATCTGACCCGCCGCCGGGCGCGGGCCGAGGCAGATCACCCCGAGCGGGGCCCGCCCGGGCCCGCCGGGCCGGGGTTTCAGGGGCTGGCATCGACCGTGCAAAGAGGTGGGGCAGGCGCGGCGCCGATGGGTGAGCCAGCGGGACGGCGCGTCGACAGACCCGATACGAGAGGAGCCATCATGGCCAGCGAGAAGCCGAACCCCGAGAGCAAGCCGGAGCAGCAGGGCCGCCTGAGCGAGTCCGAGATCCGCCGCAAGCAGCAGAACCCCAACGAGGCGGTCGGCGACCAGATGCAGGATCGCCCCCGCGTGCCGAAGACGCCCACCAAGCCCGACGCCCCCGACGCCCAGTAGACGCCCGCCCCTCCCGCCGCCCACCTCGCGCCCGCCCCGACGACGTGCCCGCGTCCGACCGCTCGACTGACCGATTCCCCGGATCCTACCATCGACGTCAGTCGGTGATGTCGAGGAGGGGATCCCATGGACGCGACCGGGTCGTACGTCGAGGCGAGCACGGCGGCGAAGCTGGACCGGATGTGGCCCCGCAACGTCGAGACCGCGACACCCTGCCCACCGAACCCCACGGCGCCCTGGAGTCGGCCCAGGTGCCGCCCGCGCCCTACGTCCGCTGCGCGCTGACCCACGTCGGCGACGAACTGCCCGAGGGCCGGGTCAAGCTGATCCACCCCTGCGGCACGGTGGCCCGGGTGCACCTGCAGGTCGTCGATACGCGCTACCTGCACCTGCTGCCGTCGCGCGTCCCGCACTCGATCGACATCTGAGCGGGCCCGAGTGGCCGTCGACCGTCCATCATTTCCGCAAGCGGCAAGAGCGTGCCAACGCCGAATGGGACGGCGGTCCGCCTGATCTTCATGTCTGGTCGCTCCGAAGTAGCGACTTCGTCGATCCGCGTCAGGATCGATGGGCACTCGCACCGCTATCAGGCAGGAAAATCTGGTGCGAGTTGGTTAATGAGTTGGTTCGCTGGGTCACGGATCTCCGGGGCGACCCGGGTCAAGACCGCGCGGGTGCCAGCGTCAATTGCGGCGAGAGCTTCTCTGAGGGGGCGCCAGCGGTTTGCAAGGTCGTACTCATCCAGGCAGATGACCGCTTCGGCCGCCTTGTCTGCCTGTACTGCGTGGCGAAAGATCGAAATCAGGCTTGGCCAGATGGCGTGTAGCAGGGCCTCGTCGTTGACAGTGGCCATACGGGCGACGCATTGCCACACTTGGTCCCACTCATTGGCCACCCCGTGAGTATGAGTGGTGAGGCCATGAACTACTGTTGCGAACTGGAT
The DNA here is from genome assembly GCA_030426085.1 of bacterium. Classification (GTDB taxonomy): domain Bacteria; phylum Myxococcota_A; class Bradymonadia; order UBA7976; family UBA1532; genus JACKDM01. The sequence continues at coordinate 41,978 of JAUHYW010000079.1, read as the reverse complement.
GCCACGGGTGAAAATCCAACTCTCCTCCAAGTCCTGAGGCGGTTCGTGGGCAGGATGTGCCATGTGCGGACTCACCTCGGCCCATGGGTACAAAGCTCTCGAATTTTCGAATGCCTTAGCGCTTCGTTCTGGGTGACCCAAGAGGCGGTAGGTCAGACCGATGAATCTCCAAGTAAGATGTGTGTGGCCGTCGAGCGATGCTGCCCGGTCAACCGATGCGCGTGCTTCACCTGGGCGGCGTTGGCCAAGCAAGACCTCTGAAAGCAATAGCCAGCCATCAGGTAGGGACGGGGCGACATCGAGCAAGTGGCGTGTGACTGATTCCGCTTGCTTCCATTGCCTCCGACGAGCGTGAGACTCTGCCTTTAGGAACAACGCCAAGGGAACGTCCCCGTCGATAGGCTTTGGCGGCGGGGACTCGGCTGCGTTGACAAGGTAACTGACGATCTGCGCAACCGTCTTGAGTGAGTTTCGCTTCTCACGGCTCGCCAATGCCATCAGGCCTATGTGGTCCCCCAATGTCTCACAGTCTCCGTCTCGGAGGGCGCGACGGATGATGGTAGCGTCTTCGCCGAACCAGAGGACGTCTCGGCGACGGTTGGCTTCGAGAACGCCCAGAATCTTCATGAGTGTGGGATTCGAGGCCTTGTTCGTTACCCGTCCGGCCAGAGCAAGCTTTGCGCGTGCGTCCAAGTGCCCTGACTCTCCTATTAGCGTCCACAGCGCTGGCCCATTGTATCCGGGAGGATAGCTTGACGAGTTAGTGCATGTCTCCTTGACCTCCGCGAGTAGGCGCATTCGTTCGGCTCTATCCCGAAGAGAGGCATCATCTCCGTCGAGGTCGAGCAGATCAGCTAGCTGCCGGCGAAGGGTTCGGTCCCATGCTAGGGTCCTCAGACCTTCTGATTCGAGAGCGTACCTCAAGTCCCTGTCTTGGACTAGAGATGCAAGCGCAAGGGCTGTTTCTGCATGGTGTAGCCGCTGCTGTTGGCCGCCATCATCCCGATCGTTGAGGTGGCGCCGCGCAATTGCTGCCAATACTGTTGGCGAATACATAAGGCGCAGGAATTCGACTAGCCATACGAGATGTCGACGGACCCGTCGGCTGGCTCGCATGAGATACCAGATGTTGAAGAACCGTTCTGCTACTTGGAAGCCTGTTCGTCGGCTTTGATGAATATCGACCTTTTCGACAACACCGTCCCGCACGAGCCGGTTGAGTTGGGACGAGACCTTATTGACCCCCATTCGTAGTCGGCCTGCCAGATCGCCCGCTAGGATGGGGTGCCAGTGAATCGCCATGGCGTCGACTACTTGTTGCTGTTGCACGGTGAGATTCTCGAACCGCGCCTTATAGAGCGGGGTACAGTGGTCGAGCAAACGTTCAAGATCGCTTCGTACGTTCCCATCAACCCCTTGGGCAAGAAGGCTGAATAGCAGCACGAGGGTTCGTGGGTTTCCTCCCGCCAGAACCCGCAGCGCTCGAATGCGTCCAGGCTCACGGTCGAGTACGCGGGTCACGTTGGGGGTGTCGAATGTTTGTGCCAAACATCTCAGGAGGCCGAAGGTTTCCTCTTCATCCAGGCCACGAAGGGGATGAACACGGAAGAAATCGTAGAAGGCCGTTTCGTAGCTGTAGGCTGACTCAAGGCCAACGCTGGTTCCTCCGATGAGCAGAAGCCAAGACGCACTCGATAGTGTAGCTCGCAATACCCACTCGTCGTCCTTGACCCGGTCGAGGATCAGGTCGATGTTGTCCACGAGTAGGAGGAATCGGCGTTTGAGAAGAGATGCCGTGTTCTTGAGCAGATCCAGTGCTGCACGCTGCCTAGACTTCTCCTCGCGCAGACCCGTGATACGACTGATTTGCTCATCGAGTTTTCGTGCGTGGCTATCATGGCCACGGCGTTCGAGACGGTCGCATAGTGCGTCTAGGCAATTCAGCCAGAAGTCTGAAAGGTATGCGACATTGTATTGCTCCTCGGGAAATGTCAGGGGGAGCCATTTGCTGGCCAGTGGCTTGGCGTCATCGATGGCGTATGCCAGGCGGCGAAGGAGCATGGTCTTGCCCATGCCGCGGCGGCCAACCAGCAGGTGATGCTGAACCGAGCCATTCCCCTCTCGCCGAATGTCATCTAGGATGCGGCTCAATAGCGATGACCGAGCCACGAACAGCTTAATCAGTTCGCCCCTACTGAGCAGATCGGGGTTGTATACGGCAACGCCGTGGAGTGGTTGATCTTGTAGAATCATATGATCCGCCGTCGCCAATAGTCACGCAGCAAGTTGCTACGAAATCGATAGTAGCCAGATACGAGTACGATGTAGCCCTCGGACTGTAGAGCATTGAGCCGGGCTCGCAAACGGCCGCGGCGGTGTTGATTGCCATCGAGCCTTGGTCCCAAAGCGAACTCAATAGTACCCCGTGGTACACCCTGGTCCGGACCACGTGCGATGTGGGCAAGTACCGCCCCAGCCCACTCGGCATCTCGGGGATGATGATTTGCACGGAGCCGCTGCCTCCAATGGTCGAAGTATCGTCTAGCAGTTGGGTTGAGTAGGTCTTCCCAGGTTGCATCTACTGCCCTTCGCGATGGAGAGGCCTGATTATCCTCGCAGTGACGGCGTAGGGCCGCGAATAGCACTTGAAGGTGGTAGGGTATGAGCCACCCCGTTCGTTCTATAAGGTAGCCTCTGACTGACCGGCTAAGGGGAAGGTTATATGCATCACCCAGTCGGGCGAGCAGGGCATCCGCCTCGCGGTGGGAAAAGGCGCCTAGCGTGAAGGGCGTCAGGTCAGCGATATACTGATCGAGGCAGGCTCTGGCGGCAAGCGTATCGAGGCCGATCGAGCCGCAGCAGATCCAGCGCAGTTGATCGAGGCGAGTGTGATGAACTCGAGCGGCGTTCCACCATTGCAAGAAGAACTTCGCCCGAAGGTGACTTTCATCCAGAAGGGCCTGTACGAACAACGCTAGCTCGTCAAGGAGAATAAGCCAGGGCGAAGGAGACTTCGTGAGGTGTGTTAGCAGTCGATTGCCGTCGGCACGCCAGTGCCCGGTAAGGGCAGGCGCGTCGGTGGCGGGACGGGTGGTATGAAACTGCACCGCACGGGCCAGCGCATCTACGAACTCTGACTCACTCCGTGTCCCTGATAGGTCGATATAGAGCGCACTATAGCTATTGCCCGGAGCGTCTTCTACGAGTCGGTAGAGAATTGACGTTTTGCCGACGCGCCGTGGCGCGAGCATCAGAATGCTATCACCCTCAATATGTCTCCAAAGGCGTGCTAACTCTGTTTCTCGGCCGTAGAAGTCTTTTCCGCGGGCAGGGCTTCCAGTGATGTTTTTCAAACTGTGACCCCAGGCGACCACGTATATGTACGCAACGGAACCGTTTTACAACGGGGGCGTTGTGCGGCGCAACCGTCTTGTTTGGTCGGGCTACATGAGGACGCCACGTGAGCAAGCTGCTGTCGGGCTTTGGCTTGGGCCCGGGGCGCTGTACCGTTCGACGATTCACTCGATCGTCAGCGCGGTGACCTGAGCTCTGTCATCGCCGCGTCGCAACGCCCGGGTCAGCGAGTTGGTCGGCTACCGGGAAGAGGCCCAGCTCGGGCCCTATATCGAATTGCTCATCCCAGAGGCGGCGCGTCCGTATCTCGCCAAACTACCCGATGAGTTCTTTGAACTGCCGACCCCCCAACCGATGGGGCGGGGGCGCCATCGGTTGGGGGTGACCCGGACCGGCGACTCGATCCCCATCGAGATTGGCCTCGACCCGATCGTCATGCTCCAGATGTACGGGCTTGAGGTACTCGCCGTGGCGATGCTCACCTCATCGTCCAATCACCTCGATCAGAGCCGGGCCTCTTCGCCGAGTTCATCGTCAAGTTGTTGATCGCCGACCAGGTCTATTGGCTGGCCGATCTGAAGATCCCCGCGAGGCGCGGCGCTGACGGCGCGTTTCCGCTCCGTGCCGTCGCCCGCGTCGGGGCGCCACCGTTCGGCGACGCTCGGGGCGGGCTGCGCGGGCGGGCGCGCGCTGCGGGCCGGCATGCTTCTTCCAGGGCGCGGGCGCCGTGTGCGGCCACCCGACCCGGAGGAGACGATGCGCCGATACCCCGTGATCGCGACCTGCCTGCTGCTGGCGCTCACCGCGTGCGACGACGACCCCGAGCCGGTGGACGCCGGCCCGCCCGAGGCCGGGGTGGATGCCGCGCTCGACGTGGGCCCCGACCAGGGCCCCGATCCCGACCAGGGCCCCGATCCCGACCAGGGCCCCGATCCCGACCAGGGCCCCGATCCCGACCAGGGCCCCGAGCCCGACGCCGCCCCCGACGGTGAGCCCGCCTGCGCCCCCGGCGAGCCACGCCCCTTCGTCTGCCCCGACGGGCAGGAGGTGCCGTGGTGCACCTGCGACGACGCCGGGGTCTTCCAGTGCGTCGACAGCCCGGAGAACGCCTGCCGCGACGTCTCGTGCGACGACGGTGAGCCCATCGCCTGCCCCCAGGCCGAGCCCGAGTGCGAGCCGGGCAGCATCCCCGCCGCCCGCGACGGCTGCTGGGCGTGCGTCGACCCCGAGACCTGCCGCCCGTGGGGCGAGCCGGGCTGCGCCACCGACGCCGACTGCCCGGCCGACGCGTGGTGCGACGACTGCGCCCACGGGTCGTGCCCCGCCTGCGAGGACTGCGTGGCCGACTGCCGGCCCCACGGCTGCCCCACCGATCCCGAGCCGGCCTGCGACGAGGCCCGCCCCGACTGCGGCCCGGCGGGGGTCGCGGTCGTCGCCGACGGCTGCTGGATCTGCGTCGATCGCGCCACCTGCGAGCCGGCGGCGATGTGCGTGCCCGAGGGCGGGTCGACCCCGGTCGTGCCCGACGCGCCGCCCTGCTGCCCGGGGCTCGAGCCGATCGGCTGCGGCGCGCCGGTCGATGGGGCCTGCGAGCCGTGCGTGGGGGCCAGCGTCTGCGCCCGCTGCGGCGACGGGCTGTGCGGGCCGGGGGAGAACATCTGCAACTGCCCCGACGACTGCGCGGGCGCCGAGCCCGACGACTGCGCGGCTCCGATCGACTGCCTGCCCCGCTTCTGGAACGTGCGCTGCCTGGGCCACTGGATCTGCGAGGCGGGGGCCTGCGCCGAGGTGTGTGACTTCGAGGGCTGCGGCGACGGCGTCTGCGACCACGAGGGCGGCGAGTCGGCGTCGAGCTGCTCGGCCGACTGCGACGGCGTCGCCGAGTGCGCGCCGGGCGAGCGGACCACCTTCGCCTGCCCCGGCGGCGAGGCGGTGCCGTGGTGTGAGTGCGACGACGCCGGCGCGTGGCGCTGCGCGCTCGACCCGGGCGCGGCCTGCCGCGACGCGCGGTGCGACGACGGCAGCGCGCCCGTCTGCGACCGCATCCCGCCGGTGTGCGAGGCGTGGGAGATCCTGGCCGAGCAGGAGGGCTGCTACCGCTGCGTGAACCCGGCCACCTGCCGCCCGTGGGGCGAGCCGGGCTGCCACCCCGAGGACGCCCCGTGCCCGCCCGATCGGATCTGCGACGACTGCGGCGCGTCGTCGTGCCCCGACTGCGACGACTGCGTGCCCGCCTGCGTGCCCGCCCGCTGAGCCCGGCTGGCCTCGCGGCGCCGATTGGAGTACACCCGTCTCTCCGGTGACGCGGAGGTCCGGTGGCCGACGACGGCGTCAAGATCAAGGTCGGAGCCCTGGTGCTGGTCTCGCTGGCGCTGCTGGTGGGCTTCGTGGTGCTGCTGGGCACCTTCTCGGTCGGCGAGCGGGTGCCGCTGACGGTCGAGCTCGACGACTCCGGCGGCCTGCTCTCGGGGGCGCCGGTGCGCATCGCCGGGGTCCGGGCCGGGCGGGTCGACGCGGTCGAGTTCCTCGTCGACCCCAGCGTCGCGGCGACCGGGCCGGCCCATGTGCGGCTCACCGCGCTGGTCGACGTCGACAAGTTCCCCGCGGTGCGCGCCGACAGCGAGTTCTACGTCACCAGCCAGGGCGTGCTCGGCGAGAAGTACCTCGAGATCCGCCCGGGCAGCGCCGACGCGCCGCGGGTCGAGCCGGGGGCGGCCCTGCGGGGGCGTGATCCGGCGCGCATCGACCTCATCTTCGCCCGGGCCGAGAGCATCCTGGCCCAGATCGAGGCGGCCCTGGCCGGCGGCGGCGAGCTGGGGGTCGGCGACCTCATCGCCAGCGTCACCAAGCTGTCGGGCCGGGCCAACGCCTACCTCGATCGGCATCAGGATCGGCTCGACCGGGTCACCGAGGATCTGGTGGCCACCGGATCCGACCTGCGGGCGATCACCGCCGCGCTGCGCACGGGCCTCGGCAGCGGGGAGGACGTCGCCCGCACCTTCCGCGACGTCTCCCGGGTGGTCGGGGTCCTGGCCCGCGAGGCGGCGCCGGTCAGCCGCATCGCCCGCGAGGCGCTGGGCAACCTCGAGAAGGCCGCCGAAGAGGTCTCGGCGCTCATCGCGCTGGTCCGCGAGCCGATGGAGCCGGTGCTGGCCGATCTGCCCGAGATCACCCGCCAGGCGCGGGACATGCTGCGGGACGTGGGCGCGATCACCGCCGCGATCACGGCCGGGCAGGGGGTCATCGGGCAGGTCATCGTCGACGACGAGATCTACGCCGACCTCAAGGAGCTGCTGCGCGACCTCAAGCGCAACCCGTGGAAGCTCGTCTGGCGCGAGTGATCTGCGCCGGAGCGACCCCAGACCGATCACCGCTGTGCGAGAACCGCTGCCGAGGCCGGCGCGAACCGATCGGGCGCGGCCCGAGGTGGCTTCGAAGGCGACCCCCGAACCGATCTCGTATACGGGGAAGTCCCTGCCGGAGGCGGTCGAGACCGATCGGCGGGGCGGCGGGGTCGCTTCGAAGGGCCCTCCGAGGCGATCTCGTATACGGGGAAGTACTTGCCGGAGGCGGTCGAAACCGATCGGCGGAGCGGCGGGGTGGCTTCGAAGGGCACCCCCGAGGCGATCCCGGATACGGGGAAGTACCTGCCGGAGGCGGTCGAAACCGATCGACGAGGCGGCGGGGTGGCTTCGAAGGGCACCCCCGAGGCGATCCCGGATACGGGGAAGTACTTGCCGGAGGCGGTCGAAACCGATCGGCGGGGCGGCGGGGTGGCTTCGAATGCGACCCGGGCGGGGTCGCGATCGGTCGGCGTCTGCTGCCGAGCGGGTGCGGGGCGCGCGCCGTCGCCCGGGGCCCGCGGGCGGGGCGCTGCCGGTGGGCCGGGATCGGTCGCGGACGGCTGTCGGGGCCGGGGGCGGGGATCGCGGAGACCGGGGGGGCGGCCTGTGGGGCGGGCTGGCGCCCGTCGGGATCGGTCGCCGCCGCCTCCGACGCGGCCGGCGCCCTTCGCCCGCGCCGTTGGTCGAGCCCCGGTCGCTGCCCCTCGCCATCGTCGACGGCCGGGGGCGACGACGGCAGCGGGCGAGGCCGAGCGCGTCGGGCCAGGGGGTGGCTGCGGAGGGGCGAGCGGCCGCCGGGGGTGGCCGGCACCCCGCTCGGTGGGCTCCGGATCGCCTCCCGGGCGCCGGGCGGGTTGATCTGGCGGGGCATCGGCAGTACCACTCGCCCGTCGGCCTCCGGAGCGCCATGATCGAACGCCCCCTCATCGAGCCCGTGCCCCCCGGCCGCCCGCTGCGGCTGGCGGTGGTCGGCGCCGGCCGCTGGGGCGGGCTGCACGCGGCGAAGCTGGCCGGCCTGCCGGGGGTCGAGGTCGTGGCGGTGGTCGACCGCGATCGGGATCGGGCGGCGCGGCTGGCGGCGGCGGTGGGCGCCCGGCCCCTGGACGACGTGGCCCGGCTGGATCGCGCGGGGCTCGACGCCGCGACGGTGGCGGTGACCCTGGATCAGCTCGGCCCGGTGACCGCCCGGCTGCTCGACATGGGGCTGCACGTCCTGGCCGAGAAGCCGCTGGCGCTCGACGGGCGCGCCGCGCGGCGGCTGGTGGCGCTGGCCGCCCGGCGGCGGCGGCTGCTGGCGGTGGGCTACCTCGAGCGCTTCCTGGATCACGGGCTGGTGGGCGGCCGGCGGCTGGTGGCCCGCCGCGTCGGGCCCGCCCGCTCGGCGGCGCCGCTGTGGCTCGACTGGATGGTGCACGACCTGGATCACGCTCTGCGGCTGCTGGGCCCGCTGCGGCCGGCGCAGGCCGACTTCGCCGGTGAACGGGCCCGGGTGCGGCTGGTCGGGCCGGGGCGCGAGGCGCGGATCGTGGCCGCGCGCCGCGGGGATCGGGCCCGGCGGCGGCTGTGGCTGGACGGAGCCCGAGTCGATCTGGCGATGGGCGGGGATCCGCTGGCGGCGCAGCTCGCGGCGTTCTGCGGGGCGCTGCGCGGCGCGGCGGCCGATCGGCTGGCGACCGGGGCCGACGCGGCGGCGGTGCTCGATCTGCTCGACGCTGTGCGGGCCGCCCGCCCGGCCGCGTGAGCGCCGACCGGGTGATCCTGTGCGTGGCGGGGGAGGCGTCGGGCGACGCGCTGCTGGCGCCGATCGTGGCCCGCATCCGCGCCGCGGGCGGGCGCCCGGTCGGGGTGGGCGGCGATCACAGCGCGGCGGCCGGCCTGGAGCTGCTGGCCCACGCCCGCGATCTGGCGGGGCACGGGCTGGTCGAGGCGCTGCACACCGCGCCGGCGGTGCTCCGGGTCTGGCGGCGGCTGGTCGGCCGCCTGCCGGCGGCGGCCGGGCTGGTCCTGGTCGACTTCCCCGAGGTGAACCTGCGGCTTCTGCGCCGGGCCCGGGCCCCGACGATCTACGTCGCGCCGCCCCAGGCGTGGGCCTGGCGGGCCCACCGGGCGCGGATCCTGCGCCGGGCCCGCTGGGTGGGCTGCCCGCTGCCGTTCGAGGCCGCGTGGTTCGCCGCCCGGGGGGTGGCCGCCGAGTGCATCGGGCACCCGCTGGCCGATCGGCCGGCGCCGCCCCGGCCCTCGACGCCGGGGATCGCGCTCCTGCCCGGCAGCCGGGGCCCGACGGTCGCCCGGCTGCTGCCGCTCCAGCTCGCGGCGGCGGCCCGGCTCGCGCGGCGGATCCCGGGGCTGACGGTGCACCTCGGCGCGGCGCCGACGGTGGATCGGGCGCTGCTCGAAGGCGCCTTCGCGGCCGCGGGGCTGCCCGGCGCGGTGCACGATGACGCCGATCCGGCGCTGGCGCAGAGCACCGCGGCCATCGCCGGCGCGGGCACGGCGACCCTGCACGCGGCCCTGGCCGGGCGGCCGGTGCTCACCCTGGCCCGGCTGCACCCGCTGACCTGGGCCGTGGCCCGTCGGCTGGTCGACGTGCCCCACGCCGCGCTGCCCAACCTGGTGCTCGGCCGGCGGGCGTGGCCCGAGCTGTGGCAGGGGGAGTGCCACCCGTATGCCATCGCCGATGCCATGATGCCTTTGCTGACCCGCCCCGCGCGGTGGGACGCTGCACACGCCGCGCTGCGGGCGGCGGTGCACCGCCCCGACGGCCGGGCCCGGTTGATGGCGCAGGTGGACGCCCTGGTCGGGTGAGCCGCGGGCCGGCTCTGGCGCGGTCAGGGGCAGGCGCTGTTCTCGGCCCGGGGCGAGCCCCGATCGCCGCGGCTGCCGGGCCACTGATCGGGCGACTGGCACCAGCCGGCGGGCCACGGGCGGCCGGGCTCGGCGGCGGGGTCGAGCTGCCACGACGCGCCGGGCTCGGCGCCGTCGGGCAGCACGTAGCGCAGGCGGTCGAGCTCGACGCCATCGGCGTTGACGATCGCGATCTCGTCGTCGGTGTTGCGCAGCGAGAGGGTGGCGAGGACGACGTCGACGGCGACCCCGCCGTTGGTCGCCTGATCCTCGCGCTTGCCGAATACCAACCGGCCGTCGGCGGGCAGGTCGAAGGCGAAGAGCCGGATGCTGTCGGGCCCGTTGTCGGGGATCGCCTCGGGGTTGCCGAAGGCGAGCCCGTCCATCCGCAGCGGGCGGCCGGAGGTGTTGCTGATCTCGAACCACTCTCCGTTGCTGTCGGTCACCGCCGCCGGGTCGGCCATGAACTCGGTGATCTGGATCTCGCCCCGCCGAGGCACGAGGCAGTCGCCCTCGCAGACGCACTCGCCGCCCATGCACGCCACCCGGGGCACGCAGGCGTTGCCGCAGCGGCCGCAGTTGCTGGGGGCGGTCAGGTCGACGCACACCCCGTCGCACAGCCCGGCGCCCGGGGGGCAGCGGCAGGCGCCGTCGACGCAGGCGATGCCGTCGACCTCGTCGCCGCAGCCGAGCCCGCAGCCGCCGCAGTCGTCGGTGGTCGTCAGGTCGGTGCACGCCCCGTCGCAGGCCCCGTCGCCCTCGCAGGTCAGCGTGATCTCGAGCGCCTGCCGCACCGAGGCCCCGCCCTGGTCGTAGAAGACGGCGTCCAGCCGGCGGACCTCGTCGACGCCCTGAGCGAAGTCGATCGGCTGCACGTCGCCGAGGTCGCCCCAGGTCAGGGTGAGGCTGTAGGCCCCCTCTTCGCCGGCGGTCACGAAGGCGCCGTAGCTGGCCCCCTCGGGGCTCTCGAGGACCCCGCCGATGACATCCCCGATGCCATCGGGATCGGTCACCACCGCCGAGAGCACCACCCGCTCGCCCTCGGTGACCGTGCGGCGGTTGGCGTTGAGCGTGAGGATGCGCGGCGGGCCGCCGGGGCCGCCCATGTCGGGGCCGACGACGCCCCGATCGGGGTCGATGGGGCCGCCGTCGCCCCGGCCCATGTCGACCGGGCCGGCGTCCGGCGGCCGGGGCACGCAGCGGCGGGCCTCGACGGCGCACGTCTCGTCGGGGCCGCACACGCAGTCGGCGGCGCAGGTCGCGCAGCTCTCGCCCTGGCTCGGCTCGCAGGCCCCGTTGCCGCAGCATTGCCCGCAGTCGGCGGGGCAGGTGGCGCAGTCTTCGCCGTCGGCGCACATGCCGTCCCCGCAGGTGGCCGCCACGTCGACGCAGGCCCCGTCGATGGAGCACACCGCCCCGTCGTCGCATGTGCCGCAGGTGCCTCCGCAGCCGTCGTCGCCGCAGATCCGGTCGCCGCAGTCGGGGTCGCACGTCGCGGCGTCGGGCCGGGGCGCGTCCCCGTCGGCCTCGGCCGAGCCGCCCTCGCCCCCGCCTCCACCGCCGCCCCCGCCGGGCACGCAGGCCCAGGCCGGGACGAGCAACCCCAACGCGATCAGGCGCAGAACGGACATGGGCACCTCCTCTCCGAGTCTGCTGCGGCGGGTATAGCGCAGGCGGGGCCGCGAGATCATCGGGTGTGTGGCGAGCGCCGGGCGAACGCTCTCGGCGTCTGGCTCATTGCGCCGCGCGGGCCCTGAGGGTCATGCCCATCGCGTGCGGACGGAGGTACTGACATTGGTTGCAGGGCTCGTCGAGCCTCAGGTCCCCCGGCCACTCCGGTGGCCACCACGCGACGTGTCGCAGGCTCCCGTTGTCAGGGAAGCTCTCGAACGGGATCCCGAGGAGGTGGTATGCGCCGTCTCCACCCGAAGTCACGCAAGCCCGGTATCGGGTATCGACCCCGTCGGGTGTACACATGGAGCCCGGGATCCAGGTGTTCGAGCCGGGCGGTGGCAGGTCGGCGTCGATGTCCGCCGGGCCGAAGTCCTCGCGCACCACCGCCCACCCGAGCACCACTTCGGCCGATCGCTGTAGCGCTTCACCCATGTCGTCCGCTGCGCACCGCCACGCCACCGCGAGGGTGTCGTCCCGTGACAGCGGAGCCTGATCGTCGTAGCAGACGTCCGGGTCGTGTTCGGGGTGATCCTCGTCACAACTCGCCGGATAGTGGGGGCGGCCCGGGTTGCGCCAGGGAGGCGTCGGCAGCACGCCAAAGCGCCCGTCGCCTACGGTCCGCGCGAGCATGTAGTTGCCCGCGTCGAACCGACACACGTCGGGGGCGACACCCCGGAGCGTCCCCCACTCACCGTCGAGGTCGACGTGCGGGCCACACCCGTTGTCGGCGCGGGCGAGGTGCACCGAGCATCGGGCGGTGATCGTCGCGTCGAGCGCTGTGCCGCCGTCGCACGTCAGCGCGATCCCCATCAGATCATTGTTGTCGAAGTGGCCTTGAAAGCGCACGACCGCGAAGCCACCGCCCGCCGTGCTGGTGGTGCACATCGCGAAGCCCTCTTCCTCCCGCGCGTCGCGGCGAGCGGGCACGGTGGGCTCACACGCGCGGCTGCCCCCCGGGCCGCTCGCGGTCTGGACCGGCCATACCGGCGAGTAGGGCGGCTCGAAGAGCGGTTGGAAGTCAGCCGTGCCCGGTACATGGGCGAGCGCCGCGGGCGGTGGTCCATGGGGGACGTCGGCCCACCCCAGGGTCACCCGGCAGAACTGCTCGATGTAGCGGCCGCACGCCCGGTCGTCGACGGCGCAGCGGCTCGCCAGCTCGAGGGCTGTCGGCGGCGCGGGCTGCGCGTCGGGCTGCGCATCGGAGGTGGGCGCTCCGTCTGCGCTGGGCTCGGCGTCGGAGGCGAGCGCCCCGCCGACGTCGGGTGGTGCGTCGAAGGACGGCGATCTGTCTGCGTGGGGCTGTGCGTCGGAGGTGGGCGGCCCGTCTGTGTCGAGTCGTGCGTCAGAGAGGGGCCCCTCTGGCCGAGCTGTGGGTGTGGCGAAGAGCTCCAAGCAGCCGGTGGCGGATATCGACAGCGCGGCGAGCGTGAGCGCGATCGAGGTGCCAACCATCGGCGCGATCGAGGTGTCAGCCACCTGGGGGGTAGCGTTCTGCATGGGGCGGGGGTAGCACGGCCGCCGGCGAGGTACAATCGGATCGTGCGCGGGCGTCGGCGCAGCATCGGCTGTGTCCCATCCCGGGGCCGCTACACGCCCGAGCGGTCGAGCGTCTCCGAGGTCGCCACCCTGCTGACCTGGCCGCCTCGCGCCGGATCAGCGCGGGCCCACGGTCAGGTCTTGGTGAGCTTGGGGCCGAGGTAGACGACGTACAGCGGCTCGGCCGCGCCCACCGGATAGGTGAAGTGCATGCGGTAGGGCGGGCCCATCTTGCCGTGCCAGGGGCAGAAGATGCGCGCCGACCGGTCCTCGGGGTGCCGGAAGGTCAGCTCGCTGCGGAACTTCGCCTTCTCGGTCTCGGACGAGTCGGTGAAGCGCGCCTTCTTGCTTTCGAAGAAGTTCTGATAGATGGCTCGACCTTCGGGCGTCCGATTGCCATCTGGGTCGACGCAGGCCCGCAATCGGTCCAGTCGCTCCAGCAGATCGCGGAAGCGGTCGGCGACCTTGGGCGTGAACGGGTGCCCTCGCAGCGGCGTGAATGCGTCGTCGGTGATCGTCAGGTGGGTGAATCGGGTTCGGGCGAGCGCCTCGAGCCGGTCCCATGAATCGATGGGTGGCGCGCGTCGCTCGATCGCCGCCTCGATCGTGTCGGGGTGCCAGTGGTTCTCGACTTCGAGGGGGGTCGATGCGCCGTCGTCGTGGACATGGTCGACGACGATCGGCGTGCGCTCGAAGCGGGATGGCGCGAAGCTGACGAGCGCCCGCGGATCCCCGCTGTCCCGAGCGCGCCACGCCGCCTCGCCCAGCGCGGTGTCGGTGACCACGTCCTCGTCACAGGCGAGATAGTCGCTGCCCGGGTGCAGCCGCTCGTCTTCCCAGAACGGGCCGCGCTTCGTCAGCCATGCCATGACCGCCCGCTGCTCGTTGCGCGGTAACGCGGCGATCCCCTGCTGCATGTTCAGCGACGGGCCGATCTGCGCGATCAGGAGGCTGCGATGGCAGAAGAACTCCGCGCCCAGTCGCGTGATGATGCTGCGGATGCGCATCACGACCGAGAGCGACCGGTGGAAGTCGGCGAGCGTCTCGAACTGACCGTGCAGCGAGCAGTCGTTTGCCAGGAAGGCCAAGTCTCAGTCACCCCACCCGGCGAAGTGATTCATGTCTTTGTCGAACTGGTCGAAGAAGCCCTCCGGCCAGCAGTCGAGGTTGCCGTCCCGGTCCATGCTCGGGCTGACGACCTGATCGCTGTAGCGACTCCGCTCCCGAAAGAAATGCAGCGCCGCGTGCTCCGGCTTCGCCAGCACCTTCGCCTTGACGGCCCGGCGGATGCCATTGAGGACGTGATCGCTGTGGGTCTCGAGGACGACCTGCACGCCCGAAGCGGCGACCTCGGCCAGAAAGCCGCCGATCTTCGCCTGGCCGGCGGGGTGCAGGTGCACCTCGGGGTTCTCGATGAGCAGGAGGCCGCCCTCGGCGGCCGAGAGCGCCGCGACGACGATGGGCAGGACCTGCGTCAACCCGAAGCCGACGTGCATCGGGCGGTGCAGGCTCGTGTCCTTGGCGGTCGCGAGCCCCAGGGTGACCGCGTTGGCGCCGGGCACGCTGTTGACCGCGATCCGACAGTCGGGGAAGAACCGCTGCATGTGTCGCTCGACCTGGGCCAGCAGCTTCGGTGAGGCGCCGGGCAGTCGGAGCGCGGGGCGGATCGAGTCGTCGCGCCCGCGAAACAGCACGCTCGCGGTGTGCTCGCCGCGGGGCCCGACCACCCGGGCGACCTGGCGGTCTTCGAGCGGGTAGACCTCGCGCGGGCCGATCCGCTCGGCGGTGATGTAGGTGAGGTCTCGCAGGCGCTCGACGAGGTCACGGGCGAAGCCATCGTGCGCGGGCGGGATGAGGTGGCGCAGGGTCGATGGCTCGGCGAGCGCTTCGCCCTCGATCTCGACCGATTGCACGGCGAGCGACATCTCTTCGCGCTCGCCATACACCGCCCAGCGGATCGATCGATCGTCGTCGACGAGCCCCACCTCGAACCGTTTGCGCCCGTACAGCTCGTCGATCACGTCCTGCACCGTGCCCAGGCGCAGCGTGCGCCCGTTGAGCATCAGGCGGGTCGACCACTCGTGCTCGAAGATCGTCTGATGCAGCAGCACCAGGGCTTGCAGGACCGATGACTTGCCGGCGGCGTTGGTGCCCGAGAGCAGCGTGAGGGGCGCGACCGGCAGGCACAGCCGCTCGAAACACTTGAAGTGCCGAAGCTCAATAATCGATAGCACCGAAGATGTCCTGGAGCATCGCCCTGAAGGTCGTGAAGCGGTGGCGGACCTGATTGGCGGTGTTGGGGCCGTAGGTGATGGATTTGATGAAGCGGTCGCTCTCCATCAGGCCGAAGAAACGCTCCCGCAGCGTGCTGGCGCGCGCGCGGGCGGCGGCCTCCGGCACCTTCGACAGGCCGGTCGACATGACATCCCACAGCGAAGCGTTGAGCACGCTCCGATGGCTCTGCCAGCGGGTGTGCTTGCGGAAGGCGTGCTTGCCGAAGATCTCGTGGTTGATGCGCAGCGTCGCGCGAAACGCCGCGCCGAGGGCGTCGAGCTCGGCGGGGGGGCGCTGGTTCATGTGGCTCAGGGCCCGCGCCAACCACTCGTCCATGCGCCCCTCGTCGCTGTACGTCTCGATCGGCAGGAGCTGGAAGGCGCAGAAGCGGTTGACGAACTCCCGATCCCGCATCTTGTCGGCGCGCAGGCTGTGGCCGGTGGCCTCGCGGAACAGGTCGGACTCGGCGTGCTCGCGCAGGAAGCGCGTACCCGGCCCCATGTAGAGGCAGTTTCGCATCTGCTGACGGCTGAGCGGCACCCCACCGTTGACCCGTTCGAAGATGTCCAGCCGCGCCCGCTCGGGCACTTTGGCGTCGACGATGTACAAGACGAGGTTGCAGTCTTCGACCCGGTTCTGGAGCTTGGGCGACAGCTCGGAGAAACGCTTCCCGTCGAGCTCGGCCTGACCCGGCAGCCGCAGCGCCAGGTCGTCTTCGAGGAAGCGGTGGAACGTCGAGAGGCGCTGCAATCCGTCGACGACGATCATCTTCCCGTCGGGGTCCTCGGCGAGGTAGAGCACCGGCAGCGGGATGCGCATGAGCACCGACTCGATCAGCTTGCTCTGCTTCTCCTCCTTCCAGATGAAGGCCCGCTGGAAGTCGGGATCCATGATGTAGTCGCCGCGGTTGATCCGCCGGACGATGTCGTAGACCGTCCGGCTCTCGGTCCGGATCAGGACCGTGTCGATCGGATAGTCACCCCAGCCCGCGTCCTCGTCCCCCTCGTCGACGAGCCCCTCGATCTCTTCGTCGCCCGTCTCGGGGCCGGCGTCGCTCACGTATGCCTCACAGGTCGCCTATGGTTCACAGGCGGCACCCTATCAGCCCTCGAAGCCGGACGACAACCGCGGGGCCGATGCCTGGCGCCGGGTCAGCTCGCGCCAGCCGCAGTAGCTCACCGGCACCACGAACAGCGTCAGCAGCTCGAACGCCATGCCGCCCAGCGAGGGCAGCGCCATCGGGATCATGACATCCGCCCCCCGCCCGTCGCTGGTGATGACCGGCAGCAGCGCCAGGATCGTGGTCGCGGTGGTCATCAGGCACGGGCGCAGGCGGCGGGTCGCTGCGGCGACGGTGGCCTCGCGCATGGCGGCGACCGTATCGGGGGCCCGGGCGGTGAACTGCTCGTCGAGCCAGCTCGCCATCACGACCCCGTCGTCCGTGGCCACCCCGAAGAGCGCGATGAAGCCGACCCACACCGCGACGCTGAGGTTGTAGGGGCCGATGTTGAACAGCGCCCGCAGGTCGACGCCGAGCGGGCTGAGGTCGAGGAACCACGGCTGCTGGTAGAGCCACAGCAGGGTGAAGCCGCCGGCCCAGGCGACCGCGACGCCGCTGAAGACCATCAGCGCGGTGCTGATCCGGCGGAACTGCACATACAAGATGAGCAGGATCAGCGCGAGGCTGATGGGCAGGACGAGGGTCAGGGTCTTCTCGGCCCGCACCTGGTTCTGCCAGGTGCCGGCGAAGGCATACGACGCGCCCGGCGGCAGGGTGAGGGTGCCATCGGCCACCGCGGCGTCGAGGGCGTCGCGGGCCCGCTCGATGACATCGACCTCGGCCAGCCCCACGTCGCGATCACTGTCGAAGAGCACGTAGCCCACCAGGAAGGTGTCTTCGCTCTTGATGACCATCGGCCCCCGGGTGAACCGCAGCTCGGCGAGCTGGCCCAGCGGCACCGGCGGGCCGTCGGGGGTCGGCACCCGGATCTCGCGCAGGGCGGCGGGGCGGTCGCGCAGCTCGCGGGGGTAGCGGATGCGCACCGCGTAGCGCTCGCGGCCCTCGACGGTGGTGGTCACCGCCTCGCCGCCGATGGCCACCTCGATGACCTGCTGCACCGCGGCGACGCTCAGCCCGTAGCGGGCGATGGCCCGGCGGTCGACGTGGATCTCGAGGTAGGGCTTGCCCACGATGCGGTCGGCGAAGACGGTCGCCGGGGCGATGCCCGGCACGGCGCTCAGGATGCCTTCGATGGCTTCGGTGACCGCCTCGATGTCGCCCAGGCTCTGGCCCCGCACCTTGACCCCCATCGGGGCCCGCATGCCGCTCTGGAGCATCACCACCCGGGCCGCGATGGGTTGCAGCTCGGGGGCCGAGGTGGTGCCGGGCACCTCGGCGGCGTCGACGATGGCCTGCCAGATGTCATCCGGGCTGCGGATGTGATCCCGCCACAGCCGGGGCCGCTCGCCGGTGTCGGGGTCGGGCGGGCCGTACTCCGGGTGGTACTGGATGACGGTCTCGATCATCGACACCGGCGCCGGGTCGAGCGCGCTGTCGACCCGGCCGATCTTGCCCACGACCGACGCCACCTCGGGGATGCGGGCGATGGCTCTGTCTTGTCGCTGGAGCGTCTCGAGCGCCTCGCCGATGCTGGCGTGGGGCATCGTGGTCGGCATGTACAGGAAGCTGCCCTCGTCGAGCGGGGGCATGAACTCCTCGCCCAGCCCGGGGAAGCTCTCGTCCAGCGTCGCGGCGAGGCGCGAGGCGCGGGCCCGCTCGGGCAGGCGCTCGATCAGGCCGCCGGCGCCGAGCCAGCCGAGCAGGCCGAGCCCGAGCAGCGACAGCGGCAGCAGCGCGAAGACGAGCTTGTGGGCCAGGAACCAGCGCAGGAGCGGGTCGAACGCCCGGGCGAAGAGCGCGAAGAGGGCCAGCAGGCCGCCGACGCAGAGGACGACGAAGATCAGGTTGCCGGCGAGGCCCGGGCCGAGCGGGGCCCAGTGGGCGGCGAGCAGGGCCAGCGCGGCGAGCAGGACGACGACGTTGAGCGCCGCCCGGATGCGCTCGGCGGTCGTCTGGCTGAGGCGGGGGCGCATGATCCGCCACAGCGCGAGGGCCCACAGGGCGCCGGCGGCGAGCCAGCCCACGAATGCGGCGGTCGGGATCCCGAGGGCGACGAGCAGCGCGTTGACGATGATCCGCAGGCGGCCGACCGAGAGGCCGCCCCGGCGCCAGAAGAGGGCGGCGAAGGCGGGCAGGACGACCAGCGCGAGGGCGATGGCGGCGATGAGGGCGTAGGTCTTGGTGAAGGCCAGCGGGCGGAAGAGGCGCGCCTCGGGGCCGCTCATGGTGAAGACGGGCAGGAAGCTGATGACGGTGGTGCTCACCGCGGTCAGCACCGCCCGGGCGACCTCGGTCGAGGCGTCGGCGACGATGGCCCGGACCGAGAGGCCGCGGTCGGCGGTCTCTTCGGGTGGGGCCTCGCTCAGCCGGCGCACGATGTTCTCGGTCAGGATGATGCCCAGGTCGACCATCGTGCCGATGGCGATGGCGATGCCGGCCAGGCTCATGACGTTGGCGTCGACCCCGGTCAGCCGCATGCCGACGAAGCTGAGCAGCACCGCGAGCGGCAGCAGGCCGGCGATGAGCAGCGAGGCCCGCAGCTCCCAGACCATGAGCACGACGACGACCAGGGTGACCAGGATCTGGTCGGTCAGCGCGGTGCGCAGGGTGGCGAGCGTCTCGTCGATGAGATCGGTGCGATCGTAGAACGGGGCGATGCGCACCTGGGATCGGGTGCCGTCTTCGAGGGTGCGCGCCGGCAGGCCGGGGGCGATCTCGGCGATGCGGGCGTGCACCCGCTCGATGACTTCCCGGGGGTTGGCCCCGTAGCGCACGACGACGACCCCGCCGACGGCCTCGGCCCCGGCCTTGTCCAGCGCGCCCCGCCGCTCGGCCGGTCCCATGCCGATGCGGGCGACCTGGTCGAGCGTGATGGGTACGTGGTCCCGCTCGGCGACGACCACGGATCGCAGGTCGTCGAGCCCCCGCACGAAGCCGACGCCGCGCAGCACGTACTCGACCCGGTTGATCTCGACGGTGCGGGCCCCGACCTCGGCGTTGGCCCGGCGCACGGCCTCGTAGACGTCGTCGAGGCCGATGCCATGGGCCCACAGCGCGTCGGGGTCGACGTCGATCTGGTACTCCGGCACGAAGCCGCCCACCGAGGCGACCTCGGCGACGCCCTCGACCCCTTGCAGGGCGTAGCGCACCTGGAAGTCCTGGATGCTGCGCAGCTCGTGCAGGTCGAAGCCTTCGCCTTCGAGCGTGTACCAGAAGATCTGGCCCAGCGCGGTGGCGTCGGGGCCCAGCTCGGGGCGGGCGTCGTCGGGCAGGGTGCCCGGGGGCAGCGAGGCGAGCTTCTCGAGCACCCGCGAGCGGGACCAGTAGAACTCGACGCCGTCGTCGAAGACCACGAAGACCGACGCGTAGCCGAAGTAGCTGTACGAGCGGATGGTCTTCACCCCCGGCAGGCCGAGCAGGGCCACGGTCAGGGGGTAGGTGATCTGGTCTTCGACGTCCTGCGGCGAGCGGCCCGGCCAGCGGGTGAAGACGATCTGCTGATTCTCGCCGATGTCGGGGATGGCGTCGACCGGGACCGGGTCCCGGGGCACGTCGAGGCCGGGGTCGAAGGGGGCGACGTAGAGGCCGGCGGCCAGCATGAGGGCGGCGAGCAGCGCGGCGACGACCGGGGTGTCGACGAGGTAGCGGATGGCGCCGGCGACCGGTCCGGACCGGGGCGTGTGGCCGGGCCCCTCGGGGTCGTGGTCGTGGTCGATCATCGGCCGGGCGAGGGCTGGCGGGCCGGCTGGGAGGTCGGCTGCGACGCCGGCTGGGACGCCGGCTGGGACGCCGGCTGGGAGGTCGGCTGGGATGCGGCGGGCCCGGGGTTCATCATCGACGGCTTCGCCCGGATCTGCAGCGACGCGTCCAGCTTGAAGCCGCCTTCGATCACCACCCGCTCGCCCGCGCGCAAGCCCTCTTCGATCACCACGCTGTCGCCCGCCTCGGGCCCCAGCACCACCTCGCGGCCCTCGTAGGTCGGATCGGCGCGGGCATCACCCGGCCCGTGCAGCTCGACGTAGACCACCGCCCGCTCGCCGGTCCACAGCGGCGCGCTGCGGGGCACGACCAGCGGGGGCAGGGCGTCGGGGTCGGGCAGCGCGTAGCCCAGCGCCTCGGCCTCGACCAGCCGCATGCCGCAGACCGGGCAGCGGCCCTCGCCGTCTTCCAGGACGTGGGGGTGCATCGGGCACACCCAATGCCCGGCCAGGGCGGGCTCCATGAGGCGGCCGCCCGCGGCCAGCGTGCTCGACACCCGGACCCGGGCGAACATGCCCGGCTTGAGCAGGCGGTCGGGGTTGGGCACGGAGATGCGGACCCGGGCCGCGCGGGTGGTCTCGTCGAGGTAGGGGTCGACGTAGGCCACCCGGCCCTCGAAGGTCTGCCCCGGGGCGGCGGGCACGGTGAACTGCACGGTCTGGCCGAAGCGGACCCACGGCAGGTGCTGCTCGTAGGCCCACGCCTCGACCCACACCCAGTCCAGATCGGCGATGCGATACAGCCGGGTGCCGGTCTCGACGTAGCTGCCTTCGAGGCGGGCCTGCTCGATGACGACGCCGTCGGTGGGCGCGTAGATCGTCAGCCGGTCGGGCGCCTTGCGCTGCTTCTCGAGGCGGCTGATCTGGTTGCGGGAGAGCCCCCACCGGCGCAGGCGGTCGCGCACCGCCTCGAGGGTGCGCTCGGCCGAGGCCCGCACGGTCGACGAGGCGCCATCCCCCAGGCGGGCGAGGGCCCGGCGGGCGGCGGCCAGCTCTTCGTGGGCGGTGACGATGTCGGGGCTGTAGATCTGGTAGAGGTGGTCGCCCCGCCGGACCCGCATGCCGGGGTAGTCGACGAACACCCGCTCGATGCGGCCGGCGAAGTGGGCGGTGATGTCTTCCAGGCGGGTGGGATCGTAGGCCACCTTGCCCGCGAGCGAGAGGGTGTGGCTCACCGGGCGCCGCTCGGCGACGGCGGTGCGGATGCCGGCGAGGCGGCGGGCCTCGTCGGAGAGGGTGAGGGTGCGATCGGCGGCGTGGGTGTGGCTGCCCGGCTCGCGGATGAGATCCATGCCGCAGATGGGGCAGTCGCCGGGCTCGAGCAGCTCGACCTGGGGGTGCATCGAGCAGGTCCAGATCTCTTCGGCGGGGGGCGGCGCCGAAGGCTCCTCGGATGACTGAGGGATGAGATCCATGCCGCAGATGGGGCAGTCGCCGGGCTCGGGCAGGGTGACCTGGGGGTGCATCGAGCAGGTCCACGTGGTCGCCGTGGCCGGCGCCTCGGTGGGGGCGTCAGGCGCCTTTGGAGGCTCGGGGGGCAGCCCGAGCCAGAAGCCGGCGGCGAGCGCGGCGAGCACCGCCGATCCCACCGCGATCCGGCGCGCGGTCTCACTCATCGGATGCCTCTCCCTCGGCGGCGTGGGCCCGCCCGACCGCGCGGGCCAGCGCCGCCCGGGCCACCGCGTACTCTTCGGCGGCGCGCACGGTGGCCACCGCGTAGCGCTCCTTCGCGCGCTCGGCGTCGAGCAGGCGCTCGAACCGCGCCTCGCCCGCGCTGTAAGCCACCGTCAGCACCTCGAGCCGCTCGTCGGCCATCGGCAGCGCCACGTCGCGGTACAGCCGCATCCGACGCAGCGCGGTCTCGGCCCGCACCGCCTGCTCGACCACCCGCCAGGCGATGGTGTCTCCGATGGCGGCGTCCTCGGCCTGCTCGACCCGGACCGCGGCCGCCGCCGCGTCCCGCTCGCCGTCGTCGGCCGCGCCGCGCCACAGGGGCACGCTGACGCCGATCTGGACCGAGAGCGCGTCCCGCCCGGGGGCGGGGGCCATCGGGCTGTCGGGGTCGCCGATGAGCGTGTAGCCCAGCCCCACCGAGAGGTCGGGGCGGCCGCGGGTCTCGGCGGCGCGCAGGCGGGCCCGGGCCGCGTCGAGGCGGGCCGCGTTGCGCCGCAGGGCGGGGTGCTCAGCGGCCTCGGCGAGCAGGGCGTCGAGCGCGGCGGTCGGGGTCTCGGCGGGTGGGGCCAGCGGGCCGATGGGGGCCTGCGTCGGGCGCCCGATGGCCGCGTTCAGCTCGGCCTGGCGGGTCAGCGCCCGCTGGGCGACGTCGACGACCACGGTCTCCAGCCGGGCGACCTCGATCCGGGCCTCGATGACGTCGGCGTGGCGGGCTCGATCGACGCCCAGGCGGTCCTCGGCGGTGCGCAGCAGCGCGCGGCTCAGGTCGAGCAGCTCGCCCATGATGCGGGCCTCGTCCCGGGCGGCGCCCAGGCCGGCATAGGCCCGGCGGGCGGCGAAGTCGACGTCGAGCCGGGCCAGGGTCACCGCCTCGTCGGCGGCGCGGGCCGCGGCGTCGGCGGCGGACCGGCGGGCGTCGAGGGTGTCGAGCCACGGCAGCGGCTGGGTCAGGGTCAGCCGGCCCCAGGCGGGGCCGTTGCGGGTCTCGATGGGCAGCGGATCGGCGCCGAGCATCAGCCGGGGGTCGGGCCAGGGGGCCGCGGCGCGGGCCGACGCGCGGGCGGCGTCCACCCGGGCCGCCGCGGCGCGCAGGGTCGGCGCGTGCGCCCGGGCGTGAGCCAGCACGGCGTCGAGGGTCACCGGGGCCGGCAGGTCGTCGGGGGGAGAGGGGGCCCCGAGCAGGGCGACGAGCAGCAAGGGCGTCATGGCGTTGGCTCTCCCACCCGGAGGACCGTCATCATGCCATCCTCGGCGTGAGGCAGGATGTGACAGTGGGTCATCCAGTCGCCGGGGTTGTCGGCCAGCAGCCGCAGGCGCGCCCGGCCATGCACCGGGATGTTCAGGGTGTCTTCGAACATGGCATGCGGCGGCGGCTCGCCGTCGAGGGACAGCACCTCGAAGTGGTTGCCGTGGATGTGGAACGGGTGCTCGGTCGGCGACTGGTTGCGGACCTCGATGACGGGTCGGCTGCCTTCGGCGACCGCCTCGACGGTCACGTCGGGGAACTGCTCGCCGTTGATGAACCACCGCCCGGTGCGATCGCTGCCGGCGAAGACGTAGACGATGTCGCTGTAGGGCGGGTCGGGGGTCGGCGCGGCGCCGGTGAACGGCCAGTCGAGGCCGGCCGGCGCCGGGGCCGGGTCTTCGACCTCGACCCGCAGCAGCTCGACCGGGTCCTGCCACGTCGCGCCGCCGTTGAGCGAGTAGGGGTGGTCGCTGATCGTGAAGCCCTCGTCGCCGACCAGCCACTCGACCTCGGCCCGGTCGCCCGGCCCGAGCACGATCCGCTCGGGGGTGGCGAGCGCGGGCAAGAAGCCCTGATCGCCGGCGATGAGGCGGATCCCGGGCCAGCGCAGGTCGAGGTAGCCGACGCTGCTGACGTTGATCAGGCGCACCCGGACGACGGTGCCGCCCCGGGCGGTGTGGGTCAGCGGCGTGTGGGCCCCGTTGATGCGCCAGCCGGCCATCAGGGCGCCGTGGCCCGCCGGACCGCCGGGGCTGTCGTGGCCCTCCATCGCCCGGTCGAAGATCAGGGTCAGCGCGTCATCGGGGGTGGGGGCGTCGGGGTCGTCGACGATCAGGGCGCCGAAGAGGCCGCCGTCGACCTGCCGGGCGGTGTCGAAGTGCGGGTGGTACCAGAAGGTGCCCGGCTGCTCGACGGCGAAGGTGTAGCGGAAGGTCTCGCCGGGCTGCACCGGGTCGAAGCGCCAGGTCGTGCCGTCCATGGCTTCGGGCACCGCGACGCCGTGCCAGTGGATGGTGGTGGGATCGGGCAGGGCGTTGGTCAGATCGACCGCCAGCGTGTCGCCCCGCCGCAGCCGGATCAGCGGGCCGATGCCATCGCCGTAGGTATAGGGGAAGACGGGGTCGCCAGTCTCGGCGGCGGTCAGCTCGACGTGCACCGTGCCATCGGCCGGCTCGAGGTCGATGGCTTCGGGCAGCCGGGGCAGGGCCTGGGCCGGGGCCACGGTGGGGGCGCAGAGGATGGCGAGCGCGATGAGCCTCATGGCGCCGCCCGCTCGACCCGGGCCATCTCGATGGTGCGCGGGGTCCAGCCCCGCTCGCGGCCGAGGGCCCAGGGCCACGCCCGATAGATCAGGCGGGCCCGGACGATCGGGGCGGGGCAGCCGACGCCGTCGAAGGCGTGCCGCGAGGTCCAGCGGGCGCCGGGCAGCAGCCGGTTGTCGCTGCGCACGTCGGTGGCCAGGAAGTGCGGCACCCGGCGGCCGTCGGGGGCGGTCATGATCCGGGCGAAGCCGAAGCCCGGGGCCCCGGCGAGCGCGCCGCCGCGGGTGAGGTGGGCCCGGTCGCCGTCGGGCAGGGGGCGGTCGGTCTCGACCCGGCCGTCGGCGACCGCGGTGACGGTGGCCGATCCCACGACGCGCTCGATCGGCATGCCTTTGCCTTCGGGGGTGAAGCTGCCGTCGCCGAACGGGCCGAAGCCCTCGTAGTCGTGCCAGCCGTCGGTGACGTCGACGACCCGGATGACATCCCCCGGCCGGGCGTCGGGCCAGCGGCGCCAGTCTTCGTCTGCGAGCCGGGTGTCCACCGCGCCGCCCCACGCGGGCACCGCGTCGCCGTCGATGGCGTCGAGCGGCGCGCCGTCACACAGCGCCTCGACCCGCAGCACCACCTCGCGCAGCGCCTCGCCGGTGGGCAGCGCGTGGCCCGCGCCGACGTTGCGCACCTCGACCCGGGCCTCGATCCGATCGCCGTCCCGGGTGGGGCGCACGAAGACCGCCGCCGCCCGCTCGGCCATGCCGTCCTCGACCCGGGGGCCGAGCCAACGGTGGCGGCGGACCGAGCCCGGCGGGCGGAACCAGCCGGCCTGGATGCCGATGAGGGCCGCCGGCAGGAAGGCTTGCAGGTCGGCGCTGTTGGCGGCCCCCGGCTCGGGCGGCATGTGGCAGCTCTGGCACGGGGCGTCGGCCAGCGGCCCGTCGCGCCACTCGGCCCAGGTGCTCTGGGCCGGCAGGCGGCCGCCGGGCCAGCGGGCGCGGTCGATGCCATCGGGGGCGATGTCGTGCTGATGGCAGCCCGAGCAGATGCGGCCGTCGCGGTAGTGATCCCGCTGCACGCTGCCCATCCGGGGGTTGGGGGAGTCGTGGCTCGGGCCGAAGGTCAGCGGCAGCACGCCGCCGGCGCCGAGGGTGATCGGGCCGGGGTCGCTCGGGCGGTGCAGCTTCAGCCGGCCGGCGATGCCCGGCGGGCCCGCGTCGAGCACCGACTCCACCCGGTGGCACACATCGCACGAGATGCCATAGTCATATGCGATGGCCCGGGCGTCGAGCAGGTCCCGGCCGCCGAGCGCGCCGTTCATCGCCGGGGCGTGGCAGTCGGCGCAGCCGCCGGTGTCTTCGGGGGCGTCGCACGGGCCGTCGGCGCAGCCCGGGTTGCGGGCGGGCAGCAGGCCGTCGCCCAGGTGGCACCGCCCGCCGGGCTCGTCCTGCCCGGGGATGCGCCCCACCCGCCACGTCCCGCCGTTGGCCGCGCAGGTCTCGGGGTCGTCGAAGGCGG
The DNA here is from genome assembly GCA_030426085.1 of bacterium. Classification (GTDB taxonomy): domain Bacteria; phylum Myxococcota_A; class Bradymonadia; order UBA7976; family UBA1532; genus JACKDM01. The sequence continues at coordinate 16,383 of JAUHYW010000079.1, read as the reverse complement.
CGGCGGTGCCGGCGTAGAGGTCGTGCACCACCGGGTTGCGGGCCGCACGCTGGTGGGCCGAGCCGAACCACGCGTCGTTGATGGTCAGGTGGCAGTGGCCGCATTGGGCGGTGGTGTTGCGCCGGCGGGGTTCGCCGGGGTCCTGGAAGCGATAGTCGGGGTTGTCGGGGCCGAAGGTGGTCAGGGGCAGGTGCACCGGCTCGTCGATGCCATCGATGATCCACTCGCCCCGCTGGCGGGCCCGGGGGTGGCTGGCGATGACGTAGAGGTCGCCGGGGATCGCGGTGTCGAGCGGCACGAGGGCCAGCCCGGCGGCGTCGGTGCGCAGGGCGGTCTCGGGGTCGATCGGGGCGCCGCCCTGGACCACCATCACCCCCGCGGCCGGCGCGCCGTCGAGGGTGACCCGGACCCGGACCGCGCCGGGCACCGGGATGAGGTCGGCGTCGGCTGTCATGTCGACGTCGGCTGTCATGTCGGGGGCGGCGTCGGGCTCCATGTCGACGCGACGCATGTCGGGCAGGTCGGGCGCGGCGTCGGCCATGGCATCCGGTGGGGCACCGCCCATGGGATCGGCCGCCGGGCCGTCACAAGCGAGCAGGGCCAGGGCCAGCAGCGCGAGGGGCGGTCGCTTCGGGATCACTTGGCCTTCTGGCCGGGCCCGCTGACCACCTCGCCGCAGGCCAGCATCTCGCTGCCGTGGTACGGATTGCGAATGGGGCCGGTCTTCTGCAGCCAGCCGCCCTGCGCCATCGAGCAGTAGACCACGTCGAGGCCCGCCGGCCGGGTGACGCTGGCCCACAGGCCCATGGGCTTCGACAGCGCCTTGAACGCGGCCCGGGCGGCTTTCAGGTCGGCCGCGTCGCGCACGGACACCGCGGCGGCGGCGAGCTTGGGCTGCACGTCGGCGAGGGCGGGGTCGGTGGCCGGGCCGAGAGCGGCGGTGGCGGCGAGCAGGCGCCGGGTGGCCTCGGCGACGCCCTCGGTGGAGTCGCGGGCGAGGGCGTCCTGGATGGCGAGGTAGGGGTCCACCACGGCCTGCATGCGCTGGTCGAAGGTGGCGGCGGGCTCGCCCTCGGCGGCCGGGGTCGACTGGCCGAGCGCGTGCAGCGGGGCGAGGATGAAGAGGGCGAAGGCGGCGAGCAGGCAGTGCGGGTTCACGGGGCTCCTCCGGGCGGTGTCGCCCGGGGCGTACGCACGAATCGGACCAGCGGCGCGGGCCGTGGGGGCAGGGGGCGGGGCCCAGGGGGTGTGACCCGTCGAGTCACGGCCGTGCCTCTCCGGGTCACGGCTCACAAGGTCAGGAGCCACGCGAGGCCCGGCAGATCGAGCAGCCACAGCGACGCCGAGAGCGGGATGTCGGCCCGGTCGGGCGCTGCGCCGCCGAAGTCGAGCGCGGGGTAGCCCACCTCGACCCGAAGGCGGTCGGCGATCAGGTCGAGGCCGGCGACGGCGCTCAGGGTCCAGGCGGCGTCGCCGTCCCACGGGCGGTCGAGCCGGCCGCCGAGCGAGAGCGCGCCGAAGACGACGGAGTCCCACGGGCGCAGGCCGAGCAGCAGCCCGGCCCGGCTGGCGCCGCCCCGCCCCCGGCCCTGCCAGACGACCGGATCGAGGGCCAGCCGGGCGTGCGCTTCGCGCAGGCCGAAGCGGGGCTCCCAGCCGAGGCCCACGCCGCCTTGCAGGACCTCGACGCCGACCCGGTAGGGCAGCAGCCGGGCGCCGGTGAAGCCGACGTCGTCGGGGATGGTGGACGGGTCGAGGTCGACCCCCGGGTCGCCGGGGGCGATGGCCCGCAAGGCGCTGCCGGCGGCGCTGAAGGTGAGCCGGGCGGTGTCGGAGAACGCCGAGGCCGCCCGGTGCTCGGCGGCGGATCCGGGGTCGAAGGTCGCCCGCCGCCGGGCGCGGCTGCTCTCGCTCTTCTCGATGGCGGCGAGGCGCCGGGTCAGCCGCTCGAGCAGCGCCGCCGCCCACTGCCGATCGTCGAAGAGCCGGGTCATGTACGTCGACTCGGGCCGGTAGCCTTCGGCCCGCAGCGCCTCGACGAACGGCTCGATCCCGCTCGGCCCGAGGCAGACGGTGCCCGTCGGGAACTCGACCCGCCGGCGGCCGTCGCCCGGGGCGCAGGCGAGCAGCGCCCGCTGCACCGCGCACGGGCTGGGGTCGTCGGCGGGGCAGGTGGCCCGGGGGTCGCCCGTCGGCGTCGGCTGCCCCAGCGCCTGCGCCCGCACCCCGGCCTCGAGCGCGGTCAGCGCGTCGACGATGGCGGCGATGGTCGGGGCCCGGTCGACGCCGAGCACGCCCCGGATGGGCGGGAGGTGCTCGGCGACGCACGCGCCGAGGGCGGCCTCGTCGAGCGGCTCGGGGGTGAAGACCGACCGGTTTCGGCACTGCCAGGTGGCGATGTTGACCATGCTCTCGTAGATGCCCACCGCGTAGTCGTGGCGCCGCATGGGCCGGTCGAAGAAGCCGCCGAAGTTCTGGAGCTGGCCGGCGGCGACCTCGGCGAAGCGGCTGGGCAGCAGCAGCGTACGGTCGGGCGCGGCCGAGCGGCGCAGGGCGTCGACGGCCTCCCGGGCGAGCGCGGTGTCGCGGGCGAGCGCGGCGGTCAGCAGCGACTCGGCCCCGCCGTCGGCCCGCACGAGGCACGCCTCGCTGCGGGCGGCGAAGGCGACGACGTGATCCATGATCGGCGGGTGCTGGTCGACGACCGAGCGGTGGTACACCGCGGCCTGGGCCCGGCAGTTGAGGCGCCGGCCGAGGCGGGTGAGGGCGGCGCCCACCGCGGCCGGATCGGCGGGCAGGCAGGCGGCGTGCGCCGGGCGGGCCGTGGGGGGCAGCAGGTCGAGGGGCGGCGGGCTCCGGGTCAGCGCCAGGCAGCTCGGGGGCAGCTCGCTGCAGCCGGAGTCGGCCGGCGGGAGGGCGGCGAGGCAGGCGTCGAGCGCGGGGCCGAGCAGCGCGGCCGGGTCGCCGGTCGGGGTGCCGCTCGCCGCCATGCGCTCGATCAACTCGCCGATGCGCCCGGCGTACCACCCCACCGGGCGGTTGAAGTGGTTGAAGCGCAGCACGGTGAACAGCTCGTACGACACCGCGGTGGCGGTCGCGTGGCCGAAGATGTCGAGCACCCGGGCCAGCCCCCGGTCGCCGAGGTCGTCGGACTGCTCGGCGGCCTGCGCGTGGCGCCGGATCCCGGGGCTGAAGTAGAGGTAGTCCACCGGCCGGCGCAGGGGGATGTCGGGCGTCGACAGCTCGGTCTGGGCCATCGCCATGCCGAGGGGCACGTTGTCGAAGAAGCCGCCGTCGACGAAGCGTGAGGCGCACGGGGCCCGGGTCTGGCCGGGGTCGACGAGGCCGGCGCAGGTCAGGTCGGAGAAGTCGTCGCAGCCCGGCCGCTCGCCGCATTCGAGCCAGCCCGATCCCTTCAGCGGGGCCGGGGGCTGCTCGGCGGGGCACTGGTCGCGGGGCGGGCAGGTGACCAGCGACACCGGGGAGAACGCCAGGGGGAACGCGCTCGACGCCAGCGCGGCCTGCATCACCAGATCGGCGGGCACGACGTACGGCGGCGGCTGGCCGTCGGCGTAGCCCCGGCGGGCGCGCTCCTCTTCGCCGGGGCGCTCGGCGAGGAAGAGGTACTGCCCGAGCTGCGAGGCGTTGCGCACGACCGCCCGGTGGTTGACGAACCACGGGTAGCCCGCGGCGTCGACGACCAGCTCGAGCGGCACCGCGAAGCGCTGGTTGGGCACGGTCAGCCCGTCGACGTCCGTCTGCCACGGCGTGCCCCGGGTCACCGAGAACGCCAGCGGGACCCGGCAGTGGGGCCGGAATCCGCCGCCGCCGACCGCCGCTTGCAGCGCCCGCAGCCCCTCGGCCGAGGCGGTGCGGGTCAGCAGCCCGTCCAGCGGCAGGAAGCGGTCGCGCCAGGTGCCGGTGTCGGGGGGCAGGAAGCCGTCGAAGCCCACCGGCAGCCACGTCGTGCGCAGCAGGTTGTCGTCGATGGCGCCGGCGCTCTCGGCGGATCGGCACCACATCAGGGCCGAGACGAAGGTGTTGATGGCGCCCGCCGAGGCCCCGGTGATGCCCACCAGATCGGCCCGGCCGTCGTTCGGATCGGGCCGCAGCGTGCGGTCGTCGCCCACCGCCCGCAGGTAGCGCACCAGCCCCCAGGTGGCGCCGGCCTCGTAGGCCCCCAGGGAGACGCCGCCCGAGATGGAGAGCGCGATGGGCCGGGGCACGATCTCGGGGCCGATGGGGGCGCCGTCGGGCGGGGGATCGGGCGGGGTCGGATCGGGCGGCGCGGGATCGGCGGCGGCGACGGACGCCGTGAGGCAGACGAGCGCGGCGAACCCGATGATCAGGCTGGGATGGCGTAGCATGGCGAACCCCCTGTACGACGATGGTGCACCCTGCATGGCGCAGGGGCCAACCCATCTCCGCAGCCGATGAGGGTCACGCGTCGTCGGGCCAGGGGGCGCCCTGCTCGATCCACCGGCCGATCACGTCGACCTCGGCCTGGGGGATGGGGTCGCCCTTGGCCGGCATGTAGTCCTCGTGATCGATGGGCAGATTGATCATCTGGAAGAGCTTGCTGGCCATCGGCTTGCCGGCGATCACCGACGGGCCGCCGTCGCCGCCCTCGAGGAAGTACTTCTTGCGGTCGAGCCGCAGCCCGCCTTTGCGCTTGCGGCCGTCGTGGCACCGGTAGCAGCGGGTATCGAAGATCGGCTGCACGTCGCGCAGGAAGTCGACCGCCTCGCCGGGGGCCACGGTCGCGACCGGCTTCGGCTCGGCGGGGCCCTCACCCGCGGCCGGCGCGTGATCCCGGGGGGCGACGGTGTAGTGATCGGCGCCGTAGACGCTCACCCCGCCCAGGTGCCCGGCGTAGCCCACCGCGGCGGCCGCGACGAGGGCGATGACGGTCGCGGTCGGGGCCGGGCCGGCCTTCACGCGGTCGACGATCACCGCGACGAGCCCCAGGGCGGTGGCGATGATGGCCGCGTTGCGGTGCTGCTCGACCGCGGCGAGCGCGTCGCCCCTGAACTGCCCGTCGGCGGCGTAGGCGAACCCGGCGACGCAGGCGATCACGCCGCCGAGCACGCCGAGGACCATCAGCGTCGAGCCGGCGCGGGCGTGCCCCTCGGCGGCCTCACCCGGCCGCAGCGCGCTCCACGCCCGCAGGCCGGCGCCGACGGTCAGCAGCGCGATGGGGAAGTGCACCAGCACCGGGTGGAACCGGCCGATCAGAATCCAGAGGGTCTCCATCGATGCTCCGGGGGCTCGCTCGGGGGTCGATTCGGGGGGTCAGCCGGCGATCAGCTCGGCGATCGGGTCGACGTCGAGGTGCTTTCGGGGGTCGAGGCCGGCGATCGCCAGCACCGTCGCCAGGGCGTGGGGCACCAGCAGCTCGTCGGCGCCCCGGCCGTCCTTGCGGCCGGTCGCGGGGTCGATGGGCTGGGGGAACTGCCGGTCGTCGCACTCCCCGAACACCCGGGGGCCGTCGCCGCCGTGGTTGACGCCGTTGCCGATGAGCAGCATCGAGTTGGCCGCCCAGTGGTGCTTGCCGCCCAGCTCGTTGATCCACGGCTCGCGGCTGAACTCGCTGGTGACCACGATGGTGGTGTGGTCGAGCAGCGTGCCGCCGTCGGGGGCCGGGCTGTCGGCCAGCCCCTCGCAGATGGCGGCGATGGTCTCCATGCCCCGCTCGACCCGCATGCGATGGGTGGCGTAGCTGTGCTTGTTGTGCGAGTCGAACTCCCCGCTGCCCACCGTGATCACCGGCGCCAGATCGCGGCGCACGACCTCGACGGCGAGGTGGGCCATGCGCCCGTAGCGGTTGTCGTGGCGCACCCGGCGGGTCTGATCGAAGCGCGGCGGCTGGGGCTCGCCGATGCGGCGGGCGAAGTCGCTGCGGGCGATGGTGCGGGCCAGATCGGCGTAGGTGGCGAACTCCCGGGCGAGCGGCGCGCCGTGCGTCTTCGCGAAGGCGGCGTCCCGCTCGGCGATGGTCTGCTGGATGCGCCGGGCGTAGGCCGCCGGCTTGCCCCGGACCGAGGTCAGCCGCCGCAGATCGTCCACCGAGGCCACCCGCAGCGGCGCGTACTGGTGCTCGAGGTCGCCGAGGAACACCGCCGGGCGCATGATGTTGGTCGACAGGTTGGGCAGGGGATAGCCCTGCCCGTAGGCCAGGGCGATGTGCGACTGCACGCTGGTGGTGACCGGGGTGAACGGCTTGCGGAAGTGCCCCGAGACCATCTGGAACCGGGCCTGGGGGTGGTTGAGCGCTTCGCACTTGATGCCGCGCACGATGCCCATGCGATCCATATAGGGCTCGAGCGGGCGCATCGCCGGGCCGAAGCGGTGGCCGCCGACCTCGAAGATGTCGTCGGGGTCGTACTGCACGTCGTAGTCGGGGGTCTTCACCGCCGGCTCGGTGAGCAGGCTGAGATCCCAGCCGCCCATCAGGTAGTAGAAGACGAACCACCGGCTCGTGCGGGGGCGCTCGATGGCCGGCTCGTCGGGGATGCAGGCCAGCCCGGGCATGATGAGCGCGCCGCCGGCGAGGGCGAGGCGGGTGAGCACGTCTCGGCGGTCGGGCCGGCTCATGGGGCGCCTCCCGTCGGGGGTGCCATGACCGATATGAGATGCATCGCGCGCCCCTCCATCAGTACACCGCGAAGTCGGCCGAGCCGAAGATCGCCGCGCAGACCGCGGTGTAGCCCTCACCGGCCCCGTGCTCGGCGGCGACGTCGTCGAACAGGCCCCGGAACCGCTCGCGGTCGGCGTCGGTGAGGCTGTCGGCCGGGCGCACCAGGATCCGGCGATACCACGCCTCGATGACCCGATCGAGCGTCTGCCGATCGGGCATCGCCTCGACGTCGTCGACCATCTGCAAGAAGGTCCGCTTCTTCGCCGGGGTCTCGCGGGCCCGATCGATGGCCTCGCTGCACGTCTCGACCGCGGCCTTGAACTGCACCAGCGAGTGGCCCTGCCCCGGCGTGCGATCGCGCTCCTCGATACGGCGGTAATCCATGCCGCCGACCAGCTCGTAGAAGGTGTCGAAGCCCGACTTGTCGTCCTCGACCGTCCACTTGACCCCGGTGACCCGGCCCAGGCTGCGGCGGTACTGCTCCCGGCGCATGAGCTTCACCGCCCGCTTCGAGCGGTAGGCGTCGCTGGTCACCACCGCCCGGACCATGGCCTTGAAGTCCTGCCCCGACTCGGCGAACAGCCTCACGAGGCGCCTGCGCTCATCGATCTCGTCCGGGGTGAAGCGGCGGCCGAGGAAGTGGGTCCAGAGCTGGTTGGCGACGCAGTCGGCGAACACCTCGGAGCCGGCGAGCGCGGCGCCGAAGGCGTGCACCCCGTCGACCGTCTGCCCCAGGAAGCGCACCGACTGGGGGATGGGGCGCCCGCTGCTCTCGTGATAGTACTGCCCGAAGTTGTCCCACCGATCCTTGACCCGGCTGAGCCCGTCGAGTTGAACGTGGCACGCCGCGCAGGCCCGGCCGGCGTTGACGTTGACGTCGGCGTCGGCGGTCGGGTGACGGCGGTAGGCCACCAGCGCGGTGTCGGCGTGGTCGTCGAGCAGGTCGTAGTCCGGCGCGGTCAGGTGGCACATGAACGACTCGAAGGTGCGCTGAGCCCACCGCCGGCCGTTGTAGAAGTGGTTGAGATACATGTGGGTGGTCAGGATGCCGGCGTGCGGCCCCTCCCGCTCGACCGGGCGCCACTTGCGGTACACGTCGGCGTCGGCGAGCTGCCCCAGGCGGCCGTCGAGCCGGGCGTAGTAGTGCTCGACCCGGCCGTTGCGTACGGTCTGGTTCGTCGTCAGGATCTCGCCGTAGGGCCGCCCGCTCTGCACGATGTGCATCGCCAGCCGGGCGCCCTCGTCGACCATCGAGCGCTTGACCCGCCCGTAATCGCCGCCGCGCCAGCAGAAGACGAGGTGGGGGCCGCAGCCGCAGCGGCCGCTGGCCTGCCCGGCCTCGGTGTCGCAGCGCACCCCGTCGACCTCGAGCCGGGTGTCGGCCGTGCGGCGGCACACCGAGACGCGGGTCTTGCGCTTCCAGTAGGGCGCCACCTCGACCCGCGCGTCGGGCGCGCAGTCCCCGCTGGCGGTCTCGTCGGCGATGGCCTCCGAGCGCCAGAACGCCTGCGGGCCCTTGCCCATGCGGATGATGCGGGTCAGGGCCGGGGTCTTGTTGAAGATGCCGCTGCGGGGCCGGACGATGTCCCGGTGGTACAGCCGGAAGGTGTACTCGAAGTCGCCGCTGTCGAGGTACTGGTCGACCTTCGCTTCGAGCGGGACCCCCCGCTCGACGTCCCGGATGTCGCGCAGGCTGGGCAGCGTCGTGCCCAGGTCGAGCGCCAGCCGGCGCAGCACGGTCAGATCGTCGGCCGCGGTGTAGGCCGGGGTCGGGCGGTCGGCCATCTCGGCCAGCGGGGTGTAGCGCCAGATGACGTCGGGCACCGCGCGGGCGACCTCGTCGAGGTAGCGATCGACGGCGGCTTGCAGGCCAGCCGGGCTCAGATCACCCGGCGGCAGCGTCCGGTGGGCCTGATAGTACAGCCCCACCGTGTTGCGCGGCCCGCCGCCCTGGGGGTTGCGGTGGCAGTGGCCGCACTCCTGGCCGGTGCGGCGCGCGTAGCGCTTCTTGGCCTCGGCCACGCCGACGGCGAAGACCACGAGGGCCAGCGCGATCAGCGGCGTGGGGCGGTGGAGCGGGCTCGGCATAGCGGGACAAGAGAACAGAAATCCGGCGGCCGCTGCAAGGTGCGACGCCCGCCTTTTCGACCGCGCGTCAGGCGGGGGGGCGGCGGTGCTCGGCGTAGATCCGGCGGACCCAGGCGGTCCCCGGATGCGCCCGCCACCCGTCGAGCCACTCGGAGAGATCGGCCGGGCGATCGGGCGGCAGGTGAGGGGCATCGGGCGAGCCGGAGAGGGGGTAGAGCAGCGCCGCAGCGGTGAGGTCGGCGGCGGTGAAGCGGTCGCCGACGAGGTAGCCGTCGCCCAGGGCGGCGAGGCGCTCGAGCGCCTGTCGGGTGATGTCCTCGCCCCGCTCCGCGCCGGCCGCGTCGATGCCCATCGCCTTGCGCATGATGAGCTTGTTGAGCGGCGTGGTCGCGGTGTAGATGGCCCGCCCGATCGGCCCCGCGGGGCGGGCCATGATGTCGTTGAGCAGCGCGGTGTGCGGCATCAGCCGGTAGAAGAACGCCCGCCGGATGCCGGGCCCCAGCTTGCGGTCGAACCAGCCCATCGCCTCGTCGACCTCGGCTCGCAGCGCGGGCGCCCGGGGGAAGAGCGGCGGGTCGGGCCACGCGGCTTCGAGGTGCTCGAGGATGGCGGTCGAGCCGGCGATGCGCACCCCCCGGCCGGCGAGCACCGGCACCTGCCGCTGCCCGGTGCGCAGGATCATCGGCAGCGCGTGCTGCACCGGCACCAGCAGCTTCGGGCGGTAGGGCGCGCCCTTGAGGTCGAGCGCCCAGCGGGTCTTCTCACAGTAGTGCGAGTGCCAGAACTCGTAGTGGACGTAGGGTTCGCTGTCGCTCATCGAGGGCCGCCGGCTCCCGCGTCGGAGGTCACCCGGTCACAGGGTCAGGAAGGTGTACTTGATGCCCAGCCGGATGACCTGCCCGCCGGGGATGGCGGGGTAGGCCAGCTTGGGCGAGCCGAAGATCCGCCCCGAGTTCTCGTCGCTGAACGCCACCGCCTCGCTCATCTTGGCCACATACTGGGTCTCGGCCTCGACGAAGACGTTGAGGTCGGGCACCACCTCGCCGTCGACCCCGACGATGTAGCCCAGGCCGAAGGCGCTGCCTTCGATCGACGCCTTCTCGTTCACTGCCCCGACCTTGGCCGCTTCGAGCCCGTCCTCGCCGGCGCTGAACGGGTTCGGGTCGTTGGCTGCGACGTAGTACCAGCCGTCGGGCGCCTTGAGCTCGAGGGTGAAGCCGCCGCTGGCCCAGGCGACGCCGACGCCGGCGTAGGCGTTGAACTTGCCCTCCATCACCGGCACGTTCACCCCGACGTACAGTGGGATGCCGATGGCCTGATAGTCCCACTTCTGCAGGTGCTCGTCGGTGAAGACGCCGTCCCCGTCCTGATCGCTCTTCCACGACGTCTCGCCGCCGATGCCCCGGAAGCTGTAGTTGAATCCGATGCGGGCGAAGAGCACATCGAGGAAGTCGTAGCGGACGTTGAGCGCGATGTCGAAGGCGACCATCGCCCCGCCCTGCTCGAGATCCTTGATCTGCCCGGCGTCCTCCAGCACGACCAGCGTATTCTCGGAGGTGATCACCGACTGGTCGACGAAGGCGATCTCGGGCACCGGGTCGCCGACGGCTTCGAAAGCGGGCAGGATCTGGATGCGCGGCGCGGCCGCGTCGAGGCCGTCGGTGGTGATCGTCTCACCGAGCCGGTTGGCGTCGATCTTGTAGCCGAAGCCGAAGCCCACCGAGAAGCGATCCTCGGCCTGCGCCGGGCCGCCGATGCCACACAGGCCGGCCGTCACTGCGACGGCGGCCCCGAAACGAAGAACCGGGTGCATGTCTCTCCCCCTCACCGGAGTCGCGCCCGCTGTCGGGCGTCGAAGCAGACTAGCGTCACCGCCCCGCGCTTGCCATAGGGCTTGTCGGTAGCTCGGCGTCGGGCCCCCGCGGGCGGGGTCACGCGTCGGGCAGTCGATGCAGTTTGTCGGACTTCTTGCGCATGCGCATGTTGAGCATCTCGACGACGAGCGAGAAGCCCATCGCCGAGTAGATGTAGCCCTTGGAGACGTGCAGCCCGGTGCCCTCCATCAGCAGCATCACCCCGATGAGCACCAGGAACGACAGGGCCAGCACCCGGATGGTGGCGTTCTGCTGCACGAAGTCACCGATGGGGCCGGCGAACGCGATCATCACCCCCACCGCGATCATGACCGCCGCGACCATCACCGGGATGTGCTCGGCCATGCCGACGGCGGTGATGACCGAGTCGAGCGAGAACACGATGTCGAGCACCATGATCTGGGCGATGATCATGCCGAAGGCCGCCGTCTTGGGCCGGCCCTCTTCGCCCGCTTCGGGGTGGGCGTGCTTGTGGGGGTGGTTGACGTTCTCGTGGATCTCGACCGTGGCCTTGTAGAGCAGGAAGAGCCCGCCGCCGAAGAGGATGAGGTCCTTGCCGCTCCACGGGCGGAACAGCTCGAACAGCGGATCGGTCAGCCGCATCACCCACGAGATCGACAGCAGCAACAGGACGCGGGTGACGAGCGCCACCAGCAGACCCAGCCGACGGGCCGCGGTCTGCTTCTCGGGCGGCAGCCGCCCGCAGAGGATCGTGATGAACACGATGTTATCGATGCCCAGCACGATCTCCATCGCGGCGAGCACGACCAGCGAGAGCCAGGCCTGGGGGTCTTGCAGCAGCTCGATCATGGGGGTCTCCGGCGGGAGGGACGCTCCGGTGAGTATCAGAAATCCGCGCGGGTTGCGCCCCCGTCGACGATCTGGAAGCGGGGGCCGTCGCCGAGCGCGGCGTCGACGATGAACAGGCCGCCGTCGCTGTCGAGCACCCGATCCACCGCCCGCTCGACGAGGTCCGCCGCCGGGCGCGACTGGCGGGCGCAGACCACCGCGCCGCTGCGGTCGAAGCGGTTGGGCAGCGCCTCGGGGCACAGCAGCGGGGCGTCCGCCGAGCGGTAGACGCACAGGGCGCTGGCGTCGATGATCACCAGGGCCCCGGCCCCGCAGTCGATGAGATCGGTGGCCAGCGGACCGCTGCGCATGCAGCCGCCGAGCGTGAGCGCCAGGGCGAGCCACGCCGCGGCGCGGGTGAACCGGGGGAGCCGGGCGCGGGGTGGGGCGGGCATGGGGCGGCCTCCTCGACGGCGGGTCGCCCGATGATGGCCCCGACCCCCACTCCGACTCCAGCCGTCCCCACCCCGTCCCCATCCCGACATCGGCCCCGACCCACATCGGTGACAGATGTGTGCACGGCGCGCCGCGTCGGTTGACACGATCGGCGCGGAGGCCGAGAATCAGCGGGCATCAGCCGTCGAGGACACACTTCGAATCATGCCGCGCCTGCTCGTCATCATGGCCGCCGTCGCCGTCTGCCTGCCCGCCTGGGGCTGCGGCGGAGCGAAGCAGGCCCAGGTCGATGACGGCTTCACCCGGGTGCAGCGCGAGCTGCGCGGCCTGCGCGACGCCTACGAAGCGCAGTCCCGCCGGCTCGAGACGCTCCAGGATCGGCTCGCGCTCGTCGAAGACCAGCTCGAAGCCCGCGCGCTGCACGGGGCGCCCGTGCCTCAGCGGCTGCCGGTGGTCCGGCTCACCCCCGAGCGGGCCCCCGCGCCCCGCCCGGCGCCCCCGCCGGTGGTCTCCGCGGCGATCCCCGAGCCGGCCGGCGGCAGCATCACCCAGGCCGACATCGACGCCCTCGACGGCGGCCCCGCGCCCCGGCGCCGGGCGCGGCGGCGCAAGGCGGTGACCCCGCCGGCCAACGCCGCCCGCGCGGGCAACATCGGGGTCAGCCGCATCGCGCCCCAGCCCGACTTCGACGCGCCCCGCCCGCCGACGCCGCCCGCCGCCGCGGCCGACGACCCCATCGCCGCGTTCAAGGCCGCCGAGGCCCGCTACCGCTCGGGCGATCTGCCCGCCGCCATCCGGGCCTTCGACGCCTTCGTCGCCCGCTGGCCGAAGCACGGCTACGCCGACAACGCGCTGTATCTCAGCGGCCGCTGCCGCTACGCCCGAGCCGAGTACGCCGAGGCGCTCGCCGTGTTCCGCCGGGTGCTGACCACCTATCCGACCGGCAATCAGGTGCCCGACGCGCTGCTGATGATCGGGCTGACCCAGTCCCGCCTCGGCCGGGTGGCCGAAGGCCGGGAGACGCTCGCCCGGCTCCGATCGATGTACCCCGACACCTCCGCCGCCCGTCAGGCGGCCGCCGAGTTGGACCGCCCGCAAGGACGCATGTAGTCTCGACGGGTCGCTCGAGGACGGAGCCGATGACCATGAGCCGAATACCGTTTCGCGCACTCGCCGCCGTGACCCTGGGGGCCGGCCTGCTCGCCGGGGGCCCGGCCGCAGCGCAGTCGATCACGATCTCCGGCGATCGCCGGGTCCAGGTGCCCGAGGAGTACCTCGTCGAAGACGGCGACACCCTGTGGGACATCTGCGACTACTACTTCGACCAGCCCTGGGCGTGGCCGACGGTGTGGGCCCTCAACCCGCACATCACCAACCCCCACTGGATCTACCCCGGCGACATCCTGCGCCTGCGGCGGGGGACCGACGCGCAGACGCCCGACGGGGTGGTGGTCAACCCGTTCGAGTACACCATCGGCGCCGAGAACGCCCGCCAGGTGACCATCAACGAGGGCTTCATCTCGGAGGAGTCCATCGATCCCCCGGGCCACCTCGCGTTCTCTCCGCTGCCCCAGAAGTACCTGTCGCTCGACGACCTGATCTATCTCGAGATGGAGGACGACGAGCTCGAGAAGGTGCGGGTGGGTGATCGCTACAGCGTCTACAAGATCATGCACGATGTCATCCACCCGGTGGATGGCAGCTACCTCGGCCAGAAGGTGCGCATCATGGGCGTGCTCGAGGTGGCCACCGTCGAGAAGAACGTCGCCCGGGCCCGCATCGTCTCCGCGTTCAGCGAGATGCAGCGGGGCATGCCGATCACCAAAGAGCTGAATCACTACGCCGTCGTCGCGCCCCGGCAGAACCTCATCGACCTCAAGGGCACCGTCGTCGACGCCCTGCCGCCGCAGAATGAGCTGGCGCAGTTCGACACCGTGTTCATCGACAAGGGCGCCAAGGACGGGGTGCAGATCGGCAACCGGGTCTTCGTGATGCGCCGGGGCGACGGCCGCCTCGACCTCGACGAGGCCACCGAGAAGCGCCTGCCCTGGGAGCAGATCGGCGAGGCGCTGGTGGTCGCCACCAAGGATCGCACCGCCACCGCCATCCTCACCCGCACCGCCCTCGAGGTGCGCCGCGGCGATCGCATCGTGATGCAGCGTCATTACTAGCCCGCCCCCGCCCGCGACTCCCTCTCAGCCCCCCTCGACCGCGCCCGCCCGCCGCAGGATGTCGGCCAGCGCCCGGGTGTAATCCGGGGCGACCTCGGGGATGACATGGTCGATGCACACCTCGAGCTGCTTCGCGGCGTAGGTCGGCTGCGCGGGCAGCGCGCGGAAGCGGGGGTAGCGCGACAGCCGACGGTCGAGGGCCCGGTCGCGCTGCTCGATATAGCTCTGGTGGGCCGGGCTGGCGACCGTCGCGTCGTGGCTCGGGCCGTTGACCAGATAGACCGGGAAGCCGTGCTTCTGCGACAGCTCGCCGATGACCTCCAGCCCCTCGCGGTTGAGCCGGGACATCGTGAACGTGCGATTCTTCGCAAGGAAGCGGCGGGTGCGGCGCAGATCCTTGGCGAAGCTCGCCGGGCGGTGGTCCCGGGCGGGGATGAAGCCGGTGGGGCTCATCTCGAAGAACGCCAGCTCGGGGGTCGGCCCCAGGTTCTCGAGGTGTGAGCGCAGCGTCTTGTTCTCGGCGTAGAGCGGCAGATAGCGGCTGAGGAAGACCCGCCGCGCCTGACCGGAGGTGAAGTCGATCGTGGGCTCGAGCCGCTCCCAGAAGCCCCACGGCTGGGGGATCTGCCCGATCAACGCGCTGCGATAACCCCGGGGCCAGAGGTCGAAGGTGTGCACCAGCACGACGTTCTTCGGCGGCCCGAAGCGCTCGATGTAGCGCTGGAGCATCCAGGCGTCCTCGGCGATGAGCAGGTTGGCCAGCGTGGCGAGGTTGACCGCGGTGCCGCCCAGCTCTTCGGACAGGATCTCGGGCACGACCCCGTGGCAGCCCGAGGAGTCGCCGAGCACCAGCCAGTCGACCGGGTCGTCCATCGACTCGAGCAGATCCCACTTCGCGTGCACGATGCGGTAGCCGAGGTTCGTGCCGTGCTCGCTGAGGTACCACCGGGCGCCGACGTTGAGCAGCGCGAAGCAGGCGACGAGGCCCACCACGAACAGCGCGACCCGGCGGGGGGTCGACGTGCGGGGCACCTCGGGGGTGATCTCGTCGGCGCGGCTCATCGGGGCGAGGTATCGCACCCGGGGCGGTCGACGCAAGGGCGGCGTCCGGGCGGGCGCCGGGCGACGTCCGCCCGGCTCACCTGTTTCGAATACGGTGTAACACCGGAGTAATGTCAATGGTATTTCGATGATCGCATGATGACTTCCAGACAGGGCGCGCGCCCACCCTTCACTTCACGATGCGCGCCCCGGGGGTCGAACAATGGGGCAGCCTCTCCTCACGCTCCTGGTGACACTCTTCACACTCATCGCGCCCTGCATCGCATCGGCCCAGCCCGGCCCGACGGATCCGACGCCGCCGGCGGGCGCGGCCGACGTGAGCGAGGCGCACGAGGGAGACGACGGGCCGACCCTGACGCTGAGCGTCTTCGCCGACGCCTTCTACGCGATCAACAGCCAGGGCAACGCATACGCGCTCACCGACGGCGCCGAAAACCACCGCTCGTATGTCTTCAACGAAGGCTTTCAGCTCGCCTGGGCCGGGCTCGACGCGGCCTACGGCGACGACAGCTTCGGGGTGGTGCTGAGCCTGCGCACCGGCAGCGGGGCGGTGCGCTACTTCGATGGGGGGCGCCCATCGTGGACTTCGTCTCCCAGGCCTACGTCTCGTGGGCGATCACCGACAGCCTGACGCTCGACGTGGGTCAGTTCGACACCATCTACGGGGCCGAGGTGGCCAAGAGCTGGGCCAACCCCAACTACACCCGGGGCGCGGTCTACTTCGCGATGCAGCCGTTCTTCCACGTCGGCGGCAAGCTGGGGTGGCAGATGACCGATGTCATCTCGCTGACCGCCATCGCCGTCAACGGCGTCAACGCGCTGACCGACGACGACGCCACCCCCGACGTCGGGATCCAGCTCGGCGTGGAGACCGGCGGCTTCACCCTCGCGGCGGGCTACCTGCTCGACACCGACCACCAGCCCGGCGAGCTCGCCGAGCACCTCGTCGACGTCGTGCTCGGCTACGAGGCCGGCGTCTTCTCGGTGGTGGCCAACGCCGATCTGGGGGCCTCGGACGACGCGAACTTCTATGGCCTCAGCGTCGCGCCCTCGTTCCGCGTCGACGACCACTTCGGGTTCGGGCTGCGGGGCGAGATCCTGGGTTTCCCCGACGCCACGCCGGCCGACTTCACCGGACCCGAGACCGCCGCGTACGACGGCCTCATGACCCTCACCGGCACCGTCGACGTGCGCCCCACCGGCGACGATCGCTTCATGATCCGGCCCGAGTTCCGCTACGAGCGGGCGTCCGGCGCCGACGCGTTCGCCGACGCCGAGGGCGCGCCCACCGACGCCTGGTGGACCT
>JAUHYW010000178.1 GCA_030426085.1 bacterium | reverse complement strand
CTCGGGGTTGCCGTCGGGGGTGCAGAAGGCCCGGTCGCAGGCGTCGCCCTGGCCGTCGTCGTCCCGGTCGAACTGGTCGGGGTTGGGGAACTTGGGGCAGTTGTCGCAGGCGTCGCCGACCCCGTCGCCGTCCTCGTCGATCTGGTCGGGGTTGGGCACGGTGGGGCAGTTGTCCTGGGGCAGGCAGATCTCGTCGAGGTCTTCGTCGGAGCACGGCAGGCCGATGCCCCACTGGGTCGCGAAGCAGTGCTCGGGCGAGGTCTGCCCCGGGGCGAGCGGGCCGAAGTCGTAGCGCAGCGCCAGGGTCACGTCGAAGCCGTTGTCGGTGATGAGGTCGCCGTCGAGGTCGGCCGGCGCGCCGCCGTTGTTGATGTCGTTGGGCAGCGCGGTGCACCCGTTGGCGTTGCCCACGTTGCCGATGCGGGTGCGCTGGTCCGAGAAGCGCCCGATCTCCCACGAGTGCAGGAAGGCGTCGCCCCCGTCGAGGGCGTAGAGCCCCACGAAGGTGGTCGGCTCTTCGGGGTTGTCGCCCTCGTCGAACTCCCACAGCGTCTTGGGGGCCCCGACGCTGGTGGCGCCGAAGTCGTTGCCCAGGCCGCCGTCGCCGAAGAACAGGTCGCCGTCCATGTAGTGGGTCAGCGCGACCGTGGGCATCGCGTCGTTGGAGACGTTGGTCAGCACGTAGCACCGCTCGAGCACGGTGCAGTTGAGCCGATAGCGCATCTCGACCTGGATGCCGTCGGTGGTGAAGTCCGAGACGACGTCCTCCCCGTCCCGCCGGCTGTTCACCGCCGCGTTGTTCCGGCCGCTGTCGAGCCACGACCCGGTGGTATTGCCCGCCGCCGAGGTCCGACACAGGAAGCTCATCAGCTCGAAGATCGTCGACACGTCGCCCTGGTCGGGCAGGTCGTCGGCCGGGTTGAAGGTCGCCCGACCGCCGCCGCTCGACGAGCCGGTGGCCCCGAACGCGTCGATGGTCATGTTGACCACGCCCAGCTCGGGATCGCAGGCGGGGTCGGTCGCCAGGTTGTAGTCCTGGGCGAAGGCGGGGGCGGTCAGCAGCACCGCGAGCCCCAGCGCGGGGCCCAGGCGGTGAACGAGGCTTCTCACAGGCAGACTCCAGTGTGAAGGCGCGAGAGGTGTCCGTATCCGGTCACCGGCGCAGAATTACACTACAGATGCACTGACCGGGGCCAGTGGTGTCGGCAATCGGGTGTCAGGGCCGTGTCGGGCGGGCCCCGTCGGACGCGGTCCGCCGGTCGATCGGCGGCCGGGGGTCGCGGCGGCGGAAGGCGAGGCCGAGCGCGGCGAAGGCGAAGAGCCAGCCGCCGAAGGGCGTCCCCCGGCTCCCGAGGGCGACGTCGCAGCTCTCGGGGTCGTTGCTGGCGCCGCCGGTCCCGCCGGTGGCCCCTGGGCCGCCGTCGGCGCCGGAGATGCCCCCGCCGCCCTGCCCGCCGGCGCCGCCGGCTGCGTCCGCGCCGCCGGGCACTCCGGCGTCGAGGTCGTCGCCCATGCCCATGTCGGGATCCATCGGCTCGCGCTCGGGCAGGACGGGCCAGTCGGCGACGCACTGGGCGGTGTCGAGCACGACCTCGCACCGCTGGTAGCGGGGGCAGT
>JAUHYW010000078.1 GCA_030426085.1 bacterium | reverse complement strand
GCCGGCTGCGCGGCGCGCTGGGCGCCCAGGCCCGGGCCCGGGCCGCGCTCGACCGGCTGGCCGCCGACCCCGGCGGCGCGCTGGCCGAGCTGCGCGCGCTGGCCGAGACGCTGGAGCGGGACCCGGCCGCCGACTCGGCCGAGGTCGCGCTCGCCTTCTCCACGTGGGGCCGGGCGCTCAGCGACCTCGGCCAGGACCACCACGCGGTGGCGCCGCTTCAGACAGCGGTCGCGCGCTGGCGGGCAGCGGTGGAGGCCCGGCCCAACGAGCCCGGCCGGCAGGGCAACCTGGCGGCGACGCTGAGCGACCTGAGCAGCGCGCTGAGGGCCACCGGCGACCTGGCCGGCGCCGAGACCGCGCTGCGGGAGACCATGACCATCGCCGAGGCCCGCGGTGACCGTCGCAGCGTCGCCGCGGTCTGGGGTCAGTTGGCGCAGTTGGCCGCCGCCGCCGGGCGCTACGACGCCGCCCGCGCCGACTACGCCCGCTTCCGCGACGCGGCCGCCGCGTTGGAGGACGATGAGCTGGTCGGGACCGCCGAGCAGCACCTGGGCGGCCTGGAGCGTAGGCTGGGTCACCTGCCGACCGCCATCGAGCACTACCGCCGCGCGCTCGACCGCTTCCTCGCCGCTGGCGACCGCCCGGGCGCCATGCAGACCCGCGACCTGCTGGGCAGCGCGTGGCGGCAGCGGGGCGACCAAGCCGCCGCCCGCGGCTGGTATCGGGCGGCGCTGGCCGACGCCGAGGCCCTGGACGACCTGCGCCAACAGGCCGGGACCCGGCACAACCTGGGTGTCCTCGAGCAGAACGAGGCCGAGGCCGCCCGCACTGCCGACCGGGCCCAGGACGCCGCTCGCCACCTGCGCGCGGCCGCGGGCCACGTCGAGGCCGCGCTGGCCATCAAGCAACGCCGAGGCGACAAGCCCAGCGAGGCGTTGTCGCACAACCAACTCGGCGTCATCTACCGCATGCAGGGCCGGCTGCCCGAGGCCCGCGCCGCGCTGGAGGCAGGGCTGGCCATCCGCGCCGCGCTGGGCGCGCACGACGTCTGGAAGGACCACCGCGCCCTCGCCAATGTCTGCGCCGAGGAGGGCGACATCGAGACCGCCGCCGCCCACCGGGCCGCGGCCGACGCCATCCAGACCACGGCCGAGTACAACGCCCTGCACCACACATGGCTCGCCGTCACCGCCCAGCTCGCCGCTGCCACCCGCGACCGCCGGGGCCTCCCGCCCGAACTCGTCGAACTGCGGGACACCCTCGCCCGAGCATCCACCTGGCTCGGCGCCCTCGCCGGCTTCTTCACCGCCCTCGCCGACCGTGCCGCCCCGGCGCCCGCCCTGCCCGCCGGCCTGCCCGACGACCTGCGCGCCACCATCCAGGCCGTGCTCGACGGCGCCGACCCGTTCGACGCCCTGCCCCCCGAGGTCCAGGCCAACCCCCAGATCCGCGGCTTCTTCGGCCGCCACACCGCCCCGAAGCCCGACCCCCGGCCGCCGACCCTGCCCCCGACCATCGACCTCTTCCGCCACCTCTGCCTCGCCTTCGCCGCCCCCGAGCCGCCGCCGATGCTCGATCCCATGCTCGCCGCGCTGGCGCAGTCCCCCGACCCCGAGCACCGCGCCATCGCCGCCCACCTCGACGCCCGCCGCCGCGGCGAGCCCCCGCCCGCGCTGCCGCCGCATCTGGCCGCGGTGGCGGCGGATGTGTTGTCGGAGTGATGGCCGCGCGGGCGCCTGGGCGACGCCGAGGGCTGGGATGTGAAGGCGTGGGCGACGCCGAGGGTGGAGGGCACGGAGGTCCGGGCGACGCTGAGGGTGGGGGTGGTGGAGCGCGTGGGCGACGCTGAGGGTGGGGGTCACAGAAGCCTGGGTAGCCCCGAGGGTGGGCATCACAGAAGCCGGGTGGCGTTGAGGGTAGGCATCACAGAGGTCTGGGTAACGTCGAGGGTGGGGACCACGGAAGCCTGGATAACGCCGAGGGTGAGATTCACAGAGATCTGGGCAACGCTGAGGGCAGGCATCACAGGAGTCTGGGCAACGCTGAGAGTGGGCATCACGGAAGTCTGGGCAACGCCGAGGGTGGGCATCACGGAAGTCTGGGCAACGCTGAGGGTAGGCATCACAGAGGTCTGGGTAACGCTGAGGGTATGCGAGGCGGGCCAGCTCTCGGCGGCTCGGAACGCGCCAACAGTGTTGCGTTAAGCCGTGCTCGACTCCGGTGCCCTCGCTTCGCTCGGGCGGGACCTACGCATCGTCGTCGGCCTGCGGCCTCCTCCTCACTCCGGTCGAGTAGGCGCCCCGGGTTGCCCCGGGGCGCCTCTCACAGAACCGGACTTGTGGACCTCACATCCGGCTCTTCACGTCGACATATCGAGACCGGTGGAATCACCGGCCCGGTCGACACCACCTCCTACGGTTCATAGAGCTGCCGCCACTCGTGCTCCAGGCAGTAGAGTCGCCGGTGGAACCATGCATTGGGATAGGCCCGATGCATGGCGCCGACGCTCTGCCGCCAGGGGCCCCACCCGCTCCAGGCGTGGCCAGCAGCAGTCCCAGGTCTGACGCCGCGCTCGACGAGGTGCCGGTAGAGATACCGCGGGCGCTTCTTCTGCTTGACGATGATCGCACGCAGCCGTCTCCGGATGCGGCCATCGATCGCGCGCATGCGACCTGCGCCGAAGCGTGTGACGAGTCGGAAGTATCCGAACCATCCCCGCAGATAGACGTTGAGCCGCTCGATGCACGCCTCGATCGAACGGCCCCAGTTTCGGGGCGTCAGCGCCCGGATCCTGGCGGCCATCCGCTTCTTGGTGCGCTCCGAGAGGTCGACCTCCACCGCCCCGTCAACCCGCACGGGCAGGCTGAAGCCGAGGAAGTGGATCTCTCCCGGGCGGGCGACGGCGCTCTTCTCCGCGTTCACCTTCAGCCGCAAGCGGCGTTCGATGAACCGCGTCGTCGAGGCCATCACCCTGTGTCCGGCCCGCTCGCTGCGCACGAAGATGTTGAAGTCATCGGCATAGCGAACGAAGCGGTGTCCCCGCCGCGTCAACTCGTGATCGAGCTCGTCGAGCACGATGTTGCTCAGCAGCGGCGAGAGCGGCCCGCCTTGCGGCGTGCCCTCCTCGGTGGACACCCGCGTGCCGTCCGGCAGGACGACCTTCGCTTTCAGCATCCGGTGCACCAGCCTCAGCAGGCGTCCGTCGGCGACCCGCTGACTCATCCGAGCCAGCAGCCGCTGATGGTTCACCCGGTCGAAGAACTTCGACAGGTCGATGCTCACCATCCAGGTGGAGCCCGCTTCGAGGTGCGCCTTCGCGTCGGCGATGGCCGTCTGCGCGCCGCGTCCGGGGCGGAAGCCGTGGCTGTGCGCGCTGAACGTCGGGTCGAAGACGGGCGCCAGCACCTGGTGCACCGCCTGTTGAACCCAACGATCGACCACGTTCGGGATGCCGAGGCCACGTCGGCCTCCGCCGGGTTTGGGGATCCAGACCCGCCGAACGTCGCCGGGGCGATACTGCCCCGACAGCACAGCCGCGCGCAGCCGAGGCAGCAGGCGGTGAGCATCCGCCATGACCTCGTCCACGCTCCGACCGTCCACTCCGGCCGCGCCCTTGTTTCGCGCGACGTGCAGCAACGCCGCCGCCAGATTGGCCGGCGACGCGACTGCGTCGAGCAGCCGGGTCGTGTCCCCGGCTGCGGTGGTGGTGGGGTCGCTCGTCTTCCTTGCCTTCGCTGTGAGCCGCAGGAACGCCTTGCCGACCGGTCCGCCGGTCGACGCTTCGTCCCCGCTCCCCGAAGGGCTGTCGGCGAACACGAATGACAGTTGACGTGACTCCACGCTTCTCAACGTGTCGCCCCCTTCGCTCCACCAGCGTTACCCGGCTTCAGCGCTACTATGAGGCGATCCGACTTCTCCCCGGACGTCGTCCCGTCGTCCCCGACGGGTCTACCGCTCGTGGCGGATCCAGGGAGATCTCCCCGGGTAAGAGCACAGGACTTCCCACGACCGCCGCCCCCACTACCTGACCACCCCGACTGGATTTCGGGCATCGCGCTCAGGCGCTCGTTCACCCGGGTGGACCGGCCTGCACAGGGGTTCACTCTCGTTCGGTGCCGTGGTTCGCTACGGGCTTCCATCCCACACCTCCTCGCGGATTCGTCCACCGCGCCGGTCGCCCGGTGCGGCTTTCTGGTGCAGTTGCCTTTCACGTCCGATTCCCTCCAGTGGGCTCGTGGGGGACTTCCACCCCCGGTCCTGCGCCCATGCCGGGCGCACGCCCGTCCGGCGTAGCCGGACACCTGCGCTGCGCTCGGCGGCTCGCTCCGCTCGCGTGCTCGCTCGTTCTGGGTGGGATCTTGTGCGCTGGTCATCGACCTGGATGAGCGGTGGCATGTGCAGAGACAGCGTCGCTCGCGTCTCGCGCTACGCGCTCGACCTCCGTTGATGGCAGTCTGGGTGAGCATCGGGTGGACAAGGCGACCGCCTGGGTGGGTGACGGGCGGACACGGCGACCGCCTGGGTGGGTGACGGGTCGACAAGGCGACCGCCTGGGTGGGTGACGGGCGGACACGGCGACCGCCTGGGTGGGTGACGGGTCGACAAGGCGACCGCCTGGGTGATTGACGATCACCTGCTCGCCAAACCAACGCCCGATCACAGACGACGCCCGTGATGGCATACCCCAACTGGCTCCACCTCCCCCGAGTCAGAGCGCGTGGCACAGGACGTCGACCGGCGAACGACCGACGCTCTGAGCGCCCCGCCCAGCCAACCCACCCTCGCGCACCACGCGCTCCTCGACCGGCCGTCGTGCCCCGCACCAGATACGCGAGGCGCGGCGGGCGAGCGCCGGTCGACGGCCGCCACGCCCCCCGCCCGGAGCCATCCCCCACCGAAGCCCCGCGCGGCCGGCGCCCGGGGTGTGGAGGGGGACCAAGCCCTCGACCTGACGGGGCGTAGGTCCGTCGCGCAGCGACACGTTCGGCACCACGAAGGAGCCCGTAACACCCCGGGACCCCGCCGGCCGCGCCGATGCGATGCCCACCACCCCCATCACATCCACCCGCCCCCCACACCGAAGCCCGAAGGCCGGCCCCGGGGGATCCCGGGCGACACTCGGCGCAGCCGATGAGCTCGGGACACCCCGGGACCGCCGGCCGCCGATGCGATGCCCACCACCCCCATCACATCCACCCGACCCCACACCGAAGCCCACGAGGCCGGCCCCGGGGGATCCCGGGCGACACTCGGCGCAGCCGATGAGCCCGGGACACCCCGGGACCGCCGGCCGACCATCACATCACCCACTCCCACCGTGACACCGAGCCGACCCACACACCGCCGATCCCGTACACCCGTTCGCCCGACCACCGCAGCCCTCTCCGGGCGTCTCGACCACGACCACGACGAGGGCGGCGGCGGGCCCTCCGTGGCTACTGCGCCTGATCGAACAGCAGACAGCCCCCCACCCGGCTGCACAGCAGCGTCACCGGATCCTGATCGGGGCAGATCGTCAGCCCGTCGACCTGCACGTTCCCCGACGGGATGGCCTGCACGTCGGGGCTGATGCTGGCCCAGATGGTCCCGCACAGGTTGGCCCCGGCGAACCGCACGCTGGGCGCGCCGCGGGGCAGGCCGACCGCGTCGCGCAGGTCGGTGCCGATCATCGACACGTTCTCCTCGAAGGCCAGACCGCTGAGGTTCACCTCGCGCAGCAGCGCGTCGTCGAACGTGCCCCGGCGCAGGGTCGCCGCCACGAAGCTGCCGCCGGTGAAGTCGGCCCGATCGGCGGTCGCGTCGACGATGACCGCGTCGCGCAGGTTGACCCCCCGCAGATCCGCGTTGGCCAGGGTGACCCCCGACATCGCCGCGGCGCGCAGGTTGGCTCCGGGCAGGGTGGCCCCCGACAGGTCGACGCCGTCGAGGTCGGCGTCCCCCATGCCGGCGTTGCTCAGATCGGCGCCGATGAGGCGGGCCCCCGAGAGGTTGATGCGGGCCATGCGGGCGCCGCTCAAATCTGCGCCGGTGAGCTCGGCCCCCGAGAAGTTGGCGTCGCGCAGGTCGGCCCCGGCGAAGTCGAACCCGGCCATGCGGGCGCCGGTGAGCTGGGCGGTGCGCAGGTCGGCCTCGGCGAAGCCGGTGTCGACGAGCTGCACGTCGGAGATGCCCCGCAGCCCTTGCAGGTTGGTGCCGGTGAAGACCACCGACTCCAGGCGGGCGAAGCGCAGGGAGGTCACCCGGCGCAGGTCGGCGTCGCTGAGGTCGACGTCGGTCAGCCGGGCGCAGGTGAGGTCGACCGCCTGGGCCGCGCCGACGACGCTGGCGACGAGGGTGGCCTGACCGTAGAGGCCGACGCCGTTTCGGCCGAGGGTCAGCCACGGCTGGGCGTCGCGGGCGGTGGCCCCGGCGACGTCGGCCCCTTCGAGGTGGGCCCGGCAGTAGTCGGCGTTGCGCAGGTCGGCCCCCCGCAGGGTCGCGTTGCGCAGGTCGGCCTCGACGAGCACGGTCAGCGATCCGCCGCGGCCGACGGTCCCGGCGAAGGTGGCCCCCCGCAGGTCGGCCCGGGTGAGGTCGGTGGCGTCGAGGGTGGCGTTCGAGAGGTCGGCGCCGGTCAGGTCGAGCGCGCGCATGCCGCTGCTGCTCAGATCGGCGCCGATGAAGCGGGTGCCCCGGGCGGTGGCCCCGGCGAAGCGGCCCTGGCGGATGGCGGCGTTCGAGAGGTCGGCGTCGGTCAGATCGGCGCCGCGCAGGTCGGCGCCGTCGAGGTCGGCCCCACGCAGGCTGGCGCCGCGGAGCTGGTCGAAGCCCTCGCCGATGGCGGCGACGAGGCCGGCCTGACGGTAGACGCCGTCGCCGTCGATGCCGGCGACGATCCAAGCGGGCAGCTCGCCGATGACCCCCGAGAGGTCGGTCCCGTCGAGGCGGATCCGGTCGAGCGTGGCGTCGGTCAGGTCGAAGCCGTCGAGCGCCGCTCCGCGCAGGTCGGCGTCGCTGAGGTCGGCGCCCACGGCGGGCACGCCGCGCAGGTCGGCGCCGTCGAGCCGGGCGTCGGCGAGGTTGCGCCCGCTGAGGTCGTAGCCCCGCAGGTCGGTGTCGCTGAGCTCGACGCCCTGGCCCAGCGCGGGCGGGGTGCCCCAGATGAAGCAGTTGGGCAGCGAGGCGGGGGTCTCGGTGCAGGCGCCGTCGGCGTTGCGCCGGGGGCAGATCGTGGTCGCCGAGAGGGTCACCCGGGGCCACTGGGCCGGCGGGTTCAGCTCGCCGAAGGCCGCCCCGCACAGGTCGGCGCCCGAGAGGTCGACCCCCTCGACCTGCGCCGGGCGGTCGTCGACGTCGCGCAGGCTGGCCCGGCGCAGGGTCGCGTCGCGCACGTCCGATCCGGTGAGGGTGGCGCCCTCGAGGTCGGCCTCGATCAGCGAGGCCCCGCCGAGGTCGGCGCCGGTCAGGTCGGCGAAGAGCAGGACGGCGCTGTCGAGCACGGCGTCGGTGAGGTCGGCCCCGGCGAGGGTCGCCCGGGAGAGGTCGGTCCCGATCAGGCGGGTCGGGGTGGCGCCGCCGCTGAGGACGGCGTCGCTGAGGTCGGCTTCGACCAGGGTCGCCCCGGAGAGGTCGGCGCTCGTGGCCCGGAGCCCGATGAGGCGCGCCCGGGTGAGGTCGGCCCCGCTGAGGTCGGCCCCGGAGAGCACGGCGGTGTTGAGCAGCGCGCCGACGAGGCGGGCCCCGGCGAGGTCGAGGCGCAGGCCCTGGACGCGGCTGAGGTCGGCCCCGGTCAGATCGGCGCCCGAGAGGTCGAGGTCGTCGAGGCGGGCCCCGGCGAAGCGGGCGCCGATGAGGGTGACGTCGTCGAGCAGCACGTCCCGCAGGTCGGTGGCGCCGAAGTTGGCCGCCGAGGCGTCGACCCGCTGGAGCAGGGCCCGATCCCAGGCGTCGATGCCCTGGAGCGGGGCCCCGGCGAGGTCGGCGTCGCGCACGAGGGCGCAGGTCATGTCGTCGATGTCCCCGGCCTGGAGCGCGGCGACCAGATCGGCCTGACGGTAGAGGCCGTCGCCGTCCTCGGCGACGGCGGCGGTGACCCAGGTGAGCTGGGGGTCGATGCGCAGGCCGTCGACGACGGCGCCTTCGAACTCGGCCCGGCAGTAGTCGGCGTTGCGCAGGTCGGCCCGGCTCAGATCGGCGCCGCGCAGGTCGGCCTCGACCAGCGTGGTCCGGGCGGCGGCCTGCCCGATCACGCCGAGCAGGGTCGCGTCGCGCAGGTCGGCTCCGGTGAGGTCGGCCCCGCCCAGCCGGGCGTCGAGCTGGGCCACCCCGATGCGGGCGCCGCGCAGGTCGGTGCCCCGCATCCGGGTCTCGCGCAGGTCGGCCCCGCCCAGGTCGGCGGCGGCGAGGGTGGTCGTGTCGAGCACGGCGCCGTTGAGCGTGACCTGGCCCATCAGCGCGCCGGTGAAGTCGGCCCCGGCGAGGCGGGCGTCGGTGAGGTCGTCGTTCGGGGCGAAGCGGGCGCCCTGCAAGCGGGCGTTGCGCAGGTCGATGTCGGCGAAGGTGGCCCCGCCGAGGGTCGCTCCGCCGAAGTCGACCGCCCGGGCGTCGAGCTGGCCGAGGTCGGTGGGCTGGCCGCTGTCGATCCCGAACCGGGCCAGGGCGAAGTCGGCTCCGGTGACGGTGGCCGGGCGGCAGTCGGGGCGGGCGTCGGGGGCGCCGCAGCCGAGCAGGGTCCCGGCGAGGCGGGTCCGGGTGAAGACGGTGCCCCGCAGGCTGGCCCCGCGCAGGTTCATCCGGGAGGCCCGGGTGTCGACGAAGGTGGCGCTGTCGAGCACGGCGTTGCGCAGGTCGGCCCCACGCATGGTGGCCCGGTCGAAGGTGGCCCCGAGCAGGTCGAAGCCGGCGAGGCTGCGCCCTTCGAGCCAGGCGCCGCTCAGATCGGTGGTCTGCCCCTCGCCGATGGCGTCGACCAGGGTCGCGACCCGGTAGACGCCCTCGGCGTCGATGCCCAGGCGCACCCAGTCGGGCAGCGGGCTCTCGACCCGGGAGAAGTCGGCGCCTTCGAGCCGGGCCCGGTCGAGGGTGGCCCCGGTGAGGTCGGCGCTGCCCAGGCGGGCGTCGGTGAGGTCGACCTCGGTCAGATCGGCCCCGGCGAAGGTGGCCCGGTCGAAGTTGGCCCCGCTCAGGTTCGAGCCGCTCAGGTCGCGGCCGGCCATGTCGAGGCCCTGGGTGTCCTCCCGGCCCGACAGATCGGTGCCCGGCACCAGCCGGATGGGCTCGCCGAAGAGCCGGCAGTCGGGCACCTCGGCGGCGGTCAGCGGGCACTCGCCGGACGCGTCCTTGAACGGGCAGATGGTCTCGTCGCTGGCGATGAACGCGAAGGTGGCCGGGTCGTTGAGCTGGCCCCACTGCACCCCGCACAGGTTGGCCCCGCTCAGGTCGGCCCCCAGCAGCGTCGCCGGCAGGCCCCGGGCGTCGGTGAGGATGGCGCTGCGCAGGTCGACGTCGTCGAACAGGGTCTGGTTGAGGCTGGCCTGATCCATCACCACGCCGCCCATCGCGGCCCGGCTGAAGCGGGTCTGGAGCAGGCGGGCGCCGCTGAGGACGGCCCCGGTGAGCGTGGCGTCGGAGAAGTCGGCCCGGGTCAGGTCGGCCCCGGTGAGCACGGCGTCGACCGCGCTGGCCTCGGGGGCGACGGCGTCGGTCAGATCGGCCCCACCCATCAGCGCCTGGTTGAGCACGGTGCGCTCGATGCGGGCCCCGACCAGCGAGATGCCGCTCATCTCGGCCTGTCCGAAGCGGGCCCCGGTGAGGATGGCGCCGTCGGCGACGACCCCCCGCAGGTTGGCCTCGGTGAAGCGGGCTCCGGTCAGATCGACCCCCGGCTCGATGGTCAGCCCGGTCAGATCGGCCATCACGAAGATCGCCCCCCGCAGGTTGGCCCCGGCGGCGATGGTGCTGCCCTCGAGGTTGGCCTCGGCGAAGGTCGCCCCGGGGGCGTCGCCGATGATCACGTTGCGCAGGGTGGCCCCGGTGAGGTTGGCCCGGTCGAGGTTCTCTTCGCTGAGGTCGGTCTCCTCGGGCAGCGTCAGCCCCGAGAGGTCGACGAACGGGGCGAAGTCGGGCAGCCCGAAGAGACGGCAGCTCAGGGTCTCGCCGGTGTTGGCGGTCTCGGCGGTGGTGGTGCAGACGTTGCTGTCGTCCTTGGGCGGGCAGACCGTCGCCCGGGTGAGCACGGCCCCCTCCCAGTTGGCGGCGGCGTCGTACTCGCCCCACTGCACGCCGCACAGGTTGGCCCCCGAGAGGTTGATGCCCAGGAAGACCTCGGGCCGGCCGGTGGAGTCGGTGAAGTCGGCGTTGGTCAGGTCGGTGTCGCGGAAGGTCACCCCCGAGAGCCCGGCCCCGCCGATGTTGGCCCCCACCATGTCGGCCCCGGTGAAGTCGGTGCCGATCATCGCCGCGTTGCTGAAGTTCGCCCCCGAGAGGGTGGCGTCGGTGAACAGCGTGCGGGTGAGCCCGGCCTGGCCGAACGAGGCCCCGGGCAGGTTGACCCGGCTGGCGCGGGCGTCTTCGAGCAGGGCCCCGCCGAAGCCGGCGTTGCGCCCGGCCATCTGGAAGAGGTTGGCGTCGGTGAGCACCGCCCCCCCGAAGTCGGCGTTGTCGACGACGGTGAAGTTGAGCTGGGCCCCGGTCAGATCGGCCCCGCTGAAGACGGCGTCGGTGAGGTCAAGGCGGGCGAAGTCGGCCTCGACGAGCCCGGCGTTGGTGAAGTCGGGGCGCGAGAGGCGGGCGTTGGCGAAGCTGGCCCGGGCGACGTCGGAGCCGGTCCAGGCGGTGCCGGTGGCGTTGACCCGCTGGAAGTCGGCCCCGGGCATGGCCACCTCTTCGAAGGTGACGTCGAGCAGCAGCGCGCTCGAGAAGTCGGCCCCGAGCATGCTGCTCGTCGCGCCGTCCTCGGTGATGCCGAAGGTGACCGCCTCGAGCCGGGCCCGGGTGAAGCGGGTGTTGGCGAGCAGCTCGATGCCGAGCAGCTCGGCCTCGGTCAGCCGCACGCAGGTCAGGTCGTTGGGCGGCGCCGGCCCGCCGAGCACCGCGAGCAGGGTGGCCTGCTTCCAGGTGTTCTCCCCGTCGCGGCCGGGGTCGAGCCAGGGCATCGTCGGGTTCTGCACCACCCGGTCGAGCACCGCGCCTTCGAAGTCGGCCCGGCAGTAGTCGGTCGAGGCCAGCGAGGTGCCCACCAGCCGGGCCTGGGCCAGGCTGGCGCCGACGAGGCTCGCCGGGCGGTCCTGGGTGTCGATGTCGCCGATGATGGTCGAGCTCTGGAAGCTGGCGTCGGTCGCGCTCGCCCCGTCGAGGCGGGTCTCTTCGAGCCACGCCCGGCCGAAGTCGGCCCGGAGCAGGTTCGAGCCGGTGAAGTCGACCCCGGTCAGATCGGCCCCGTCGAAGCGGTTGTCGGTGAGGTCGCGGTCGGTCAGCAGCGACCCCTGGATGCGGGCGTTGGAGAAGATCGCGCCGGTCACCCGGGCCTGGGAGAAGTCGATGCCCGGGCCGGCGACGTCGATGAACTGCGCGCCGCGCACGTCGGCCGGGCCGAAGGCCACCCGCTGGAGCTGGGCCCCGCCGAACGCCAGCCCCCGCAGGTCGACGCCCCACAGATCGGTCGGGCGGGTGGCGAGCGGCCGCATGTCGACCCCCGAGAAGTTCGCCGCCCGGGCCCGCGCCGGCTCGCAGGCCCGGGGGGCGACGCGGTCGCCCATCAGGTCGCGCACGTCGCAGCAGCCGATGAGCACGCCCCGCATGTCGGCGTTGGTGAAGTCGCTGCGCTCGATGAAGGCCCCCCGCAGGTTCGTGCCCTGCAAGCGGGCCCCGATGAGGGTCGCCCCGCTGAGCTGGCCTCCGCTGAGCGCCTGCCCGCTGAGGTCGGCGTCGCTGAGGTTGGCGTCGGTGAGCACCGTCGTGTCGTCGAGCCGGGCCCGGCGCAGGTCCGATCCGGACAGATCGGCCGCGCTCAGATCGGTGCCCGCCAGCTCGGTCCCGTCGAAGGCCGCCCCCGCCGCCGAGGCCCCGGTCATGTCGGCCCCCCGCAGGTCGCTGCCCGAGAGGTCGGCGTTGCTCAGCTTCGCCTCGGTGAGCTGCGCCCCGGGCAGGGTGGCGTTCCGCATCGAGGCGTCGGTCAGATCGGCCGCCCGCAGGTCGGCCTGGGGGGCCGGGTTGCGCGGGATGCACATGCCGCCGTCGGCGCAGGGGTGCTCGGCGTCGCAGCCCCGCCCGTCGCCGCAGGTGCCGGTGCCGGTGAAGGTGCCGTCGAGCACCGCCCCCTGCATGTTCGCCCCCCGCAGCCCGGCGTCGGAGAGGTTGGCCCCGCTCATGTCGGCCCCGGCGAGGTTGGCCGCCTGATCGGTGGCCTCGTCGTAGAGCTGCGCCCCCGACAGATCGGCCCCCGACAGGTCGGCCTCGGACAGATCGGCCCCCGCGGCCTGGGCCCCGGAGAGGTTGGCCCCCGACATGTTGGCCCCCTTGGCCGAGGCGCCCTCCATCGCCGCGTCGGAGAGGTTGGCCCCCGCCATGTTCGCCCCGTCCATCTGCGCCTCTTTCAGCGAGGCGCCCGCCAGGTTGGCCCGGCTCATGTCGGCCCCGGCGAGGTTGGCCCCGTCGGCCTGGGCCCCCTGCATGCGGGCCCCCTCGAGGTTGGCCCCCTCGAGGTTGGCCCCCTGCATGTCGGCCCCCGACATCGCCGCCCCCGCGAGGTTGGCCTGAGCCAGATTCTCGCCGGCCAGCGACTGGTTGCGCAGGTCCGATCCGGCGAGGTTGGCCCCCTCGAGCTCGCTGAAGCCCCGCTCGCGCACCGCCCGGGCGAGGTTGTCCGCCGAGGCGGTGCCGTCGGGGCCGACCGACGCCTCGACCCACTGCGGCACGTCACCCTGGATGCCCCGCATCTGGGCGCCCTCGATGTTGGCCCCGGCCAGGATGGCCCCGTCGAGGTTGGCGTTGTTGAGGATGGCCCGGGTCAGATCGGCCCCGGTCAGATCGGCGTCGGCGAGGTTGGCCCCGGCGAGGTTGGCCCCCACCAGCGTGGCCCCGGCGAGGTTGGCCGCCGAGAGGTTGGCGTTGAGCAGGCTGGCCCCGTCCAGCGAGGCATCGGTCAGGATCGCGCCCCGCAGCGTCGCCCCTTCGAGCGTCGAGCGCACCAGCAGCGCCCGGGTCAGATCGGTGCCGGCAAACTGCCCGTCGGTCAGATCGGCCCCCACCAGATCGGCCTCCATCAAGTTGCCCTGCGAGACGTCGACCCCCTGGAGCACCAGCGCCGGGTAGCGCACCCCGGGGAGCTGCGCGCCGGGGCCGAACATGCCGGCCATGGTCGGATCGAAGTCCTCGGCGAAGACGGTGCCCCGGCCGTAGACCGCGCCGGTCAGGTCGAAGCCGGCGAGGGCCGCGGCGGCGAACGACTGGTTGCGCAGGTCGATGCACATGCAGGGGTCGTCGTAGCCCGGCTGCTCGCAGGCCTCGATGAGGTTGTCGACGTGGCACAGCTCGCAGATGCCCGAGATCTCGCGGAACGGCGGGGTGCACACGCAGTCGAGCTGGGCTTGATCGCACACCGAGTTGGGGGGGCACGAGCGGCCGTCGCAGCCGGTGCGCGAGCAGACCTGCACCGGCGCGCCCTCGATGCTCTCGGCCTCCCAACAGGTGGTGCCGTCGGCGCAGGTCTCGCCCAGAAACCGGCAGTTGCGGGCGCAGATCCGGGCCCCGATGCAGGTGCCTTCGGCGCAGTCCGAGGTGCGCTCGCAGCGCTCGCCGAGCCCCACCGACCCCGCCGCGCCGTCATCGCCGCAGCCGAGGGCGAGCCCCACCAACATCGTCGCCGCCAGCGCGAGGCGGCGGGCGAAGAGCCCGTCACCCCGCCGGGCGGCGCCCGCGGATCGCCACATATCGGCCCCCAATGCCCCGTCCTCGGGGCGTATTCTCCACCGCGTGCGACCGGGTGGGACGTCCGTGTCCCCCGGCCCCGGGCCCCCCGGCCCGGCGGGCTCACCGCGCGGCGTCGGTGAGCGCCTCCCCGCCTTCTTCGGGCGGGGCGATCTCCTGCCCGGTCTCCGGATCCACGTCGCGGATCGGCTCGCTGCGCAGGAGGAAGTTGTCGACGACCGCGTTGTGGTCCATCACCGAGCCGAGCAGCAGCGAGCGCAGGCGGCGCTCGGGGCCGGTCACCCCCGGCACCCGGTCGATGATCGCCGCCACCAGCACCCGCAGCCGGGTCTGGAGCCGGGCTCGCATCTCGAGCACCTGCTCGTAGCCCTGACCCTGCTGACCGCTGCGCAGCGCCTCGCGCAGCGCCTCGTGGGCCTCGATGACCACCCGGACGTGGGGCGCGAGGCGCAGCGTGGCGAGCTGCTCGGCGTAGTCCCGATCGAGCACCCGCATCGAGGCCAGGACGTGCTCGACCTGATCGGTGTGCGGCCGCTGGATGACCTCGAGCGGCCCCCGGGGGAAGATCACCCGGCTGACCGCCTCGATGGCGGCGTGCTCCTCGACCTCGTCCACCAGCCGGCGCAGGCTGTCGAGCTGCCCGTGGAAGCCGCTCAGCCGGGAGTCGGCCACCACGTCCGCCGCGCGCACCGCCTGCTGATACTGCTCGTTGCCCCGGGCGGCGACGAGCCACTTCTGCTCCATGTCGAAGGTCTCGCGGGCCAGATCGCGCACCGCCCGCACCCGGATGCGCATGACGTCGCACTCCTCGCCGGCCCGGCCGTCGGGCGCGCCGGCGGGGCAGCCGCCCAGCTCGGGCGCCGGCTGACCGGCCCGCACCGCCTCCTCCGAGACGAGCCGCAGCAGCTCGGTGTAGTCCTGGCCCCGCATCGACGAGAGGGTGCCCTCCATGGCGAAGGCGACCCGCCCCGGCGGCAGGACGTGCAGGTTGATCAGCTCCTCGACCCGGTCGGCCTTGCCCCCGGCGGCGGTGAACTTGAAGGCCAGCGAGCGGCGGTCGACCGCGTCGACGGCCAGGATGCGCATCGTGGCGTAGGCCTCGGGCCGCTCGGTGACCGACAGCGCCTTGACCGAGGCCCGCGACAGCATGCGGATGAGCTCCCGGCGCAGCACCGCGTCGATCGGCCACCGGGTGCTGCGCTTGGCCCAGGTCTCGGGGTTGCTGCCCTCGATGAGGAACTCCAGCGCCTGCTGGGCGGTGCCGGCCTCCTTGTCGACCCGCACGACGTTGCCGATGGCCTCGATCGCCGTCTGCAGCACGACCTGATCGCCGCTGAGGGCGAAGCGCTGAGCCCGGTGCTCGATGAAGCCCCGCAGCCGGGCGAAGGCGTCGTCGGTCGCCGCGTAGCCGGCGATGCGCAGGCCCGCCTCCCAGCACTCGGCCTTCTCCCGATCCTCGAGCACGGCCCACACCGAGGGCAGCCCCTCGGCGGGGAAGCGCCGGGCGGCGCCGTCGTCCATCTGCTTGTCGCGGGGGCATTCGAAGGTGGTGGTCGGGGCCGGCGCCGGCTCGGGCCCGCCGCCGCACGCCACCAGCGCAGCCCCCAGCGCGGCCACCGCCAGCCGGCCGATCGCCGGGCGGATCCAGAGCGTCCCTGTCGCCATCGCGTCCTCCACGGCGCCGATTATCCCCACACGGCGACATGATCGCCAAACCCAGAACGCCGCGGCGGGCGCGCGCCGGGCCCCACGCGGGCCCGAAAACGGGTGAACCCCTTGCATCACAAAGCGATTCCGGGCCAGATCGGAGGCGGCGCAGGCGCGCCGGATCGCGCGCGCCGGACGCCGCCGACGGCGAGGTTGCCCCGTGAGGTTCACCCTGCAGATGCGCGGGCGCCAGGTGCTGGTGCTCTCCCGCGACCGCTTCATCGACTTCGACTCGCAGACCCGCGCGGCCGAGTGGATCGCCGACTATGTGGTCTCGCCGCACAACCTGTTCACCCTCCGGGCCTCGCTGGCCGCCGACCCCCGCTTTCTGGGCCTGCTGCGCTTCGATCTCGCCGATCTGATCGTCGAGCTCGGCCGCCTGCTGCTGCGGGGCGAGCTGCGCAGCCTCTTCGACCTGCGCGACATGGCCCCCTGGCGATGGAAGCTGCCCCAGACCCCCTCGTTCGACGTGGGCGAGGCCAGCGCCGAGCCGGGCAAGAGCGAGCTGACCGAGGTCGCCGAGGAGTCCGAGGAGCAGGAGGACGAGTACGAAGAGGTCAAGCCCGAGCCGGTCATCCCCCCGGAGTTCCCCCGGCTGGCCAAGCGCGAGGCCGACGCGGTCGACTTCGCCGCCCGCAAGATGGGGACCCAGCTCGACCTGATGCGCTACGTCGGCGAGGAGTCGGTGCCCGAGTCGGCCGTGGCCAAGGCCTACCCCGATCTGGCCGAGCGGCAGGCGGGCGCGCTCGACGAGGCGGTGGCCGACGCCGCCGGCACGCTCGAAGGGCTGGGCGGCACGACCTTCCAGAAGCCCAAGAGCACGGTCGCCGAGGCGATGCCCCAGATGGCCCGCGGCGCGGGGGACGCGGTGAAGTCCACCGCCGGGCAGCTCGAGAAGAAGGTCGACAGCCTGGGCGCCGGCGCGCCGTTCGACCGCCCGCCGAGCGCGGTGGCCCCGGTCGTCGTCGAGCTCGCCGAGAGCCAGGGCAGCAACATCCGCGAGCAGGCCGAGCAGACCGGGCAGGCGCTCGACGCGCTGGACGGCCCGCCGGCCTCCGAGCCGTCGCCGGGCACCGTCGGGCCGGCGCTGGTCACCGCGGCCGGGCACCAGGGGCGGGCGATCCGGTCCAAGGCCGACGACGTGGGCGGCACGCTCGACCCGCTCAACGAGGGCGAGATCGAGCCCCCGCCGACCTCACAGACCAAGTCGGTCTTCCGCGACGCCGCCGACGGGCAGGCCAACGTCATCGCCCAGGCCACCCAGAAGTCGAACGAGCGCCTCGACGCGCTGGCCGCGACCCTCGACGAGCGGGCCGACGTGCCCGATCCGTCGAGCAACGCCGCGATCTTCCGCGCCGACAGCGCCGCCGCCGGGCAGAGCGTGGGCGAGGCGGCCGACCGCACCGCCCGCACCCTGGACTCGATGCGGCCCGACGACCCCAAGGCCGAGGCCGCCGAGGCGGTCGCCAGCGGCGGGGGGCCGATGATCCGGCTCGAGGGGCCGGCGGGCATCAGCCTCGAGGGGCTGCTGTTCAAGGTCCGGGTCGGCGGCGAGGCGCTGGTCTTCCTCAGCGACGCCGAGGGCGTGGTCCGGCTGACCGGGGTGCCGGAGGACGGCTACGACATCCTGGGCATCGAGGATCACGCCGGGCTGGAGGTCGTCGACGTGCGCTCGAGCCCGACGGGCCCCGCCGACGGCGAGGCGTCGAAGGACGCGCCGACCGGCTGAACACCGCCGCGAACGCTGGGAGACGATGGGATCACCGCTGCTGCGCCCGGTGGCCCCCCGGGGCGGGGCCCGGACCTGGCTCGCCCGCCGCCAGGGCGGGGCCGGGCTCGACGCCTTCTGCCTCGCCCACCGGGTCGAGCCCGCGCCGCCGGTCGAGGCCCTGCGCGGGCTGCGCCACCCCCACCTGGGCCGCACGCTGGGGCTGGCCACCGTCGACGGCGCGCCCCATGTATTGACCGCGCTGTACCCCGCCGAGCCGCTGTCCCGCCTGCGCGATCGCCTCGCCCGCGCCGGGCGCCCGGGGCTGCCGACGCCGGTGATGGTCCGGGCGGCGGCCCAGATCGCCGACGCCGTCGCCGCGCTGCACGCCCGGGGCCTGACCCACGGCGCGGTCGACGCCCGCCGGATCGCCCTGGACTACGCCGGCCCCGCCCGGCTGCTCGATACCGCGCTGACGATGCACCGCGCGGCCTCTCCGGCCGACGATATCGCCGCGCTCGGCCGCCTGCTCGAGACGCTCTCCGCCGATCCGCCGCCGCCGGTGCGCGATCTGGCCCGCCGGGTGAGCGGGCTCGACCGGGCGGCGGACGCGGTCGCGGCGCTCGACGCGTGGCGGCAGGCCGATCCGAAGTGCGCGGCGGTGGACGACGGCCGGGTGGCGCAGTGGATGGCGAAGGTGTGCCGCGCCCGGTGGGCGGTGTGGCGGCGGGCGATGGCGGGCGGCCCCGGCGCGCTCGACGGGCTGGCGGCGCTGCTCGGCGCGCCCCGGGCGTCCCCCACCCTGCCGCCCGGCTGACGCGGGTCAGCCGCCCACCGCCGCCCGCAGCCGGTCGAGGTCGATCCGCCCGAGCTGGGCCGCGGTGATCGGCCGCTTGGCCTCGGGGAAGCTCAGCGCCGCGATGGCATCCCGCCCGATGGCATGAGACAAGGCATGCACGATGGCATCCGCTTCGGCGGCGTCGACGCAGGGCAAGGCATAGACCGTGTCGTCGAAGAGCACCGGCCGCCCGTCGATCGGGCGCACCGCGGCGAAGCGCACCGGGGCGTAGAGCCCCGAGACCGCCACCTTGTGCGGCGCGAAGCTGTACGGCCCGAGCCCGAAGATCGAGAACCGGGGGCGGCTGCGGTAGATGGCGCTGCGCCGACGGTCGAGGGCGTCGGCGTGGGCCATGAGGTAGGCCCACGCTCGGGGCGCCCGCTCGGCGAGCGCGGCCGGATCGCCGTTGGGCGCCTCGTGGGGCAGCAGCAGCGCCCGCCGCGGCGGCCGGCCGCGGGCGACATCGGCGCTCTTCATCAGCGGGTAGAGCACCGCGGGCTCGACGTCGACCGGAGCCCCGTCGCCATCGACCCAGCCGCCGGGGGCCGGCCGCAGTTCGAACACCTTGGCGCAGTCGTGCTTGATACCCGAGCGCCAGCGGGGCCCGCCGCCGAGGTAGGGCCGCGCCCGATCCCAGGCCCCGGCGTCGGCGACGAGCGTGCCGTCCCGCCAGCCGAAGGCCCCGTCGGCCGGCTGCTCGAGGTCGGGGTGCGTCGGGCAGTCGAAGACCGGGGGGTCGCCGACGCGGGCGACGAGCAGGCCGGCCGAGACCACGGCGCCGAAGTGACGGAGAGCGTCGATGGCATGCTGGCTCACCGCGGCCGGCGGCGGGCCGTGCTGCCAGTGATGGGCCGCCACCCGGCGGATGGTCGATGTCTTGAGCAGCAGCGCCAGGTGATGCCATGGCACGTCGCTCAGCGCGGCCAGCCAGCGCAGCGTCAGCCACTCCGAGATGTCGAAGTTGCTGCGCCCGGTCATGGCGTCCAAGCCGCGCAGGCCGGGGTTGGCCCGCGGGGGGCGGTTGGTGCCGTCGAGGGCCCCGACCCCGGCGCTCGTGACCCACGGGGGGTTGCCGAGCACCAGCAGCGCCGCGCCATCGCCGGCCGCGTCGGCGAAGATGCTCTGCCAGTCGAGGGCGAAGGCGTCCCCCGCCCGGACGTCGGCCTCGGGGTCGGCCCGCTCGGCGTTGCGTCGGTGATCGGGGTCGATCTCGTAGCCGATCCGCCGGCTGGCGGGCCAGCGCTCGGCGGCCGCCCGCAGGAAGGCCCCGTCGCCGCAGGTCGGCTCGATGATCACATCGGGGCGGATGCCGTCCGCCGCCAGCCGATGGCAGACGGCGCGGGCCAGCGGCAGCGGGGTCTGGAAGTCGCCGTACTCGACCTTGCGCGGGGGCCGGGCCATGCCCTCAGACGACCT
Source organism: bacterium (assembly GCA_030426085.1). Classification (GTDB taxonomy): domain Bacteria; phylum Myxococcota_A; class Bradymonadia; order UBA7976; family UBA1532; genus JACKDM01. The sequence goes on along the minus strand of JAUHYW010000078.1, from coordinate 27,359 downwards.
GCACGAACAGCGCCTTGAGGTAGTCGGTCTCGGGCGCGGTGAGCAGCGTCGGGTGATCGGGCGGCGCGCCCCGACGCTCGATGACCTGGGCCCAGACCCGGGCGTCGGCGGCGGCGGCGAGCACCACCTCTTCGAAGGCGGCCCGGGTGATGTGCGCGCTGCACGACGCGGTGATCAGCCGCCCCCCGGGGCGCAGGATCTTGAGCGCCCGCAGGTTGATCTCCTTGTAGGCCCGGGTCGCCGGCCCGACGGCCTTGCGGGCCCGGGCGAACGGCGGCGGGTCGAGCACGACGGTGTCGAAGCGCCGCCCCTCGCGCGCGTAGCGCCGCAGCAGGTCGAACACGTTGGCCTCGACCGCCGTGACCGTCAGCCCGTTGCGCGCCGCGTGCCCTTCGAGGCGCTCGAGCGCGGCGGCGCTGCTGTCGACCGCCTCGACCTCGCGCCCGGCGGCGGCCATCTGAAGCGCGAAGCCGCCCTCGTAGGTGAAGCAGTCCAGGCACGCGCCCCGGGCGAACCGCGCCGCGGCGAGGTGGTTGTCGAGCTGGTCGAGGAACCCCCCGGTCTTCTGCCCTTCGAGCAGATCGAACGCCCACTTCAGCGGGCCGACCGGCGCCTCGACCCGGGCCTCGGCGCCCCGCAAAAGGCGCTTGTCGCCCGGCAGCCCCTCCAGCTCGGCGATGCGGGTGTCGTTGCGCAGGGCGATGACCTGGGGGTCGAAGGTCTGCCCGAGGTGGGCCACGAGCGGGTCGAGCCGGCGCCACGCGGCGGGGGTCAGCGCCTGGATGGACAGCCCCGGGCCGAAGCGGTCGACGACGAGCCCCGGCAGGCCGTCGGCGTCGGCGTTGATCAGCCGGGCGCACGGGGGGCGGTCGGCCCGGCGGGCGATGGCGGCCCGGATCAGGCGCATCCAGCCCGCGTCGGGGTCCTCGTCGGCGGCGAGAGGCACCGCGCGCAGCGAGATGAGCGAGCGGGCCGACCACGCGGCCCGGCCCAGCGACCGGTCGCCGGGGTCGCGCAGCTCGACGATGTCCCCCGGCTCGGCGGCGGGGGCCTCGGCGATGTCGCTGCGGTAGATCCAGGGGTGGCCCGCCCGGCGGCGGCGGGCGCCTTTGCGGGTCAGGCGGGCGACGGTCACTCGATGGGCTCGAGCTCGTGGGCGCTGACGCTGACCTCGAGCGGCCCGACCTTCACCTTGTAGTAGCCGGCCTTGTCGGGGCCCTTGACGACGCCCTGCTTGCCGGCGAACAGCCCCCGGGTGAGCCGGCACGGATCGCCAGCGGAGAAGCTGTGGGCCTGGGCCCGGGGCGCGCTCTTGGGCGCCGCGCCCCGCCGGGGCTTGCCCCCGGACGCCTTGCCCGGGCGCTTCTCGGATCGTCTCTCGGCCGGCTTGCCCGCGCGCTTGCCCTTGCCGGCGCCCCGGCGAGACTCGCCCGAGCGGCGGCCCCCGCGTCGACCGGCCCCGCTCTGGCGGGCGGGCCGGCGATCGCTCCGGCCCTCGCCCTTCGTCGGCGCGGCGGTGGACGGCGCGGCCTCGGACGCCGCGTCGCCCGCCCGGGCTTCGGGCTGCGCGTCGGCTCGAGGCTGCGGCTCGGCCTCGGGCTGCGGCTCGGACTGCGCTTCGGCGGCCTTCGCCTCGGCCGCCCTCTTCGCCGCCGCGGCCGCCTCCGCCGCCCGCTTCGCCTTCTCGGCGGCCTCTTCGGCGGCCTTCGCCGCGGCGATCTTGCGCCGCTTCTCGGCCTGCATCCGACGCCACGCCTCCTCGGCGGCGACCTTGGCCGAGGTCCGGGCCCGGGCCTGCTCTTCGCGCGCGCTGCGGGCGACCTCGGCGGCGGCCTTGCGCTGCTCCTCGGCCTGCTCCCGAGCCTCGACGGCCTCCTGGAACGCCTCGATCTTCGAGCCGGCGCCGACGTGGTCGTTCTCCGGCGTCCACAGCACGAAGCGGAACAGCGGGCTCAGCGCGGCGGCGGTCGCCTTCACCGCGTCGCGCACCGCCTCGCCCCGGGCGATGGCCCCGTCCCGCTCGAAGGTGCGGGCGACGACCAGCCACTCGGCCTCGCCGCCGCGGGCGGCCCGGGCGGCGCTCTTCAGCCCGGCCACGGTCACCGGCTCGCCGTCGAGGGTGATGTCGTCGGGCAGATCGCCCAGCGCCTGCTCCAGCCGCCCCAGCTCGGCCTCGGCCCGCCCGAGCAGGTTGGCCAGATCGACGGTGGCGTGCTGGTTGATGCGCAGCCCCACCTCGAGCCGCTCGTGATCCAGCCGCACGCACATCAGCGCGTGGCGGTGGTGCTCGGCGGGATCCTTGATGCGGGTGGCGAGGTCGAGGTTGGCCGCGACGACCGGGGCCAGCGCCTTGCGGGTCTCGGTGTCGCGCAGCAGGTAGGCCCACTGGTCGCGCACCTCGCGCCCGTTCCACACGCTGGGGATCTCGCTCGACGCCTCGACGGTCAGCCCCTCGCGGCCGAGCGCCTCGGCGAGCGCCTCGCCCAGCGCCATGACCCGGGCTTTGGTCTTCATGCGCCCCAGGTTGTGCAGGTTGCTCGACCAACGGGGCGGCAGGTAGTTGTCGAAGTCCTCGGCGGTGAGGCCCTCGAAGGTGCTCATGAGCAGCGACACGGTGAGGCTCCGGGTCCGATGGAACGCCCGTTCTACCCGCGGGTCGCCCCCAGCGCAACCGCGGCGGGTGAGTGGCGTCGACGGTAGATCGCGCGGCGTCGGGGCTGGTAGGGTGCGCCGCTGCTCGACCGACCCCCGCCGAGGTCCCCATGCGCCCGTGGCTCATCATCGCGCTCGCCCTGCTCGCCGGCGCCTTCGGCTGTGACGAGGGCAACGCCCCCACCGGCGGCGGCGGCGGCGACGGCGCCCGACCGCCGGTCGACGCCGGCCCTGACGCCGCGCCCGACATGGCCCCCGGAGACGCAGCCCCCGGCGACATGGCCCGCCCGGGCCCCGACGCCGCGCTGCCCGACCGGGACGAAGACGGGGTGCCCGACGACCGCGACAACTGCCCCGGGGGCCACAACCCCGATCAGACCGACACCGACGGGGACGGGGTCGGCGACCCCTGCGACCCCCGGCCCCAGCAGTTCGACCACGAGCTGCGGGGTCAGATGATCCTCTTCGGCGGCCACGCGATGAGCCCCGACGGCGACCTGGACGGCGCCGGGCGGGGCGGGGCCGTCGACAGCCGCACCGAGAATCTGCGCCTGCGGGGCCGCCTGAGCCCCTGAACCCGCGCCGCCATCCAAGAGACCCCCGGAGAACACCCGATGCCCGCTCGCCGCGCCCTGCCGATCCTGATCGCCCTGGCGATGCTCGCCGCGCCGGCCGCCGCCCAGGATCCGCCGATCACCCTGGTCTACCAGGGCACCGTCACCGACCTCGCCGGGGCCCCGCTCGACGGCACCCGGGCGATGACGTTCCGCCTGTACACCGCAGCCGAGGGCGGCGACGCCGAGTGGGTCGAGCGCATCGAGGCGGTCGACGTGGTCGACGGCGTCTTCACCGCGGTCATCGGCCGCCGGACGCCGATGCCCGAGCTGCCCACGCAGACCGGGCTGTGGCTCGGGGTGCAGATCGAAGGCGACGACGAGTTCGAGCCGCGCATGGCGGTCGGGGCGACGCTGCGGGCCCAGTGGGCGGCCCGGGCGGGGCACGCCGACGACGTGCGGGGGCGGCACATCCACCCGGCGGCGGTCAGCATCGGCGAGCGGGCGGTGATCGACGGCGAGGGCCGCTGGGTGGGGCCCACCGACGGCTTCGGCGCGATCGGCCCCCAAGGCGAGGTCGGCCCCGAAGGCCCCCAGGGCGTCGCCGGGCCCCAGGGCCCGCCCGGTGATCCCGGCCCCGCCGGCCCCCAGGGTGAAGCCGGCCCGGCGGGCGTGGCCGGACCGGCCGGCACCCAGGGCGAGATCGGCCCCCGCGGCCCGGCCGGCGAAGAAGGGCCCCAGGGCCCCCGCGGCTTGCAAGGCGACAGCGGCGCCCAGGGCGAGGTCGGCCCCCGCGGCCCGGCCGGCGACGAGGGGCCCCAGGGCCCCCGCGGCCCCCAGGGTGAGGCGGGCCCCGCCGGCGCTCAGGGCGCGGCCGGACCCGCCGGACCGGTCGGCCCCCAGGGCGAGCCGGGCCCGGAGGGCGCCGAGGGGCCCACCGGCTCCGCGCCGGGCCACGAGTGGGAAGGCACCCGCCTGCGCTTCGCCGAGCCCGACGGCCGCTTCGGTGAGTGGACCGATCTGGGCGGCCCCGAGGGCCCCGTCGGCCCCCAGGGCCCCGCCGGCGCGGCCGGCCCCGCGGGTGACGCCGGCCCGGCCGGCCCCCAGGGTCCGCAAGGCATCGCGGGCACCGCCGGCCCCCAGGGCGAACCCGGCCCGGCCGGCGCTCAGGGCGAGCGCGGGCCCGCCGGTCCGCAGGGCGACATCGGACCCCAGGGCCCCCGCGGCCTGCAAGGCCCGGCCGGGCCCCAGGGTCTGCCCGCCGATCCCCAGGATCTGACCCGGGACACCGACGGCGACGGCTTCGAGGACTGGATCGAGGTCGCCGCGGGCACCGATCACACCGTGGCCGGATCGGCGCCGGCCGACGCCGACGGGGACGGCGTCGCCGACTTCTTCGGGGCCCAGGGCGGCGGCGTGCCCGACGGCGGCGAGGGCACCATCTCCCGCTGGCTCGACGTCACCGCCGGCCGGGACACCTCGTGCGGCGTGCGGGACAACGGCCTGCTGCGCTGCTGGGGCTACGGCACCGACAACGTGCGCATCCCGCCGGTCGGGCGCTACGTGACCGTCTCGCTCTACGACACCTATGCCTGCGCGCTGCGCGACGACGGCGAGGCGGTCTGCTGGGGCGGCTACGACCCCCGCGCCTTCGAAGATCCCCCCGCCGGCCCCTATGTGCAGGTCGAGGCGGGGGACGACTCGGGCTGCGGCATCCGGGCCGACGGCTCGCTGAGCTGCTGGGGGGTGATCGGGCGCCTCGACCCGCCCGAAGGGGTGTTCGTCGACGTGACGCTGGGCTGGGACGACGCCTGCGCGCTGCGGGACACCGGGCTGGTGGCCTGCTGGGGATCCGACCGGGGCGGCGAGGTCGACGAGCCGCCGCTCGACGTGCCGCTCACCGACGTCGCCCTGGGCTTCAACACCGCCTGCGGCATCCGGGCCGACGACAGCCGCCTCCTCTGCTGGGGCGAGCCGGCCGCCGACCTCTTCGACCGCATCCCGGCCGGCACCTACACCGCCGTCGAGGTGCGCAACAACGGCAGCGAAGACTACGGCTGCGCGATGCGGGCCGACGGCACGATCCGCTGCTGGAACAGCCTGACCCGCCCCATCGCCGACCGCCCGCTGGCCGGCTTCTCGCTGGGCCGCTACCACGCGTGCGCGGTCTACGCGGACGACGAGGCGGTCTGCTGGGGCGAGGACAACGGCGGGCGCCTCGAAGTCCCCTGATCCCGGGCGCCCGGGGTATGCTCTGCGGGCCACAGCCCGAGGACACCCCATGCGCCGCCTCCCGCCCCTGCTCGCCCTCGCACTCCTCGCCCCCACCCCGGCCCTGGCCAACGACGGCGCCTTCTTCGGCCAGGGATCGACCGTCTTCCCGGTGAAGGACGACGCCATCGCCCTCGACACCGAGGTGCTCGAGATCGAGCAGGGCGGCCCGACGGTCGGCTACTACGTGGCGCACTGGAAGGTCACCGTCACCTACACCTTCCGCAATACGACCAAAGCCCCGGTGACGGTGCAGATGGGCTTCCCCGAGTGGTGCGAGGCGACCCCCGACACCATGGATCAGCCCGAGGGCACCCCCTGCGCCGGCTGGACCATCAGCGACTTCCGGGTGCAGATCGACGGCGAGCCGGGCCCGAAGGTCACCGTGAAGACCGCCGAGCCGGGCAAGGGCCCGCTGGCGGATCTGGAGTACGGCCGGGTGCACACCTTCCCGGTGGCGTTCGGCCCCGAGCAGACCCGCACCGTGCGCCACACCTATCGCCACGCCACCGCGATCACCTCGCCGTGGTGCTCCGACCTGTATTACATCCTGCAGACGGGCGCGCTGTGGAAGGGATCGCTGCGCAGCCTCGACATCACGGTGAAGACCCACGCCGACTTCGACGGCGACCCGGGCTACAACGAGCACTGGATCAAAGGCACCGAAGGCCGCCCCAAGGCGGCGGTGACCGCGAACCCGAACGGCGGCCAGACGCTGAAGTGGCGCCTGGAGAGTGTCGAGCCGAAGCACGATCTGGCGGTGTCGTTCTGCGAGCCGAAGAAGATGATGGCCCGCATGGAGGCCGCCACCGACGTGGTCTACATGGAGCCCGGCGAGGTCGGGATGTGGGACGCGGCGCAGCTCCGGGTGATGCGCAACACCATCTATGCGGCGTATGGCTATGCCTTCAAATCGGCCGATCTGAAGGCCCACTTCGCAAAGAAGCCCTGGTACCGCCCCCGAGAGGACTTCGACCCGGCGTGGCTGCCGGCGCCTCACCTCGAGCGGGTGGCGCTCATCAAGTCGTTGGAGAAGAAGGCGAAAGCGAAGGCCGAGAAGGCCGGCCGCTGACGCCGGCTCACTCCGGCTCGACCTCGGCCCAGGCCGGGCCGTCCGCCCGCCAGAAGACGCCCATCACCCGCCCGTAGACCGTGTCGGCCGGCACGTAGCCGAACATGCGCCCGTCGTTGCTGTTGCCCCGGTGGTCGCCCATCACCAGGATCTGCCCCGGGGGCACCATGCGCCGCGCCAGATCGGGGCCGCCGCCGCTGCGCAGGTCGGCGTAGGGCTCGTCGACCCACGCCCCGTTGCGCCACAGCCGGCCGCCGCGCACGGCGACCACGTCGCCCGCGGTGGCGACGACCCGCTTGACCAGCCGGGTGCCGTCGACCGGTGAGTCGAAGATCACCACCTCGCCCGCCCGGGGCCGGTCCCCGTCGAGCAGCTCGAGATCGGTGAACGGCAGGCGCCAGCCATAGGCCCGCTTGTCGACGAGGATGTGATCGCCCACTTGCAGGGTGGCCTCCATCGAGCCCGAGGGCACGATGTACTGGTCGGCGAGGGACGAGCGGGCGGCGAGCAGGATCACCAGCGCCGCCAGGGTGGGCGCCGCCTCGCGGCAGATGCGCCGCAGGCGGCTGCGGAGGGGGGTGCGGGTCGGGTCGGGCATGCGGGCCTCGCGATCCGTGAGTCGCGCGGCGGAACAGGCGCCCGCCCGCGGTTCATTCCCGGCCGGGGAGGTCGAACGTCTCGGCGACGCCCGGCCGCAGCCGGGCCGAGGTGCCATGCACGATGGCATCCAGCATGCCATCGGCCACCAGCTCGACCGCCCCCGGCTCGACCCGCACGTCGAGCCGGGTCGCACCCACCCGCAGCCCGCGCCACGCCATGCCATCCCAGCCGGGCGGCAGCCTCGGCGCCAGCATCACCCGCCCGTTCGGTGCGTCGGGCGCGAAGCCGAGCAGGTGCTCGACCACCGCGTGCAGCGCGATGCCCGCCTCCCACGGGCGCAGCTTCGGCGTCTGATCGGCGTCGCGCCCGCCCGCGTCATAGAGCAGGGTCAGCCCGAACGGCCCGTCATCCCCCCGCACCTGATACTCCTGGGGCATGCCGTCGGGCAGCAGCGCCTCGCCCAGCGCGGCGAAGGCGTGCGGCGCGTGGGGGTGGTCGACCGCGGTCAGCGCCGCGAGCACATACGCCGGCTGCATGCCGGTGAAGAGACCCGTGCCCCGCCCCCCGGCCAGCAGCGGCAGCCCGCCGTAGGCCGGCGCCAGCGGGCTCTGGATCACACCCGGGGCCCGGCCCAGCCGCCCGACGAGGCAGTCGACGTTGGCCCGGGCCCGAGGGTCGTCGGGGGCCAGCCAGCCGGTCCACGTCGGCTTGAGCGAGACGTCCTCGAACGGCGCCGACAGCGCGTCGGTCTCGCGGTCGATCAACGCGCCCAGGCAGCCGTCCTCGCGCCAGAACCCCGCGGCTGCGGCCTCGACCGCCGGCAGGCGAGCCTCGATCGCCTCGGCCAGCGGCGCGTCGTCCGCGGCCCGGGCCAGCTCGGCCAGCTTCGGCGCGATGCCCAGCCACAGCACCAGCGAGTTGGCCGACCACGAGCGATCCTCGTGGGCGTGCTCCAAGGGCAGATCCAGCGCGAGGTTCAAGGCGATGCGGAAGGTCTCGTCCCCCGAAAACGGCAGCCGGTCGCCAGGCCCGAAGTCCTGGGCCAGCAGCGCCCGCCGCAGCAGCGGCAGGGCAGCCCGGGCCCGCTCGATCTCGCCGGTGTGGCGCCAGTAGAGCCAGTGCATCCACGCCAGATAGCCCGGCCCCTCGGCCCCCGTGCGCCCGCTCAGCGGGGGCAGCGCGCCGTAGTCGGGGGCCGGCGGGGCCGAGGCCGGATCCCCATCGGCGGGCATCGAGTTGCGCAGATCGCCCGCCCGGCGGATCTCGGCGTCCAGCGCGTCGAGCAGCGCCGCCGCCCGCGCCGGCTGGCCCAGATCGAGCCACGCCAGCATCGGGCCGACGCTGTCCCGCAGCCACAGCCGGGTGTAGCGGTGCATCGGCGAGGCCGCGCCGGTGGCCGAGGTCTGGACCCGCAGGTTGCGGGCGACGCCGGCGATGAAGTCGGCCACCATCGGATCGGGCAGCTCGACGGTGACCCCGTCGTCGGCGAAGACCAGCCCGTCGAGCGCGGCGCCGACCTCGATCTCACCCGGCCCGGGGTGCAGGCCATCGACCGCCGCGCACGCCGAGGCCAGCGCCTGCTCGCCGTCGGCCATCGCTCGGGAGAGCCCGTCCCCGTCGTCCACCCCGCCGGGCAGGCGGGTCACCAGCGCCCGGGGCCCGCGCCGCTCGACGCGGGCCGGCTCGCCCTCCACCGGCTCGGCGTCGGGGCGCAGCGTGAGGCGCACCGTCGCCGCCCCGCCGTGCACCCGCAGGTGGCGCAGCAGGCAGCCATCGTGCGCCAGATCGATGACATCCAAGCAGACCGGGCCCCGGCAGCCCCGGTGCATCACGATCGGCGCCGACAGGCTCTGGGCGATCCACGCCGTCTCGAACGGCCCGTCGGCGAGCGAGACCGCCTGATCGCCGAAGAAGCCGGCCCCCCGGTCATAGGTCGGGCCGGCGATGTTGTGCAGCGTCGTCGGCGGATCGGCCAGCCCGGCGAGCGCGAAGACCCGGCCGTCACCGACCGCGAAGGCGCCCCGGAAGCTCGGGCCGCGGCGGGTCTCGGGCGGGCCGAAGCGGGCGTGCCATCGGCTCGGGGCGAACGCGGCCGGGTGGGCCTCGGCGAGCGGGTGGTCGAAGGCCGGCGCAGGGCCCGGATCGGGCCAGCGCGCGGGCGGCGGCGGCGCGGCGTCGGGGCCGACATCGGGGCCCGCGGCGGCGTCCGGGGGCCCGTCGACGGCGGCATCGGCCGCGGCGTCGGGGGGCGTCGCGTCGAGGCCGTCCACCGCGGGCGGCTCACCCTCGCCGCACCCCAGCAGCGCCGCGGCCGGCAGCGCCAGCGCCAGCAGCGCCCTCCGCCCCGTCAATCGAAGGTCTCGGCGGCCTTCACATGGCGCTCGAACGCCTGCCAGTCGTCAGCATCGGCCAGCATCCGGCTCAGCCCGGTCTTCTGACCCTTGACCCACACCCGCTTGTCGCGCACGTCGAGCTGCGACAGGTCGTCGTAGTCGTAGCGCTTGACCAGCGGCCCCAGCGCCGCGGGGGCCCGCAGCTCGCCCGGGGCCAGTTCGAAGTAGTGCCGCCGACGATAGGCGATGCCCACGATGAGGCAGACCACGCCCGGGATCAGCGCGGGGATCGACACCCGCCCGCCCAGCGCGATGTTGGCCACGGCGATGCCCAGGGTGAGCGTGGCCAGGATCAGGAAGCCGACGGACCAGGCCGAGCGATAGCGTACTTTCATCACGTCCTCCAGAGCGCGGACGGGGATTGCACGCCAACGGCCGCCCGGTGTCAAGCGGGCGCGACACCGCGCCGCCCGACAGGTGCAGAATCCGCACCTGTGTGTAACTTTCCGCCTTTGTTGTGGGTTCCGCGCATGTGGTACGCAGATTGCGGACCGGGGCGGTCACCGGTCGGACGCGAGGGCCGATCGCGAGATCCCGAGATGGGGAGGAGAGGGACATGGCGAAGCGTGATGTGTGGAGGTGGCTCGCGGCGGCGGCGCTCGCCGTCGGCGGGCTGGCGTGTGATCCGGAGGCCGATGGCGGCGCCGACGCCGGCACCGGGGGGACCGGCGGCGAGATCATGGGCGGCGAAGGCGAAGGCGAAGGCGAAGGCGAGGGCGAGGGCGAAGGCGAAGGCGAAGGCGAGGGTGAGGGTGAAGGCGAGGGCGAGGGCGAGGGCGAGGGTGAGGGCGAAGGCGAGGGCGAAGGCGAGGGCGAAGGCGAAGGCGAAGGCGAGGGCGAATGGGTCGGCGCGCAGGGCGGCACCCTGACCTGGACCCCCGGCGAGTGCCCGCTGGACGCCTTCCCCGATCTCTCGGGGCTCTCGGGCCCCATGGGCTTCCCCGACCCCGACGTCCAGGCCCGCTGCGAGAACGGCGAGCTGATCGTCGACAGCAACGGCATCATCGGCTATCCGTTCATGCAGACCACCCCCAACCCGCTCGCCGAGCAGGCGTGGCAGTGGCGGGTGCCCCTCGAGCCCCGGCTGACCGGTGAGATGACCACCCTGCCGCTGCTGGGCACGATCGGCTTCTCGGTCAACGGCATCCAGATGTACGGCCCCAACGAGGCCGAGCGGCCCGACCCCTACGGTGATCCCATCGCCAATGGCATCATGGACGCCTGCCTGGGTCACACCGCCCAGCGCGGCGACTATCACTACCATGGCATCGTCCGGTCGTGCGTGCTCGACTGGCCCGAGGACGCCCCCTCCCCCATCATCGGCTTCGCGATGGACGGCTTCCCGATCTACGGCCCCCGGGGCTGCCTCGACGCCGCCTGCGAGGAGGTCGTCGAGTTCCAGTCGAGCTGGGTGCAGACCGGCGACCCCCGGACCTACGCCTGGGACAACCACGCCTGCGACGCGCCGTCGTGCGCCGAGGCTCAGGGCAACATGCTCGACCGGTGCAACGGCCGGGTGGGCCCCGATGGCACCTATCGCTATCACACGACGGCGACCTTCCCCTACATCCTCGGCTGCTACCGGGGGGCGTACGCCGGCCAGGGCATGGGCGGCGAGGGCGAAGGCGAAGGCGAGGGCGAGGGCGAGGGCGAGGGCTGCATGGACGACGCCGACTGCGCCGGGCAATGCCCCGGGGCGCTGTGCGCCTGCGCCGACACGCCGATGGGCACCCGCTGCATCCCGGGGTGCAACGAGGACGCCGACTGCCCCGCCGAGAGCCCGCAGGGCGACCCCCTCGCCTGCGTGGAAGGTGTCTGCCGGCCGATCCGGCGCTGACCCCTCGCCGGCGGTTCGGATTCCGCTGGCTATGGATTCATCCGACGACTGCGGATTCTGCACCCGCCCGCCGCGTACCCCATCGAGACCCCGATGAGAGGAGGCGACGATGAACGCGGCGTGCCTGCCCTGCGAAAGCGACAGCGCCCTCGGCCCCGATCCCACCGCCGACGTGCCGCCCCTCACCTGGGGCGCCGCCGCCATGCGGCCGGTGGTCGCCGCCGCGAGGCGGGTCGCACCCACCCGAGCCACCGTCCTGCTGACCGGCGAGAGCGGCGTGGGCAAGTCGCTGCTCGCCCGCACGCTGCACGCGCTGAGCCCCCGGGCCGACGCGCCGTTCGTCGTCATCAACTGCGGCGCGCTGAGCCCCACGCTGCTCGAGTCGGAGCTCTTCGGGCACGAGGCGGGCGCCTTCACCGGCGCCGACGCCATGCGCCGGGGGCAGCTCGAGGCGGCCGAGGGCGGCACCGTGCTGCTCGACGAGATCGGGGAGCTGTCGCCGGCGATGCAGACCCGGTTCCTGCGGGTCCTCCAAGAGCGCACGGTGCGCCGGGTGGGCGGCTTCGAGCAGATCCCGCTCGACGTGCGCTTCATCGCCGCCACCCACCGCGACCTGGGCCAGATGGTCGCCGATGGCCGCTTCCGGGCCGACCTCTACCATCGCCTGGCCGTCTTCCCGCTGACCGTGCCCCCCCTGCGCCACCGGCGGGGGGACATCGCCCCGCTCGCCGAGCACCTGCTGGCCGGCATCGCCGAGCGTATGGGGCGCCCCGCGCTGCGCCTCGAGCCCGACGCCCTGAAGTGGCTGGTCGGCTGTGACTGGCCGGGCAACGTGCGGGCGCTGACCAACGCGCTGGAGCGGGCGGCCATCCTGACCGACGGCGATCGCATCCCGGTCGAGGCGCTCATCGGCCCCCGACGCCCGATCAGCGACGGCCCCCGCTCGCTGGCCGAGGTCGAGCGGGACGCCATCGAGCACGCCCTGGCCCACACCGACGGGCACCGGCGCCGCGCCGCCGAGCTGCTGGGCATCGGGCTGCGCACCCTGTATGACAAGCTCAAGCGGTACGAGCTCGGGGGGTGAGCCGATGGGGCGGCGCGGGTCGATGCTGGCGCTGATCACGGCGCTGGCCGCGTGTGATGGGCCGGCCGACGATCCCTCCCCCGACGGCGGCGCGCCGAGCGAGGCCGCCCCAGACGCCGCGCCCGACGCGGCCCCCGATGACGCCCGCCCGCTGGCGCCGGGGCAGGTGCGCTACGTGCTCGACTGGGACGACACCGGCCTCGACGTCGCGCCCGACGGCACCTGGCGGGTCACCAACGACCGGGGCCAGACCTTCACCATCACCCGCGGCTGGCTGACGAGCTACAGCGCCCAGCTCGTGCCGTGCTCGATCTTCGAAGAGCGGGCGGCGGGCCTCGGCGACTGGCTGTGGTCCCTCGTCGGCGGGGTGGCCCACGCCGGGCACGACGACGAGCCCGACCCGTCGCTCTACGAGATCCCGCACGTCGAGCCGCTCGTCGGGCGGGCGCCGCTGGCGCTCGGCGTCGTCGACGGCGTCCCATCCGAGACCTACTGCAAAGTCTTCTATCTGGTCGCCCGCTCGGACGAGGACGCCGTGGGCGTGCCCACCGAGGTCCCCTACGCCCGGGTGTCGCTGTATCTGGAAGGCACCTGGGCCGCCGACGGCGAGGCCCATGCCTTCACGCTGTCGACCGACCTCAACATCGGCCGCAACCTCGACCTGCTCACCGCCGACGCCCGCGCAGCCGACGACGCCCTGCGGCTCGATCCGACCGAGGCCGGGGTCGACGTGATCGTGTATCGCCGCATCGCCGGCTGGTTCGACGGGCTCGATCTGGCCGAAGCCGATGACGACGCCCTCGCCCGGGCGCTGATGCCCCGGGTCGTCGACGCGCTGTGGGCCGAAGTGCGGTAGCGGCGCCTACTTGAGCCCGGTCACCACCAGCCGCCCGTCGGCGTCCCGCCCGAGGGCCACATCGAGCGCCGCCGGGCGCCGGGGCAGGCCGGGCATGGTCAGGATCGGGCCGCACGCCGCCACCACGAAGCCGGCCCCCGCCGCCGCCCGCAGCCCGGTGACCCGCAGGGTGAAGCCCTGGGGCCGCCCCAGCTTGCGGGGGTCGTCGCTGATCGAGAGGTGGGTCTTGGCCAGGCACACCGGCAGCTTGTCGAGCCCCATCGCCTCGAGCCGGGCCAGATCGTGGCGGGCCTCGGGCTCGAGCAACACCCCGCTCGCGCCGAGCACGCCCCGGGCGACCCGATCGAGCTTCACCTCGAGCGGATCGTCGGGCCAGTAGGGCGGGGTGTAGTTGTCGGCGTCGGTGCGCCCCCGGCTGAGGCGGGCCACCACCGCGTCGGCCAGCCGCTCGGCCCCCTCCCCGCCGTCTTCGAAGGCGGTGAAGCGCACCGCGCGGGTGCCGTGGTCGAGGGCGAAGCGCTCGATGCGGCTCAGCTCGTCGGGGTGGTCGTCGGCGAAGCGGTTGATCGCCAGCAGCGGCGGGGCGAGCCCCAGGCGGGTCATCGCGTCGAGGTGCCCGGCGACGTTGGCCAGCCCCCGCTCGACGGCGGCCGGCGACGCCTCGGCGATGGAGCCGCCCCCGTGGTGGCGCAGCGCGCGGGCGGTGACCACCAGCACGACCGCCGCCGGGCGCAGATCGCCGGCCCGGCCCTTGATGTCGAGGAACTTGAAGCCGCCCAGGTCGAAGGCGAAGCCGGCCTCGGTGACGACGACCTCGGCCAGCCGCTGCCCGAGGCGGGTCGCGATGAGCGACGAGGTGCCCTGGGCGATGTTGGCGAACGGGCCCCCGTGCACCAGCACCGGGTTGTCCTCCAGCGTGCGCACGAGGTTGGGGCGCAGCGCGTCGATGAGCAGCGCGGCCATCGCCCCGTCGGCCCCCAGATCGGCGGCGGTGATCGGGCGCCCGTCGGCCCCGGGGCCGACCACGATGCGGGCCAGCCGGCGGGTCAGATCGTCGGCGTCCCGGGCGAGGCACAAGATGGCCATCACCTCGCTGGCGGCGGTGATGTCGAAGCGATCGACCCGGGCCCGGCGGGTGCCGTGGGCCACCTCGATCGAGCGCAGGGCCCGGTCGCTGTGGTCGATGACCCGGGGCCAGTCGACCCGCGCCGGCCGGGGCTCGCTGCGGTGGAAGATGTGGTTGTCGATCATCGCCGACAGCAGGTCGTGCGCGCTGCCGACGGCGTGGATGTCCCCGGTGAAGTGCAGGTTGATGCGATCGGCGGGCACCAGCCGGGCCCGGCCGCCGCCGACCGCGCCGCCCTTGCGCCCGAAGAGCGGCCCCAGCGACGGCTCGCGCAGGGCGCCGATGGCCCGCACCCCGCGCCGCCACAGACCGTCGACCAGCCCGGTGCTGACGGTGGTCTTGCCCTCGCCGGCCGGGGTCGGGGTCATCGCCGTGACGAGCACGACCCGCCCGGTCGAGGGCCGGGCCACCTGCTCGGGATCGATCTTGGCGACGCCGCGCCCTCGTGCCTCCACCGCGGGCCAGGGCACGCCGAGCCGGTCGATCATCGCCGCCAACGGGCCGTCGCTCATCAGCATGGCCACCTCCCACCGTCGGGTCGGCGGCAATCTAACACGAGGAGGCGGGGTCGAGTCAGGGAGAAGCGGTCACGATTCGTCACGGGCAGGGCGTCAGCGGAAGAGCACGCACCGCCCGGCCTGTCGCGGGGGGTCACAAACCGGGGCCGCCGGGCCGTCGAAGCACGCCTCGCCCACGACATCCCCGCACTCGGCCCAGCAGTCGGCGGGGGCGTAGGCCGACAGCGTCGCGCCCTCGATATACACCGCCAGGCAGCGCTCGTCGCGCACCGCGTCGACGTGGGCCGCGACGGGGCACGGCTCGCACGCGGCGAGCTCGACCGCGAGCACGCACTCCCCATCGTTCTGGCAGACGTACTCCGCGGGGGCCATGTCCGGCGCCGCGTCGGGCTCGGGCTCGGCGTCGGCGGCCCCGTCGAGCGGGCCGTCGCCCCCGTCGAGCCCGCCGTCCCCCGCGTCCGCCCCGCCATCCCCCGCGTCGGGCCGGCTGCCGTCGACGATCACCGGCGGATCGGGCGAAGGCTCGAAGGTCATCCTCGGCACCGGGGTGAACTGGGGATCCTCGGCCTCCTGGCAGGCGAGCGCCAGCAACAGCGAGAACCCGGCGAGCGCGACGAGGGTGCACGAGGTCGATGACATGGGCCGGATCCTCCGGGGGTACTATGCCGTCGACGGTAGCACGCCCACGCCCGCGCGCACCGCCTTCAGTCGAGCTTGCGGCCCTCGGGGCGCAGCGCGTAGCTGATCATCACCAGGGCCAGCAGGCCGAGCGGCGGGAAGATCGTCGCGATGGGATCGCCCGCGGCGGCGTGGCTGATCGCGGCCCCGGTCAGGTTGAAGAACACCCCGGCGTAGGCCCACTCCTTGAGCCGGGGGAAGCCGGGCGCGATGAGGGCCACGGCGGCCAGGATCTTCCAGGTGCCGAGGATGCGCGGCAGGTACAGCGGGAAGCCGAGCGCCTTCATCGACTCGACGATGGGCTCTTGGAGGGTGACGTTGGCCACGCCGCTGCCGGCGAGGGCGAGGCTGACGAGCGCGGTGACGGCGAAGTAGGCCTTGGTCTTGTTCGACATGGCGGTCTCCCGACGTGAGCGCCCGGCCATCGCCGGGCCCGAGATGGATACCCCGAGAGCCGCGCCGGTTGTCAGCTCTTCTTCTTGCGCGGCTTGGGCACCTTCGGCGGCAGCGTGAAGACGTGGTCCAGGGCCTCTTCGACCCAGCCCCGCAGCGTATCGGAGTCCCCCCACGGCCCGGCCTCGACGTGCACGTAATGCTTCCACGGCCGGCCGGGCATCGGCTCGAAGCGCCCGACGCCGTCCTCGGCCCGCAGGGCGATGATGCGGTCCTCGGGCAGCCGCAGGACGACGCCGTCCGCGAAGACGCCGTAGAACATGTTGCCATTGACGAAGCCGGCGGGCATGCCGAACATCTTGCGCCGCTCGGCCCGCTCGTCGTCGGGGAAGCCGGCGTCGAACGCAGCGAGGGCGGCGGGGGTCGGTCTCTGCACGGGGCGCCTCCGGGGGGCGGGGGTGGAGCGCGCATCGTGCAGCGTCGAGGGGGCCCCTGACAAGATGCTCGGCCCGGTTGCCCCACGACCGGGGATGACTCAAGCTGGGGCGATGAAGAACACCGCCCTGGCCCTCACCCTCGCCTGGACCCTCATCGGGTGCAGCGGCAAGCCCTCCGATCCGATGCCGACCGTCGAGCCACCGCCGCCCCCCGAGGCGCAGCCATCGGCGCAGCCGGCTCCGAAGAGCTGGGCCCCCGCCGCGCCCGCGGGCTGGGCGACCGCCCGCGCCATCGGCCAGGGCTGGTCCCTGACGGCCGCCATCGCCCCCGAGCCGGCCGAGGGCGGCGCGGTGCCCGAAGGCCGGGTGACCCTCGAGCGGGACGGGGCCATCGTCACCCAGCGACCGCTGGCCGAGCTGGCGCCGCCGCCCGACGGCGAGAGCTGGACCCTCACCGCGGCCCGGCAGGCGGCCGGCGAGCGGCACGTCGTCACCGTCGCCGTCGGCGGCGTCGTCGGCGCCGACTACATCGAGCACAAGCGGGCCCTGATCGTGCTGCCCGACGATCCGAAGACGCTCGACCCGCTGTGGGCCGGCGACGGCGGGTGGGATCAGTCGATGATGGGATCGTGCGAGACCGGGATCACGCTGGGCTTCGGCGTCGAGGGCGACACGCTGGTCATCGGCCGGGCGCCGTACGGGCGATGGGTGGCCGATCCGCCGACCGAAGACTGGCAGCGCGAGATCCACGGCCAGTGCGCGGCCCCGAAGGCGCCCCCGCCGACCCGGATCCCGCTGAAGTAGCCGCCCGACCGGCGCTACGATGGGCCCATGAACCGCACCCATCCCCCGCCCCGCGCCCTGCCCCGCCTGTTGCTCTGCGCCGCGTGCCTCGCGCTCGCCGCCTGCGACGACGACCCGATGCCCCCCCCGCCCGACGCCGCGGCCGACAGCGGGCCCGACGGAGGCCTCGACCCCGACCGGGGCCTCGACGCCACGCTGGACGCCGGACCGGACGCCGCCCCCGACGCCGAGGCCGACCTCGCCGTCGACGCCGCGCCCGACGCCGCGCCCGACGCGGCCACACCCGACACCGCCGTCGACGCCGCGCCCGACGCCGGCCCCCCGCCCCACCCGCTGCGCATCAGCGAGCTGATGCCATCCAACGACGGCGCCTGGGTCGACGAGATCGGCGAGGCCGACGACTGGATCGAGCTGCACAACATCGGCCCGACGCCGCTCTCGCTGGCCGGCTACCGGGTCGACGACGGCCGCGACCGGGATCACGCGCTGCCCGACATCACCCTCGATCCGGGCGCGGTGATCCTCTTGTGGGCCGACGACCCGGCCCCCGACGCCGAGGACGCCGGCCCGCTGCACCTGCCGTTCGGCCTCTCGGCCGATGGCGAAGAGGCGCGGCTCTTCGCGCCCGACGGATCCCTGGTCGACGCGGTGGAGTTCCCCGCCCTCGACCCCGACGTCGCCTGGGTCCGCGACCCGTCCGGCGCCTGGGGCCCGTGCCGCTACGCCAGCCCCGCCGCGCCCAACCCCGACCGCTGCGGCCCGGCCCCGCCGGTCGACGACGAGGGCGAGACCTTCGACCCCTACGACTGGCCCGACCCCTGGCCGTCGCCCGCCGCGCCGCTGCGCATCACCGAGCTGCACCTGCCGGCCGACGGCGGCGACGGCTTCGTCGAAGTGCTCAACGTGGGCGACATCCCGGTGAACCTCGCCGCCTACACCCTGCACCTCGCCCCGATGCGCCCCGCCTGGACCTGGCCCGCAGCGGACGGCGGCCTCCAGATCCCGTGGCCCGCCGACCGCGTCGAAGCCGGCGCCCGGCTGGCGGTGCCGGTGCCCGCCGCCCGCATCGGCCCGCTGGCCGGCGACCCGCTCTTCGAAGGGGTGGTGCAGCTCTGGGCCCCGGGGCGCATGTTCCCCGCCGAGCGGGTCGACTTCATGAGCTGGCCGGCCGGCGCCGCGCTGACCCGGTACCCCACCGACGACAGCCGGCACGTCTTCTGCGCCCGCCACACCCCCGGCGAAGCCAACGACATCTGCGATCCGGTGCCATCGCGCCCGCTCGACCCCGAGGCCGGCCGGCTGCGCCACCTGCGCACCCCGGGCGACTTCGCCGCGCTGGCCGAGGGCGGGGTGCAGGTGGGCATCAGCTCGGTCAAAGTGCTCCAGGACCTCGAGACCGGCGGGGTGCACCTGCTCTCGGCCCGCCGCTGGGATCTGCACTACACCTTCGCCCGGGAAGCCATCGAAGGGCAGCCCCACCTCGACCGCTGCGATGCCGACGAGAGCCGGGCGTTCAACGCCGCCTGGACCGCCTGGAGCCGCATCAACTACTTCCAGGTCGAGGGCCGCCGCTTCCTGTCGAGCACCCTGGCCCACCACGCAGGCCCCGACCTGCACACCGTGGAGTTCGCCTCGGGCGACGCCATCGACCCCGGCCAGATGCGGCAGGCGTTCTTCGGCGCGGCGGCCCACACCCTCGACCCCACCCGCTATCACCTGCGCCCCCGCACCCCGGCGCACCTCGAGCGGGCCCGGACCCTCGAAGGCGGCCTGCCGATCGTCGACCCCGGGGCGCCCTACCGGGGGCTGACGTGGCAGCCGCTGACCCAGACCGTCGGCTACGGCGTGCTCCGGTTCGTGCCGACCGACGCGCTGCACGAGGCCGCGCTGGGGCCCCAGGTCATCGTGGTCACCGACCAGGTGCCCAACGACATCCCGCTCGTCGGGGGGCTGGTCACCGAGGCCTTCCAGACCCCGCTGGCCCACGTCAACCTGCTCAGCCGCAACCGCGACACCCCCAACATGGCGCTGCGCGACGCCCGGACCCACCCCACCTTCGCCCCCCACTTCGGCGCGCTGGTGCGGCTCGACGTGGCCGCCGACGGCTGGACCGTGCGCCCGGCCGACCCCGAAGAGGCCCAGGCGTTCTGGGACGCCCGCCGCCCCGACGGCCCGCCGCTCTCCCCCCGCCTCGACCCCGACGTGCGCGGCGTGCAGCCGCTGGCCGGGCGCGCGCTGTCGGACCTGCCGGCCATCGGCGCCAAGGCCGCTCAGCTCGCCGAGCTGGGGCGGGTCGACTCGCCCTTCGACGGCTGCCTGGGCCCCATCACCACCCCGGCCGACGCCATGGCGATCCCATTGGCGCATGGCATCGAGCACGCGCAGGCCAGCGGCGCCCTCGACCGCCTCGCCCTGCGCCGCGAAGACCCCCGCTTCGACGCCGACCCCCGCTTCCGGCGGGTCGCGCTCGAAGAGGTCCGCCGCCTCATCGAGCTCCACCCGGTCGAGCCGGCGCTGCTCGCCGAGGTCGAGGCCTACGTCGCCGCGCGCTTCCCCGGCGACCGGGTGCGCTTCCGCAGCAGCAGCAACACCGAAGACCTGCCCGGCTTCAACGGCGCGGGGCTCTACACCTCGGTGGGGGTCGACGCCGACGAGCGGGGCCCCGGCGCGCACGGGGTCGAGGACGCCATCCGCGCGGTGTGGGCCAGCCTGTACCTCGAGCGGGCGTGGGACGAGCGCGCCTGGTTCGGCATCGACCAGGGCCGGGTCGCCATGGCGGTGCTGGTGCACCGGGCCTTCCCCGGCGAGCGGGCCAACGGGGTCGGCATCAGCCGCAACGTGCTCGAGCCCATCCGCGAGCAGTACTACCTCAACGCCCAGCACGGCGAGGCGCTGGTGACCAACCCCGCCCCGGGCGTGCAGACCGAGCAGATCCTCTTCGACCGCCGCCGGGCCCCGCGCATCACCCGGCTGGCCCGCAGCTCGCTGCGCCACGGGGCGCCGGTGCTCGCCGAGCCCGAGATCGAAGACATCGCCTGCGCCCTGCGGGCCATCCACTGGCACTTCCAGCCCCGCATCGACCCCCGGAACGAGAACCCGTGGTTCGCCATGGACATCGAGTTCAAGCACCTCGGCCCCGACCGCACCCTGCTCATCAAGCAGGCCCGCCCCTACAGCTTCGGCGCGGCCGACGTGCCCGCCGACTGCCGCGCCCTGTAACGCCGACCGCCGATCGGGCACCCTACCCCCCGCATCCGCACTCGCATCCGACCCCGGGGAGGCCCCGATGCCCAGCGTGACCGACGACCGCCTGCTGCCTCTGCTGCCGCTCATCTATGTCGCCTGGGCCGACGGCGCGCTGGCCCCCGCCGAGATCGCGCTCATCCGCCGGACCGCCGCCGATCTGGGCGCCGACGCCGAGGCGCTCGCCCCCTGGCTCGACCCCGACGCCCCGCCGAGCGCCGCCGCGCTGCGCCGGCTGGCCGACGACCTCACCCGCCGGGCCGACGGCCACGACCCCGACGACCTCACCGCGCTGGGGCTGGCCCTGGCCCGCGACGCCGCCGACGACGACCGGGCCCGGGTCCGGGCGGTCGCCGAGCGCATGGGGCTGGCCGACCCCGACGCGATCACCGAGCTCATCGCGCCGCCGTCCCGCTGCGCCGCCTTCGGCTGCCTCGAGCCGGTCGACCTCGACGTCACCCCCATCACCCGCTGGCTCGAGCGCCTGCGCCCCGACGACCGGGCGGCGGCGCGCGCGCTGCTGAGCCACCCCAGCTTCACCCACGTCTACGACCGCCCCATCGCCGATCAGCGGCGGCAGGTGCTCGAGTGGCTCGAGCGGGTCGCCGAGGCCGGCGTGGGCCGGCGGGCCTACCCCGAGACCGACCCCGAGGGGGCCCTGAGCCGCTTCGTCGCCGCCTTCGAGACGCTGGCGCTGTTCGACGTCAGCCTCACGGTCAAGTGCGGGGTGCAGTTCGGCCTCTTCGCCGGCAGCGTGCGCGCGCTGGGCACCGAGAAGCACCATGACGTCTTGAAGCAGGCGGTCGACATGACACTGCCCGGCTGCTTCGCCATGACCGAGCGGGGCCACGGATCGAACGTGCGCGCGCTCGAGACCACCGCCACCTACGACCCCGAGCGGGATGTCTTCGTGGTGCACACCCCGGATGACTTCGCCCGCAAGGAGTGGATCGGCAACGCCGCCCGCGACGGGCGCATGGCCACCGTCTTCGCCCAGCTCGTCGTCGGCGGGGTGAGCCGGGGGGTGCACGCCCTGCTCGTGCCGCTGCGCGACGCCGACGGGGCGCTGCTGCCCGGGATCCGCGTCGAAGACTGCGGGCCCAAGATGGGGCTCGACGGCGTCGACAACGGCCAGATCTGGTTCGAGCACGTCGAGGTGCCCCGGACCCACCTGCTCGATCGCTTCGCCGAGGTCCGCCCCGATGGCACCTATCACAGCGACATCGTCAGCGATGGCAAGCGCTTCTTCACCATGCTGGGCACGCTCGTCGGCGGCCGGGTGAGCATCGCCGGGGCCGCGGTGAGCGTCAGCCGGGTGGCCCTGACCATCGCCACCCGCTACGCCGCCCGCCGGCGGCAGTTCGGCGACAAGGGCGCCCAGGAGTGGCTCATCCTGGACTACCCCAGCCACCAGCGGCGCCTGCTGCCCCGCATCGCGGCGACCTATGCCATCGGCTTCGCTCAGGAGGCCCTCGTCCGCGACTGGGAGGCGATGGACGGCGACCCCACCCCCGAGGGCGAGGACCGGGCCCAGAGCCTCGAAGCCCGGGCCGCCGCGCTCAAGGCCCACGCGACGTGGCACGCCACCGACGTGATCCAGGAATGCCGCGAGGCGTGCGGCGGGCAGGGCTACGCCGCCCGCAACCGCTTCGCCGCGCTGAAGGCCGACAGCGACATCTTCACCACCTTCGAGGGCGACAACACCGTGCTGATGCAGCTCGTCGCCCGGGCGCTGCTGACCGAGTTCCAGCGGCAGTTCGACGACTCGCGCATCTTCGGCCTCGTGCGCCACTTCGCCGGGCGGGCCGTCGCCGCAGCCTTCGACCGCAACCCCTACATCACCCAGCGCACCGACCGCGACCACCTGCGCGACCGCGAGTGGCACGCCCAGATCATGGCCGCCCGCCAGGCCGACCTGACCCACTCGCTGGGCATGCGGCTGCAGAAGCGGCTCGGCCGGATGTCGTCCTTCGAAGCGTTCAACCAGGTCCAGAACCACGCGCTCGCCCTGGCCGGGGCCTACGCCGAGCGGCTGACCCTCGACGCGCTGCACGCCGCGCTCGACGACTTCGGCGGGCCGGCCGAGCAGCGGGCGATCCTCACCGATCTGACCCGGCTGCACGGCCTGTATGCCATCGAGCGCGACCGGGCCTGGTTCCTGGAGAACGGCTACCTCGATGGGGACAAGGCCCGCGCCGTCTGCGACGAGGTCGACGCCCTCTGCGCCGAGCTGCGGCCCCACGCGCTGGCGCTCGTCGAGGCGTTCGCGGTGCCCGAGAAGTGCCTGGGCGCCATCGGCGCCGAGTGACCCCGGCGCTCACCCGATCGGGCGCACCTCGACCGGCACCCCGTTGAGCGCGGCGTTGCCCGACAGCGGGTCGACCACCGGCTGAGTCACCCGGTTGACGTTCGGCCCGCCGACCTTCGACGCGACCGACAGCCCGCTGCCCTCGACGGCGTGCCCCCACCCGTGGGGCAGGCTCACCACCCCCCGCATGACCTCGTCGGTCACCTGCGCCGTCGCCTGCACCGCGGCCTCGGCGTCGCTCCGCGCGCTCAACCGCACCGCGGCCCCGTCGGCGACCCCCCGAGCCGCCGCGTCGGCCGGATGGATCCGCAGCGTGAAGCGATCGCGGCCCCGGGCGAGCTTGGGCACGTTGTGCAGCCACGAGTTGTTCGAGCGCAGGTGCCGCCGGCCGATGAGCAGCAGGCCGTCGGGCGGATCGGCGAGCCACGCCCGCAGGCGGGGCAGATCCCCCCGGATGGCATCGGGGAAGGCATCGATCAGACCATCCGGCGTCGCCAGCGAGGCGGGCAGGCGCGGCGCGAGCGGCCCGAAGTCCACCCCGCCCGGCGCGGCGGCGAGGCGGGCGAGCGTCCAGCCATCGGGATCGGCGCCGAAGCCCTCCCCCCGGGGGCCGGTGCGGATGAGCGCGTCCAGCACCCGCTCGGGCCCGCTCTCCCCGCGAAGCTGCGCCGCCATCGCCCGCGGATCGCGCCCGTGCGCCGGGCTCGCCGGATCGGCCGCCGCCTTGCCCAGCAGGTGCCCCACGATCTGCTGCTCGACCAGCGCCGGATCGGCCTTCGGCCCCATGCCCAGCACCAGCAGCGTCAGCCGGGCCAGGATCCCGGCCTCGGACGGCCCGGCCCACGGCAGCGCCGGCGGGCTGAAGCGGGCGACGTCGCGCACCGAGAGCGTGTAGAAGGCCAGATCGTAGTGGGGCCGGTGCAGCGGGCCGGGCGGGGGCAGGATGACATGCGCCCGGCGGGTGGTCGCGTTGAGGTACGGATCGACCGCCACCATCAGCTCGAGCTGCGCCAGCGCCGCGTCGAGCCGATCGCCGCCGGGCACCGAGAGCACCGGGTTGCCGGCGACGACGAACAGCGCCCTGATCCGCCCCGGCCCGGGGGTCGTGATCTCATCGGCCAAGCGCACCGCGGGCAGCTCACCGCGCACCTCGGGATCACCGGCCACCCGCCCATGACGCCGACCCACCCGGAAGCCACGCCCTCGACCATGCACCGGCCGCTCGTGCAGGGCCCGGGGGAACATCGCCCCGCCGGGCGTATCGAGGTGACC
Source organism: bacterium (assembly GCA_030426085.1). GTDB lineage: Bacteria > Myxococcota_A > Bradymonadia > UBA7976 > UBA1532 > JACKDM01. The sequence goes on along the minus strand of JAUHYW010000078.1, from coordinate 3,261 downwards.
GGTCAGCAGCCCGAGCAGATCGACCGTCCACGCCGCCAGCGTGCCGAAGCGCGCCGCCTGGGTGCCGATGCGGCCGTAGACCGCGGCTCGGGGCGCATCGGCGAGATCCAGCGCCAGCCGGCGGATGTCATCCGGGGCGATGCCACAGACGGGCCCGATGCGCTCCGGCGCGAAGTCGCCCGGGCCCCCGCAGATGACACCCCGGATGGCATCGACCCCCTTCGTGATGTCCGCCAGCCGCCCGAGACCCACCCGCCCGGCCTCGAAGAGCACCCGAGCCATCGAGAGCATCAGCGCGGCGTCGGTGCCCGGCCGGATGGCATGGTGGGCGTCGGCCAGCCCGGCGGTCGCCGTGCGCCGGGGGTCGAAGACGACGACCCGCCCGCCCCGCTCGCGGATGGCCCGGATCCGCCCCGGCCAATCGGGCGCGGTGGCGAGGCTGCCGTTGGACACCGCCGGGTTGGCCCCGAAGATGTAGAGCAGATCGGTCCGATCGAGGTCGGGCACCGGGATGCGGTCGGGGTCGCCATACATCCACCCGCTCGCGACGTGCCGCGGCATCTGGTCGACGGTGCTCGCCGAGTACAGGTTGCGCGTGCCCAGCGACCGCCGGAGCGCCGGCCCGTAGATCATGCCGGCGAGGGTGTGCACGTTGGGGTTGCCGGCGTACGCCGCCAGCGCGTCCCGGTCGCCGTCGGCCAGGATCGGCCGCAGCTTCGCGTCGATGTAGGCGAAGGCCTCGTCCCACCCGACCTCGCGCCACGCGTCCCCCTCCCGGATCCGGGGCCGGGTCAGCCGGTCGGGGTCGTGATGCAGCGCGCCGAGCGCGGCCCCCTTGGGGCAGATGAAGCCTTTGCTGAAGACATCGCCCGGATCGCCGGCGACCTTCACCGCCCGCGTCGCGTCGCCGTTCGCCCGCAGGGTGATGCGCAGGCCGCAGGTGGCTTCACACAGCGGGCAGGTGCGGGTGACGACGCGTTCGGTGGGCGGCATGGGGGCCTCCGGCGGTGATGCCGGGCCACGCTAACAGAAAGCCCGCCCGGCGACAGCCGCCGCCCCACCCGCCGGCCTGAACCCGGCACACGGTCCGCGCCGATCCCTGATATACGAGAGCGAGCCACCGGCTCTACGCGGTGGAGACCATTCAGAGGTTGAACGATGCCGACGACGACACCCGAACACGACGCGCGGATCGCGAAGATGAAGCTCTCGACCGTCTATCCGCTGTACGTGGCGAAGGTCGAGAAGAAGGGCCGGCTCGAGGCGGAGCTCCATCAGGTGATCGAGTGGCTGACCGGCTTCGATGACGCGAAGCTGCGGCAGTTGATCGAAGAGGAGGTGACCTTCGCAGAGTTCTTCGACCGCGCCACGCTGAACCCGGCGGCACACCTGATCACGGGCGTCATCTGCGGCTACCGGGTCGAGACCATCGAGAACCCGCTCACGCGGAAGGCGCGGTACCTCGACAAGCTCGTGGACGAGCTCGCGAAGGGCAAGAAGATGGAGAAGATCCTCCGCACTGCATAGCGCGCCCCGACCCCTCGATTCACGATTCTGCGCAACAACGGCGTCGGCTGATCGATGAGCCCTTCGAGACCACTTCTCTCGGAGGCGCCGATGCCCCGCCCGCTGATGTTCGTCCCCCGACCCTGGACCCCGTTCGAGATCACGATGCGCTGCATGCACAGCCGCCTGCTGATGCGGCCGGGTGACGAGTGCAGCCGGCGCATGCTGGGCGTGATCGGGCGGGCGCTGGAGCTGTACGGCGCGCATGTGCACCTGTACTTCGCCGGAGGCACGAGCAACCACCTGCACATCGTGGCGGCGTTCGAGAGCGCCGAGTGGAAGGCCCGCTTCAAGTGCCACATCAAGGCCAACATCTCGAAAGAGCTGGGCGAGCTGTTCGACTGGCCGGGCTGCTATTGGGATCGGCGCACGCGGGACATCGCGATCCTGGACGACGGCGCCTTGGCGGATCGGCTGGCTTATCTGGCTGCGCACGGGGTGAAGGAGGGGCTGGTCGAGACCCCGGGGTGCTGGCCCGGGATCCAGTGGGTGCGGGCGGTGACGGACGGTCGGCCGCTGGTGGGGGTGTGGTACGACCGCACGCGGCTGGGTGCGCTGCGGCAGCGGTGGGCCCAGGGCGGGCGGCGCGGCCCGAAGCCGACGCTGGGCGACGTGGCGCTGCGCAAGGTGGTGCGGCTGACGCCGCCGCCGATGTGGGCCGGGCTGAGTGAGGATGCGCTGCGGGCGAAGTGGGTCGAACTGGTGAAGTTGGCGGTGGAGCGGCATCCGGCGCCGTGGCCGACGCGGGTGGTGGGGGCGGCGGCGCTGGTGGAGGTCGACCCGCATACCCGGCCGCCACGGACGAAGAAGTCGCCGGCGCCGCGGGTGCATACGCGGTGCAAGACACTGCGGAGGGCGTGGGGCGAGGCGTACGATGCGTTCGTGACGGCGTACCGGGCGGCGCTGCACGCGCTGCGGGAGGGGTGGGAGGCGGTGGGGTTCCCGGAGGAGGGGTGCCGGCCGGCGGTGCTGCTGCCGGAGGCCGGCGGGTAGCGCGCGGCGGGCTCGCGCAAGCGTGAGCAGGATGCGGGTTGGCGGGGCGCCGGGGTCGGGCGTGCGGGCGCGGTGCGCCTGGATTGGAGCGCGGGCGCGGGCGCGGGCGCCGTCGAGCACATCAGGACCGCCGAGCGTCGTGGCTGCGTGGGGGCAGAGGGTCGACAGACGCCCGACCAACACCCGAATCCGAACCTCGGGTCCTCCCCCTGCTCCTCCCCTCCATAGGATGGTTGGCACCCTATTGGGCTCCTCCCCTCCATAGGATGGTTGGCACCCTATTGGGGCACCCTATTGGGGAACGACGCGGTGGGCCCGCGGCTGATGGTCCACCAGACGACGCCGTACTGCGACCCGAACCAGCTCGACGGGCCGGTGGGCGACGAGTAGCGCGGCCCCTCGCGGGCTACACCATGTGCCCGCGGCCCCTGGCGGGCTACACCATGTGCCCTGGCGGGCTACACCATGTGCCTGGCACCTCGATCCGGCACCTCGATCCGGGCTGCCCGATCCCGGCCCGAGCCGCCGTCCGCTACCCGCCGAGCAAGCCATCTTCAGCCCGAGCCGCCGACCCGCCGACGACCCGCCACTTCACGGGTGGCCCGATCCCGGCCCGAGCCGCCGTCGAGCCACACCCCGAGCGACACCACCCTCGGCCCGAGCCGACGACCCGCCACTTCACGGGTGGCCCGATCCCGGCCC
>JAUHYW010000077.1 GCA_030426085.1 bacterium | reverse complement strand
GGCCAGCCACGACAGCGCCGCCGACAGCCCCAGCTCGTCGAGCACCCGGGGGCGCAGCCGCTGCAGGATGCGGCGGACGCTCTCGTGGGCCAGCCCCAGCCGGCGGTGGATGTCGACCAGGGCCCCGTCGACCCGGGCGTCGGCGCCCGACAGGCGGGTGCGCACCAGGTCGAGCGCGTAGCGGGCGGCGGTCAGCTCCTGCCCCAGCGCGTCGTGCAGCTCGCGGGCCATCCAGCCCCGCTCTTCTTCGCGCAGCGTCTCGAGCCGCCGGCTGAGCACTTGCAGGTCGCTGGTCTGGGCGGCGACCTGCTGCTCGAGCTCCTGCCGGAAGCCGTCGAGGCGCTGCCGCTGCGACTCGATGAGCCGCCGCTGCACGAAGTTCTCCCGCAGCAGCAGCCACATGCCGTGGCCGACCAGCCCGCAGAAGAGGCAGCAGAACAGCATGTAGCTGACGGCCGGCGGCAGGCGGGGGTCGTCGAGGGGCGTGCCCGAGGCGACGACGTAGCACGCCAGCGCGCCCATGCCGAGCACCGTCACCCGGGCCATCCGATCCCACAGCGGGCGGGCCAGGCCCACCGAGGCCAGGGGCCAGATGAAGAGGTAGTAGCCCCAGGGGGTGTCGAGGCCGCCGACGACCCCCGCCATGGCCCCGAGCATCCACGCCTCGCTGACGGCGATGAAGGTGCCCCAGCGCGCCGGCCGCCGCCGCAGCGCGCGGCGGCCGAGCGTGAGCCAGAAGACGTGGGCGATCACGATCAGGGCCCGGATCGTGAACAGAGCGCGCTGGGCGCGGGGCTGCCCGGCGTAGAGGAGCGCGTCGGTCGGCCACCACGCAACGACCACGACGATGAAGAAGGTGAGGAGCCAGGGGGAGGCCCGCCCCATGAGGTCGTCGCAGTAGGCCTCGAACGCCCGCTGCACCTCGGGCTCCACCGGGCGGCCGCGCGCGAACCGCCGGGCGTGCTCGGCGAGCGCGACGCGCCACGGGCGCCGAGCGGGGCGGGGCGCGGCCTGCCCGGGGGCGTCGTTCATGGGCTCCTCGACGACGGTGCAGGAGGACGATACGGGCCGGTGCCTCTGTACAGTAGCCGGAATCCGGTTGGCTGCCGATTGCGGTCCCGGCCGGGGAACGGCGCGTGATCCGACGAGCCCCATCACCGGAGTGTGCCCATGCGCCGCATCCTGATCCTGCTCGCCGTCGCCTTCGCCGCTTGCGGCGGGGACGAGGGTGCCGTCAACGAAGACATCCAGGCCGGCGACCGCTTCCTGCTCGAAGCGTGGGCCGACAACTGGTTCGCCGCCTACCTCGGCGAGACGCTCATCGCCGAGGACTCGGTCTCGATCACCACCGAGCGGTCGTTCAACGCCGAGCGGGTGAGCTTCGAGGGCGACTACCCCCTGGTGCTCAACTTCGTGCTGAAGGACTTCAAGGAGAACGACTCCGGGCTGGAGTACATCGGCAGCGACCGCCAGCAGATGGGGGATGGGGGCTTCATCGCCCAGATCACCGACACCCGCACCGGGGCGGTGGTGGGGGTCAGCGACGGGTCGTGGCGCTGCCTGGTGGTGCACGCAGCGCCGCTCGACAAGAGCTGCGAGCGGGCGGCCGATCCGCTGACCGCCTGCGAGTGGGCGATCACCGAGGAGCCGGCCGGGTGGAAGGCGCCGTCGTTCGACGTGGGCGGCTGGGACGCGGCGACGGTGCACAGCGCGGCGGCGGTCGGGCCCAAGGACGGCTACGACGCCATCGGCTGGGACAGCGCGGCGGCCCTGATCTGGGGCGCCGATCTCGAGGCGGACAATACGGTCCTGTGTCGGGTGGTGATCGAGGCGCCCTGAGCCCGCTGTGCCCATTTGACCGGCGCGGGGTCGCGTCCGATACTCGGGTCGCCGTCGGCCGGGGAGGGATCATGGCGCGCGTCGGTCTGGTGAGTGTGCTGTTGCTCGGCTTCGGGGGGCTGGCTTTGCTCGGCTCGGGGGCCGCCCACGCCGATCTGATCACGATGAGCGAGGCGAGCTGCCGCGGCGCCGAGAAGGGCGCGCCGTGCGAGGGGGACACCGGGCCGGGCACCTGTCAGCCCGATCGCTGCTGCCGCCTCGACTACAGCGGGGGCACGCCGCCGAAGACGAAGTGCCGCGTCTGCCTGAAGTGCCATCCGGGGGAGGCGGCCGCCGCCCCGGAGAAGGCCGAGGCGCCCGCCGAGAAGACCCCGGAGAAGGCGCCCGCCGAGAAGACCGCCCCGGAGGAGGCGCCCGCCGAGAAGGCCCCCGCCGAGAAGGCCCCCGAACCGGCGCAGGCCGCGCCCGAGGGGAAGGGCGGCTGCGACGCCGGCGTCGCCGGCGGCCCGTTCGGCGCGGGTGCGCTGGCGCTGGGGCTCCTGCTGGCCATCGGCCTGCGCCGCACGCGCCGGTGAGCCGCGCCCGTCGGGCCGGCGCCGCGGCGGGCGCCGGGCTGGGGCTCGCCGTCGCCGCCGTCGCCGCCCCCCTCGCCACCTACACCGTCAGCCTCGCCGCGCTGGGGCTGCCCCATGTGCTCGCCGAGCTGGGCTATGTGCGCCGACGCTTCGGTGGCCGCTGGCCGTGGCCGGCGGTGGCGGTGACCGGCGTGCTGTTGCTCGCCGTGGTCGGCCTGCGCGTCGCGGCGCTGTCGGGCCGGGCGTCGGCGTCCACCCTGCGCCCCCTGGAGCTGCTGGCCGTCGCCGCGCTCGCCGCCTCGACTCTGCCGCTGCTGTGGCGCCGGGGGGCCGGCGCGGCGGCGACGGGCGCGCTGGTCGTCCTGGCGGTGGGGCTGGGGGCCATCGCCGATCCGCTGCTGACCGCGGTGCTGCTCGCCGGGCTGCACAACCTGACCCCGCTGGGCTTCGTCGCCGAGGCCGCCCCCGGCGACCGCCGGCTGCTGGTGGGGGCCGTGGCCGCCTTCGTGCTGGCGCCCGCGCTCATCGCGACCGGCTGGCCGCTGGCCGCCGCCCAGGCGATCGGGGCCCATGCCCTGGAGTGGTCCCCGCTCGGCGCGGGCGCGCTGGCCGATCACCTGCCGGTCTACGTGCCCCGCCCGTGGCTCGATCGGCCGGCGGCGGTGCACCTCTTCTCGGCGCTCGTCTTCGCCCAGTGCATGCACTACGCGGCGGTGCTGCACCTGCTGCCCCGGCTGGCCGGGGGTCGGCCGTCGCCGTGGCTCGCGGCGCTGTGGATGGCGGTCGGCGGGGCCACGCTGATCGCCTTCACCCACGACTTCGGCGGCAGCCGGCGGCTGTACGGGGTCATCGCCGCGGTGCACGCCTGGGTCGAGGTGCCGGTGCTGCTCGCGGCGCTGCTCGGCAGAGCGCGATCGGCGTCCGCGCCGGCCGCGGTCAGATCGTGAGCAGGACCCCCAGCCCGAACGAGGCCCCGTTGGCCAGCGCGGCCGCGGCGAACGCGCGCCGCAGATCGGTGGGGGCCAGCGCCCGGTAGAGCCCGGCCTCGGCGAGCACGACGGCGGCCTCGATGAGCAGCGCCCGGGGCCAGAGGGGCAGAGGCAGCGCGCCGTTGGCCCACCACGCGACCGGGTGGGTGAGCAGCGAGGCGCAGGCGGCGGCCGTGATCCAACGGGCGAGGGTCGGCGGGCGCCAGCGGGCGGCGCGCACGAGCGCGACGACGACGAGCCCTTCGGTGAGCAGGGTCAGCAGCAGCGCGACGGGCTGGGTCATGGGCCCGCCTCAGCCCTCGTAGGGCGAGACCCAGGCGGCGCCGATGGTCTTGGTGCCGATGTCGGGGAAGTCGATCACCAGCCGGGGGGTCGAGCCCCGGCGGATGTCGGTGACGGTGCCGACCCCGAAGTTGGCGTGGTAGACCTTCATGCCCGCGCGCCACTGCCCGCCGCCGCCGATGTGGTCCGGCGCGGGCGGGTCGCTGTACAGGGCCTCTTCACGGTCGCGCTCGTAGGCCTCCCGGGCGGCCTCGGCCCGGCCCGAGCGGCGGCCGGTCGCGTAGCCCCCGCCGCCGAAGCGGCTGCTCGAGCGCCGGCGGCGCATGGGCGGCGGCTCGGGCTGGAACCGGGCCTCGACGGCGTCGGCGGGCAGCTCCTTGAGGAACCGGCTGGGCTTGTTGCGCCGGGTCTCGGCGAACGAGCGCCGCTCGCGGGCCCAGGTGAGGAACAGCCGCTGGCGGGCCCGGGTGATGGCCACGTAGGCCAGCCGGCGCTCCTCTTCGATCTTGTCGTCGTCGTCCAGCGAGCGGTGGTGGGGGAAGAGGCCCTCTTCGAGCCCCATCAGGAACACCACCGGGAACTCCAGGCCCTTGGCGGCGTGCACCGTCATCAGCGAGACCGCGCCCAGGCCGGGGTCGGCGACGTCGACCTCGCTGATGAGCTTGACCTGCTCCATGTAGGCCGCGAGGCTCGCCGGCCGGGGCCCGCCGTCGAGCCCGGCCGACAGGATGCCCGTCGGGCCGCCGGACTGCTCGAAGTCGGCCAGCGCCTGCAGCAGCCGATGCACGTTCTCGAAGCGCTGGCGGTCCTGCTCGCCGGCCCCCGCCCCGACCTCGAGGTCGCCGAGGAAGCCGCTCGCCTTCAGCGCCGCCTCGACCCGCTCGGCGGGGCCCCGGCTGTCGGTCGGGTGCCCCGCCTCGTCCAGCTCTTCGCGGTGCGCGTCGAGCACGTCGAGGAAGGCCCGCAGCCCCGCGGCGGCCTTGCCCCGCAGCTTGCCCCGGTCGAGCGCCGGGCGCACCGACTCCCACAGCGAGCCGTCGCGCCCCGCGGCGAAGTTGGACAGCTTCTCCAGGCTCTTGGGCCCGATGCCCCGGGAGGGCGTATTGACCGCCCGGCGGAAGGCGACCTCGTCGTGGGGGTTGACCAGCAGCCGCACGTAGGCCAGCGCGTCGCGCACCTCGGCCCGGTCGTAGAACGAGCGCCCCCGCACGACGGTGTGGGGCACGCCCATCAGCCGCAGGTTCTCCTCGACGCCCAGCGAGAGGTGATTGGCCCGCATCAGCACCGCGATCTCGCCCGGGGCGACGCCCTCGGTGCGGCAGAGCTGGGTGATGCGGCCGGCGACCCACCGGGCCTCGCCCCGGCCCTCGGCGGCCTCGTGCAGCTCGAGCCGCATGCCGTCGGTGGCCTCGGTCCACAGGTTCTTGCCCAGCCGGCGGCGGTTGTGGGCGATGACCTCGTTGGCCGCGTCGAGGATGTGCCGGTGGCTGCGGTAGTTCTGCTCGAGGCGCACCACCCGGGCCGAGGGGTACTCCTCGGGGAACCTGAGGATGTTCTCCACCTCGGCCCCCCGCCAGCCGTAGATCGACTGGTCGTCGTCGCCGACGACGAAGAGGTTGGCCCGGCTGCCGGGCGGGGCGAGGTGCTTGAGCCAGCGGTACTGCGCGGCGTTGGTGTCCTGGAACTCATCGACGAGCAGCCACCGCCAGCGGCGGCGGTACAGGTCGGCGACGTGCGGCTCCTGGCCCATCAGCTCGGCCGGGCGCACGATGAGGTCGCCGAAGTCGAAGGCGTCGGCCCGCTCGAGCAGGTCGTCGTAGTCGGCCCCGAGCCGGGTGCCGTCGAGGCGGCTGGCGAAGTCCACCGGCAGCACCGCCGCCGCGGCCCCCTCGCCGGCGTTCTTGGCCTCGTCCAGCGCCCGCCGCACCACCTTGGCCTCGGCCACCTTGAGGTCGACCCGCTGGATCGCCGCCGCCTCCCGGATCATCGCGATCTGGTCGGCGTCGTCGTAGATCGTGAAGCCCCGGCTGCGGCCGAACCACTCGGCGTGCCGCCGCAGGAACCGGGCCCCCAGCGCGTGGAAGGTCGAGATCTGGAGCGGCGGCGGGCGGTCGAGGCGCAGCAGCCCGCCCACCCGCTCCCGCATCTCGCGGGCGGCGCGGTTGGTGAACGTCAGCGCCAGGATGCTCTCGGGGTCGGCGCCCTCGCCGAGCAGCCGGGCGATGCGCCGGGTGACGACCCGGGTCTTGCCGCTGCCCGCCCCGGCGAGCAGCAGCAGCGGGCCCTCGTCGTGCAGCACGGCCTCCCGCTGGATGGGGTTGAGGTCGGCCAGCGCGTCGGGCAGCCGGCCGGGCGGCGGGGCCTCGCCCCGGGCGGTGGGGGGTCGCTTCACGGGCTCACTCGACGGTCACGCTCTTGGCCAGGTTGCGGGGCTGGTCGACGTCGGTGCCCTTCAGATCGGCGACGTGATAGGCGAGGAGCTGCATCGGCACCGTCGTCACGAAGGGCTGGAGCGACTGGTCGACCCGGGGCACCCGGATGATGTCGTCGGCGAACGCCTCGATGCCGTCGTCCCCCTCGGTGGCCACCGCGATCACCTGCCCCAGCCGGGCCCGCACCTCTTGCAGGTTGCTGGCGGTCTTGTCGTAGTGGCTGCCCTCGGGGGTGATCACGACGACCGGCATGTCTTCGTCGATGAGCGCGATGGGCCCGTGCTTCATCTCGCCGGCGGCGTAGCCCTCGGCGTGGATGTAGCTGATCTCCTTGAGCTTGAGCGCGCCCTCGAGCGCGATGGGGAAGTTCTCGCCCCGGCCGAGGAAGAGCATGTCCCGGGCGTGCACGTGGCGGGCGGCGATCCGCTCGACCTCGGCGCTGCGGGCGACGAGCGCCTCGACGTGCCCCGGCAGGTGCACCAGCGCGTCGAGTCGCTTGCGGGCGGTCGCCTCGTCGAGCGTGCCCCGGCGGCGGCCGAGCCAGACGGCGAGCAGGTTGAGCGCCAGCATCTGGGTCATGAACGCCTTGGTCGACGCGACCCCGATCTCGGGCCCGGCGTGGGTATAGACGATGTCGTCGCTCTCCCGGGCGATGCTGCTCTCGATGACGTTGCATACGCTGAGCACCCGGGCCCCGAGCCGGCGGGCCTCCTTGAGCGCGGCGAGGGTGTCGGCGGTCTCGCCCGACTGGCTGACGGCGATGAACAGCGTATTCTCGTCGACCAGCGGCTCGCGGTAGCGGAACTCACTGGCCAGGTCGACCTCGACCGGGATGCGGGCCGACTGCTCGATGACCCGCTTGCCGACGAGCCCCGCGTGCCACGCGGTGCCGCAGGCGCAGATGTAGATCCGGGAGATGCGCTTCACCGCCGCGGCGTCGAGCTTCACGTCCTCGAAGTGCACGTCGCCGGTCTCGAGTGAGACCCGCCCCCGCAGGGTGTCGGTCATCGCCCGGGGCTGCTCGTGGATCTCCTTGAGCATGAAGTGCTTGTAGCCGCCCTTCTCGGCCTGCGACGGGCTCCAGGTGATGTGCTTGGGGGCCCGCTCGACCGGGGCGCCGTCGGTGGTCGACAGCGCGACCCCGTCGGCGTCGAGCACCGCCACCTCGCCCTCGTGCAGGAAGATGAAGTCCCGGGTGTGGCTCAGCAGCGCGGGGATGTCGCTGGCGAGGAACATCTCGCCCTCGCCGATGCCGACGACGAGCGGGCTGGCGTTCTTGGCGGCGACGATCTTGTCCGGCTCGGTGTCCGAGATCACGGCGATGGCGTAGCTGCCCTCGACCCGCCCCAGGGTGTGGCGCACGGCGGCCTCGAGGTCGTCCCCGAGGTCGATGCGCTCCCGCACGAGGTGGCTGAAGATCTCGGTGTCGGTCTCGCTGAGGAAGGTGTGCCCCCGGGCTTCGAGGTCCCGGCGCAGCTCGAGGTGGTTCTCGACGATGCCGTTGTGCACCACCGTGACCGGGCCGGCGGTGTGGGGGTGGGCGTTCTCCTCCGAGGGGCGGCCGTGGGTCGCCCAGCGGGTGTGGCCGATGCCCAGCGCGCCGGGCAGCGGCTCGGCGGCGAGCTGCTTCTTGAGGTTGACCAGCTTGCCCACCGAGCGGGCGACCCGGGTGACCCCCTCGTGGTGGATGGCGAGGCCCGCCGAGTCATAGCCCCGATATTCGAGGCGCTCGAGGCCCCCGATCAGGATCTCGGCGCTCTGCTGGGGGCCGACGTAGCCCACGATGCCGCACATGGTTCAGTCCTTCCGCCGGTCGGCGGCCTCTTCGGCCAGCCGCGCCCGACGCCGCTTCGCCCAGCCGTCGACGTTGGCCTGCCGCCCCCGGCTGAGGGCCAACGCGTCGGGGGGCACGTCCTGGGTGATGGTGCTGCCCGCGCCCACGAACGCGCCGTCGCCCACCGAGACCGGGGCGACGAGCTGGGTGTCGGAGCCGATGAACGCGCCCGCGCCGATGGTCGTGCGGAACTTGTTCACCCCGTCGTAATTGCAGGTGATGGTGCCGGCGCCGATGTTGGCCCCGGCCCCGACGTGCGCGTCGCCGAGGTAGCTGAGGTGGCTGGCCTTGGCCCCCGCCTCGAGCACGGTCTTCTTGGTCTCGACGAAGTTGCCCACCTTCACCTTCTCGTGGAGCACGGTGCCGGTGCGCAGACGGGCGAACGGCCCCACCTGACACCCGTCGCCGATGCGGGCGGCCTCGATGTGGCTCTGGCCCTTGATGTGCGCCCCGTGGCCGATGTGGCTGTCGGCGATGCGGCAGCCCTGCTCGATGTGGCAGCCGGGCCCGACGACCGTGTGGCCGAGCAGGGCCACGTCGGGCTCGATGACCGTGTCGGGGCCCACCTCGACCCCCGCGTGCAGGGTGGTGCGCGCCGGGTCGAGCAGGGTGACCCCGGTCTGCATGAGGTGGGTGCGCAGCCGCGTCTGCATCCGGCGCTCGGCGGCGGCGAGGTCGAGGCGATCGTTGACCCCTTCGGCGTCGGCCGCCGCCTCGCCGTCGAGGATCAGGGCCGCGGTGCCCCGCCCCTGCTCGGCGGCGGCGGCGACGATATCAGTGAGGTAGTACTCGCCCTGGGCGTTGTCGCTGTCGAGGTGGCCCAGGGTCTCGAAGAGGAAGCGGGCGTCGGCCCGGTAGACCCCGGCGTTGACCTCGCGGATGGCCCGGACCCGGTCGTCGGCGTCGCGGAACTCGGTGATGCGGGCCAGCCGGCCGCCCTCGCTCACCAGCCGGCCGTAGGTCCCCGGGTCGTCGAGGCGCATGCCGAGCACCCCCACCGCGGCCTCGCCGGTGACCGTGTCGAGGGCCTGGATCGTGGCGGTGGGCAGGGTGGGCACGTCGCCCGAGAGGATGAAGACGTCGCCGTCGAAGTCGGCGAGCGCCGGGCGGGCGCAGAGCACCGCGTGGGCCGTGCCGAGCTGCTCGGCCTGCACCGCGACCTCGATCGGGGCCTCGGGGAAGGCCGCCCGCAGCGCCGCCTCGACCCGATCGCGCTGGTGGCCGAGCACGACCACCACCCGCTCGGCGCCGAGCTCGAGCGCGCTCTGCACCGGGTAGTGGATCATCGGCCGCCCGGCGACCGGGTGCAGCACCTTGATCGTCGCCGAGCGCATGCGGGTGCCGAGCCCGGCGGCCATGATCACCACCGCCCGGGATCGCCCCGCCCCGCTCTGCCCGGATGCGTCCCGATCGGCCCCGGTCCGCTCCGCCCCGGCCCGTTCGGACCCCGTCTCTTCCGGTCGCGCCACCGCCGCCTCCGCTGAACGTTCGTCCGGTGGTGTATCGCCAATCCGCCGAAGACCTGTCAATGGTCCCGCCCGATCGGGCGCGCGGCCCGTCGGCGGGTCGGGGGCGACCCTCGGCGGCGCCGGGGCATCCCATGCCCGCCGGATCCACCACGTTGCCCGGCATGGCGTTCGAGGAGTACAATCCGACACGGAGCGTCGGCACATTCCTCGAGTTGCGGGCACGAGGCGACCGGCGCCGATCCCCGGATGTGCGAGAGGAGGAGCCGAATGTCACTCAACGCCGACAAGCTGTGGATGGACGGGGAGATCATCCCCTTCGAGCAGGCCCGGGTCCACGTCCTGACCCATACCCTGCACTATGGCTATGGCGTCTTCGAGGGCATCCGGGCCTACAAACGGGCGTCGGGCGAGAGCCACGTCTTCCGGCTCAAAGAGCACGTCGACCGGCTCTTCGAGAGCGCCCACATCCTGGGCCTCGAGATCCCCTACGGGCGCAGCGAGATCGCCGAGGCGTGCATCGAGACCCTCAAGGCCAACAGCTTCGACGAGGCCTACCTGCGGCCGATCGCCTTCCTCGGCGACGAGCAGCTCGGGCTCGGCGCGCTCGGCAACCGGGTGCGGGTCGCCATCGCCACCTGGAAGTGGGGCGCCTACCTCGGCGAGGAGGGGCTCAAGAACGGGATCCGCTGCAAGATCAGCAGCTTCAGCCGGATACACGTCAACGTGAACATGGTGAAGGGAAAGATCTGCGGGCAGTATGTCAACTCTGTCATAGCCAAGCGCGAGGTCATGAAGGCCGGCTACGACGAGGCGATCATGCTCGACACCCACGGGTATGTGTCGGAATGCACCGGCGAGAACCTGTTCATGGTCAAGAACGGGCGGGTCATCACCGCCCCCTACGGGGCGAGCATCCTCGGCGGCATCACCCGCGACACCGTGCTCGCCCTGGCGGCTGACCTCGATGTCGTGGTCGAGGAGCGCCTCTTCACCCGCGACGAGCTGTACGTGGCCGACGAGATCTTCCTCTGCGGCACCGCGGCCGAGGTGACCCCGGTGCGCGAGGTGGACGACCGGCGCATCGGAAATGGCCGGCCGGGCGAGATAACATCCCGGATTTCCGAGGCTTTCTTCGACGTGGTGCGCGGCCGTTCGACCCGGCACCCCGAGTGGCGCCAGACCTACCTCGACCCCGTCCGGGGGCGCTGAGCGGTCGCGGCCGGCCCCCGGTACGGATGCTGCATACCCTCTCGGCGCCCACCACCCCGCCGAACCGAGGAGGCGACCGTGCCGCGAGGAACCGAGTTCATCCGCGCTCTCGAGAACCATCGAACCCAGATGCTGGCCCACCGCCAGCCCGAGCCCGCGCCGCTCTCGCCTCGCCTCATCCTCTCCTGGATCCACCACGACAACATGCTCGAGGGCAAGCTGTTCCGCCCCGCTGAGATCGTGCAGGCGCTGCGCGAGGACGACGATCGCCTCGACAAGTACCTGCACCCGCTGATGCGGCGGATCCGGCGCTATCGGGACAACATCGACTACGTCTGGACCCGGGCCCACGAGGGGCCGGAGGCGGTCGACCTCGAGACGCTCAAGGAGATCCACCGGCGGCTGACCCCGGCGGCCAAGGATCGGGGCGGGCTGTATCGGCGGACCTCGCCGGTGCACCGGGACTACTTCCAGAAGATCTGCAGCGCCGACAAGGTGCCCTATCACCTGCGCAAGCTGTTCGACCAGATCGGCAGCGAGTGCGACGAGGCCTGCGATCCGGTGCGCTTCGCCGCCGAGGTGCACCACAAGCTGATGCACGTCTACCCGTTCCGGCGGAACCCGGGCACCACCGCCCGGCTGTTCACCAACCTGCTGCTGCTCTCCCGGGGCTACCCGCCGCTGGTCATCACCTGCGATCAGCGCGACGCCTACTACCAGGCGCTGGCCCACCCCGAGCCCGACCTGCTCACCGAGCTGTTCGCCGACGCGGTCGAGCTGCTGCTCGAGCGGGCCGGCGGGCACCAGGGCCTGCTGCGGGCCGCCTGAGCGGCTCGGGCCACCCGGCCACCGCCTCCCCGCCTCTCGCCCCGCCCGGGGACCGACCCGCCCGACCGGCGACCGACAGACCCGCTACCGACGGACCCACAGCTCGTCGAGCAGCGACTCGGCCAGCGACCCGCAGCGGGTGCCGGTCAGGGTCTGCTCGAGCGCCGCGGGGTCGAGCTGCCGGGCCCGCTCGCGGGTGATGGTGAACCGGGCGTGGGGGGTGGCGGTGCGCTTCTGGTCGTAGCGCCCGCGGCGGTTGCGGTCGACCTCCGTGTCGAGCTCGTAGAAGACGAGGCCCACCCGCTTCAGGTCGGGGCGGGCGGCGAAGAGCGCGCCGGCCCCGGCGCTGGCCGCCAGCCGGCCGGTGAGCAGCCAGCGGGCGCCCTCGCAGACGGCTGCGTCCTGCTCGGCGGGCGCGATGGGCCGCATGAACCACACCTCGACCGCCTGCTGCTGCACCACGACCCGCTCGGTGGGGTCGCGCTGCGCGCCGAGCGCGGTGTAGATGCCGAGGTGCTTCTGCACCGCCGCGAGCAGCTCCCGGTCGGGGGCGGCGTCGGCCGGCGGGGCGCTCAGCGCGAGGGCCGCCAGGGCCAGCGCCAGCGCCGCGGGCGCGCGGGGCATGACGCGCTCGGCCAATCGGGGTAGCATCGGGGCATGCATACGCTCGGACTCCGTCGTCGGTCGGGCGCCCCCGGGGGCGGCCCGGTTCGTGGCCTGCTCGTCGGCCTCTGTTTCGTCGGCCTCTCGGCCCTCGCCGCGCCCGCCGTCGCGGCCGACGCCGCGGCGACGCTCGATCGCGAGCGGACCCGGGCCGGGGTCTGGGTCGGGCCATCGGTGATCAACGGCCTGCTCCAGCTCCGCACCGACGGCACCAACGCCGACACCGCGGTGACCTTCCTGCCCGCGGTGGCCCTCGGGGCCGAGCTGTGGCCCGATCCGGCGATCGGGATCGCGCTCGGGGCCGAGATCGGGACCGGCGCCGCCATCCGCATGCCGCCGGACTTCGGCGGGGTCGACGTCGACTACAACCTCTACCGCTTCGAAGCCGGCGCGCGCTACCGATGGTACTTCGGTCCGCGCAGCGGCGCACCCTCCGTGATGCTGCGGGCCGGGCTGCGCGGCCGGTGGCAGACCGCGCGCGAGCTGGCGCCGGCCTCGCTGCTCATCGACCGGGTCATCGCCGGGCCCGAGGCCGGGCTGGGCTTCGCCTGGCCCATCGTCTCCGACCGGGTCTGGATCCGGCTGTCGGGGCGGGCGGGCATGCCCTTCTTCGTGCGCGAGCCGGACACCGACTCGGGGCAGGTCGCCGGCGGGCTGGCCTACGGGGCCCATGTGGACATCGCGATCCGGGTGGTCGGCGGGTGGTACGCCCAGCTCGCCGGCGACTTCCAGGACGAGTCGCTGGAGTTCACCGGCGACGGCACCCGCACCGCGGGGGTCACCGGGGCCCGGACCCACGACCGCTTCATCGCGGGCGGGCTGTACCTGCGCTACGCGCTGTGAGGCCTCACGGCAGCTCGAACGTCGCCCGCAGCCCGGCGTGGTCCGAGCGGGCGAGGCCCCCGGCGTTGTCCCGCACCACCTCGGCGCTGCCCGGCACGTAGCGTCCCGCGGCCGCCTCGAGCAGGTAGAGGTGGTCGATGGCCTGCATCCGGCCGTTCCACTCGTAGGTCGCCGCGTCGTCGCCCAGCTCGGCGGCCACCCGCAGCCAGTCGCCGCCGCTCTCGAGCGCGTCGAGGGGCGGCGATCCGGGGGTGTCGTTGAGGTCGCCGCCGAAGACGATGAGCGAATCGGGGCGGCGCTCGGCGACGTCGTCGAGGATGCGCCGGGTCGCCTGGGCCTCGGCCAGCCGGCGGTCGGGGTCGTCGTTGTTCTTGGCCTTGTAGTGCCCGTTGACCACGATCACCGAGCGGCCGTCGACGTCGAGGTGCACCTCGAGCAGCTCCCGGGAGAACGTCGTCGTGCCGCCGCTCGGGCGGGGGATGCGCTCGTCGGCGTTGCGCACCACCCGCACCAGGCCGCCCCGGGCGAGCACCACCACGTCCAGCGAGGCGGCGAAGCCCAGCTCGCCGATGACGGCCACCGGGTAGCGGTCGCCGAGCCGCTCGGTGAGTGCGTCGAGGCAGGCCTCGCTCTCGATCTCCTGGAGCAGCACGATGTCGGCGTCGAGGGTGCGCACGCCATAGGCCACCGTCTCGGCCCGGGCGTCGAACTCGGCCTGGGGGTACTGCCGCTCGTACTCGTCGAAGCCGCAGCGGCCCGAGTCGCAGACGGTGTCGAAGAAGCGGCGCACGTTGAAGGTGGCCACGGTGACGGTCTCGGGGTCCGGCTCGGGGTCGGGGGCGGCGTCCGGTTCGGGGTCGGGGGCGGCGTCGGGCTCGGGCTCGGGTGCGGCGTCGGGCTCGGGCTCGGGCTCGGCGGATCCGTCGTCGGTCGGGGACGCCATGTCGGGCAGGGGAGGCAGACCGCCGGATCCACCGCTGCCGCTGCCGCCGCCGGTCCCGGCGGGCACGCAGGCGCCGACCGCGAACAGCAGCGCGACGAGGGCGGAGAGGGGGCCGACGAACCGGGTCTGCATGGGCGCTCCTCGCGAGACGGGACAATCTAGCAGATCCCGGGGAAAGTACACCTGCTGCGCCGAACGAGAGGCCGCGTCCTGCTGCGTTGCTCCTTCTCGACTTGCCTCCAGCAAGCCTTCGGCGTCGCGCCTTGCCGGCCACGGCCTCTCGCTCGGCTCGCGACGGCGACTTTCCCCGGTTTCTGCTAGCGAAAAGGTCCGGTCGATTCACCCGCTTGTGGCGGACGGCGGGTGGACCCGATCTGCTACCGTGGGCCGATGAAGAACCGACGCCTCCTCTCCGCGCCGGGGCTGCTCCTGGTGGCCGTCGCCTGGGCCTGCACCCCCGAGCCCACGCCCGGTGATCCGCCGCCGGATGCCGACCCCGCGGATGTCGACCCCGCCGACATCAGCCTCCCGGACGCCGGCTTCCCGGATGGCGCACCCCGGGACGCTGCGCCTCCGCTCGTCGACATGGCCCCGCCCACGCCGGATATGGCCCCGCCCGCGCCGGATATGGCTCCGCCCACGCCGGATATGGCCCCGCCCGCGCCGGATATGGCCCCGCCCGCGGCGGACATGGCCCCGCCCCCGCCGGACATGGCCCCGCCCCCGCCCGATATGGGCCTCGGCAACCCGCTCCTGCCCGCCGAACCCAACCGCACCTGCGCGCTGCCCGAGGCGCCGCCCATCGGGCGCTACGCCGTCGAGCGGGCCTTCCCCGGGCTGGCCTTCCAGCGGCCCATCTGGCTGGGCACCGCGCCCGGCGAGCCGGAGGCGATCTACGTCGCCGAGCAGGGCGGCACGATCTGGGCCTTCGACGACGATCCGGACGTCGCCGAGCGCAGCCGCGTCCTGGAGCTGCCGGTGCTGCGCTCGAACAACGAGGAGGGCCTGCTGGGGCTCGCCTTCCACCCGGACTATGCCGACAACGGGCGGCTCTTCGTGAACTACTCGACCAACGCCTGCCCCGGATCGCGCCGGTGCTCGGTCGTCGCCGAGTTCGCCCGCGCCGACGAGCGGGTCGCCGACCCCGACTCCGAGGTGGTGCTGCTGCGGGTGGACCAGCCCTACGGCAACCACAACGGCGGCGACCTGCGCTTCGGGCCCGACGGCCTGCTCTACATCAGCCTGGGCGACGGCGGGTCGGGCGGCGATCCGCAGGGCAACGGGCAGAACCCGGAGACGCTGCTCGGCTCGATCCTGCGGATCGACGTGGATCGGGCGGCCGACGACCCGGCCTGCCCCGGCTGCCGCTACGCCATCCCCCCCGACAACCCGTTCGCCGACGGCGTCGGCGGGGCCCCCGAGGTCTGGGCCTGGGGCCTGCGCAACGTGTGGCGCATGGCGTTCGACGACCTCTCGGGCGCGCTGTGGGCCGCCGACGTGGGCCAGAACGCGGTCGAGGAGATCAACCGCATCACCGGGCCGGGCGACTTCGGCTGGAACATCATGGAGGGCGACGACTGCTACGGCCCCATCCAGGCCTGCCGCGACGCCGAGGGCCTCGAACCGCCGGTCTGGACCTACCGCCACCCGACCGGCGAGTCGGTGACCGGGGGCCTGATCTACCGCGGGCCGCGGCTGCCCGAGCTGTGGGGGGCCTACGTCTTCGGGGACTACGTCTCGGGGCGGCTGTGGGCCCTGCGCCCGGGGGACGACGGGCCGGTGGTCGAGGAGGTCGGCAACCGGCGGCAGGTGACCCACTTCGGGGCCGACGCCGCCGGGCGGATGTACCTCACCAGCTTCGCGGCCAACCTGCCCATCGGGCGCCTGGTGCCGGTCGAGCCGCCCGACGGGTCGCCCTTCCCCGAGCGGCTGAGCGAGACCGGCTGCTTCGCCGACGTGGCGACCCACACCCTGGCCCCGGGGGTCGTGCCCTACCGGGTCAACCGCCCGTTCTGGAGCGACGGGGCCGACAAGCTGCGGGCGGTGGCGCTGCCCGAGGGCGCCCGGGTCACGGTGGACCCCGACGACCCGGAGGGCGGCTATCGGTTCCCGGTGGGCGCGGTGCTGATCAAGTCGTTCGCGCTCGACGCCGTCGACGACGACGGCCAGCCGGCGGCGCCGATCGTGGCCACCCGGCTGCTGACCCGGCAGGCCACCGGCTGGCGGGGCTTCGTCTACCGCTGGGACGACGCGCTCGGGGACGGGGTGCTGCTCGACGGCCCGGCCCGCACGGCCTATCGGGCGGCCGACGGCCCCCACGACTGGATCCACCCGTCCCGGGTCGAGTGCAACCAGTGCCACACCGCCGCCGCCGGCGAGGCGCTGGGCTGGCGCACCCGGCAGCTCGCGGGGGTCTTCGAACTGGACGGCGTGCGCTACGACCAGCTCCCGGCGCTGGTGGAGGCCGGCGTGCTCGAGGCGGCCCCGGGGCAGCCCGCCGCGCACCCCCGGCCGGTGGACGGGGCCCTCGACGGCGCCGCGCTCGAGGCGGCGGCCCGGGCCACCCTGGACGTGAACTGCGCCCCGTGCCACCAGCCGGGCGGGGGGGCCAACGCCGGGCTCGACCTGCGGGCGCAGGTGCCGCTGGTCGACACCGGCCTGTGCGCCGCGCCGGGGCAGGGCGACCTGGGGATCGACGACGCCCGCCTGATCGCGCCCGGCGACCGGGGCCGCAGCGTGGTGCTCCAGCGCATGCTGCGCCGGGACGGGCAGGGCATGCCGCCCCTCGGCTCGGCCCGGATCGACGACGCCGCGGTCGCCCGGGTCGGTCAGTGGATCGACGGGCTGGCCGCGTGCCCCGAGCCGGCCCGGTGAGCGTCTGGGATCTGGCGGAGAAGGCGGCCCGCCTGCGCCTGCGGGCCGGCGGCCTCGCCCGGCGGGCGATCGAGGGCCCGGCGGGGTCGATCCACGTCTACGACGCCGAGGGGTCCGGCCCGCGGCCCCCGGTGCTGCTGCTGCACGGCATCGGCTCGAGCGCGACTGCCTACGGCAAGCTGATGCTGGGCTTGCTGCCCCGCGCCGCGCGGGTGCTGGCCCCCGATCTGCCGGGGCATGGCTTCAGCCACCCCATCGCGCCCCCGGTCGACCCCGAGGCGCTGGCCGAGCAGTGCGTCTCCATCGTCGATACGCTGCTCGACCCGCTCGACCCGGTGGTGCTCGTCGGCACCAGCATGGGCGGCGCGCTGGCCCTGCGCTACGCGCTGGCCCGCCCGGCGCGGGTGGCGGCCCTGGTGCTGTGCAGCCCGGCCGGCGCGCCCATCGAAGGCGACGACCTCGACGCGCTGCGGGCGCAGTTCCGGGTCGAGGCGCTGCCCGACGCCCGAGCCTTCGTCGACCGCCTCTTCGCCGGGCGCCCGCCGGCCCGGTGGCTGGTCTCCCGGGCGGTGCGCGACCGCCTGCGGCGGCCGGTGGTGCAGACGCTGCTGGCGGGGGTCGGGCCCGAGTCGTTCCTGACCCCGGCCGAGGCCGCCCGGCTCGATCCGCCGACGCTGCTGTTGTGGGGCGGGCGGGAGCGGGTGCTGCCCGAGGGCTGCCTCGAGTGGTTCGCCCGCCACCTGCCCGACAGCGCCCGCATCGAGCGCCCGGCGGGCTGGGGGCACTCGGCCCACCTGGAGCACACCGCCGAGCTGGTCGATCGGATCTGCGCCTTCGTGGACCGCGTGGGGCCCGCCGAGGGCGACCCGTCCGCGGGAGAGAGTTGTCCGCAGGCGGCAGGTGAGGCACCATCGGGGTGACGCGACCCTCTGAATCCTATACAAAACCGATTCACGGCCCCTCCGGAGCGAGCATGGCGAACAGGCTCCTGACGATCCTCTGGCCGACCCTGCTGCTCGCCGGGGCGGCACACGGTCAGTCGATTCAGCCCCGCTTCGAGCTGGTCCGCCAGGTCGAGTGGTCGCCCGACGGCCTCGCCGAGACGATCGAGTCCGGCGGCGGGGGGCTGCTGCTCACCGCCAAGCCCAAGGCGCGCAAGCGCTTCGTGCCGGCCATCGCCGTCGGCCCCGACGGCGGGCTGTGGATCCACACCAAGGACCAGCTCGGCCGGGCCGCGCCCGACGGCTACACCCGGGTCGCCCTCGACGCCTTCGACGCCAACGTGCAGGCCATCGCGCCGCTGAAGGACGGGGTCGTCGCGCTCGGCAGCAAGGGGCGGGAGAACGTCCTGGCCCGGCTGGGCCTCGACGGGCAGGCCGCGTGGCGCCGCAGCGGGCCGTTCGACGCCGACGCGGCCGATCCGGCGGCGCTCAAGGGGGTGCTGCGGCGGCTGGGGGTCGACGGCGACGGCACGGTCTACCTCTACGCGACCCGCCAGGCGGGGGTGGTGGCCACGGTCGATCCGGCCGGCGGCGCGACGGCCCCTGCGGTGACCCTGGCCGAGTTCCGCAGCCCGTCGGCGTGGGTGCTCGGCGGCACGCTGTACCGGGCGCAGACCGAAGGGAAGGAGACCGTCTGGATCCGGCGGCCGGTGGCCGGCGGCGACGACGCCCGGGTCGAGCCCGATGGCGCCCTCGCCGGGGCCCTGGTCGGGGCCACGCCGCTGCCCGACGGCGGCGCGCTGGTGCAGCCCCGGGCGGCGCTGGTGCGGATGGGCCCCGACGGCCAGCCGGCGGGCACGGTGTCGCTGGCCGGGGTCGTGCGCGACGCCGAGGGCGGGCTCTACGTGGGCCTGGGCACCGACAAGGGCCTGGTCGTGACCCGGTGGCGCGACGGCAAGCCGGGGGACGCGGTGGTGCTCGGCGGGCTGGCGGCCCACGCCCGGCTCGCCGCGGCCGGGCCCGACGGCTTCAAGGTCATCGCCGGGCGCAGCTCGCTCAAGGCGGGCACTCTGTACGCGTTCGACGCGGCCGGTGAGCAGACCGCGAGCGGGTCGCTCGAGGGCAAGGGCGAAGAGCTGCTGGGGTTCGAGGGCCGGGTCGACACCGGCCAGCGCGTCGTCGGGCCCGACGGCGCCATCTACCTGCCCGGGGTCGACCCCCGGGGCGCCTACATCGTCAAGATGGTCCTGCCCTGAAGCCGAGCCCGCGCTCCCTCGGCTTCGACCCCGTGTAGGGGCCCACCAGATCGGACGTGATCCACCCCCCGAGGCGTCCGCCCGGCTGGGGGATGACCCGCTCACCGTCGACGAAGGCCCCGTCCACCCGCCCGGCGAAGAACGCGACGTGCCCCCGCAGCGCGGCGCAGGCCGCCGGTGGCTTGAGGTGGGTCCAGGCGGCCTGCGGCGCGCGGCGGCCGGCGATGCGCACGTCGAAGAAGCGCGCCTCACCGAGGTGATCGGTGGGCGCGCGGCCCCCGGTCATCACCAGGTGGTCGGTCACCACGTCATCGAGCGGGAAGAAGTAGCGTGGGGGGTGTCCGGTCTCGAGCACCCGCAGCCCGCGGGCGGTCCGGGCGATGGTGCGACCGCTGTGCACCACCCGCAGGACGCGGGGGCACCGCTCGACGCGGGGCGTGGAGGGGTAGGCCCAGACGGACTCGCCCGCGGTCGCGGGCAGGCCGTCGAACATCAGGCCGAGTAGAGCCATGCCGACCTCCTCTTCGGGTTCTTTTTGGCGGCAACCGTATCGTCTCCGAGGTTGCCGTATAAGGATTGTAAAAACCCGGGTCGGTCTGTTCAAGCCTTGATTAACACAGGTACAGCCCGCGGTGGTCGAGGGGCCCCGGCGGCAGAAAACTCCCCTCCGGCGGCCAGCGATGGTAGGGGATGAACAGCCTGGGAGACGCCGAAGAATGGATCGGTCACGCTCAGCCACCGCCGCGCGTCGAGCCGCGCTGATCGGGCTCGCCGCCTGCCTCGGATGGGCTCCGCCGGCCGCCGCCGCCGGGGAGTCGCTCGTCTCGCTCGAGCTGTGCCGGGACGTGGAAGAGCGCGCGGGGGTGGGCTGCGGGGCGCAGTTCCCGGCCGATGTGGGGCAGGTGCACGCGCTGCTGGCGGTGCTCGTGCCCCCGGGCACCGCCGGCGAGGTGGTGCTGGTCTGGCGCAACGGCGATCAGGTGGTGCAGCGGCAGACGCTGGCCATCCGGTTCCACCGGCCCGGCGGCTATCGGACCCGGGCCCGGCAGCGCATCTCGACCCGGGCGACCGGCCCGTGGTCGCTGGAGGTGCTCGACGCCGGCGGTCGGGCCTTGATCACCCGCCGGTTCTCGGTGGGCGACCCGGCCTCGGCCCCGGACGCCAGCGCCCCGACCCCCGACGCGGCGCCCCCCGACGCGACAGCACCCGACGCGGCGGCCCCCGACGCCGAGGTCTCCGCGCTCGACGGCGCCGCCCCGGCGGCGGACGCCGCGCCAGGAGACGGCGCCTCCCCGCTCGACGCGGCGCCCGATCCGCCGAGCCGGGTCGCCCCGCCCGACCCCCCGCCGGCCGCCCCTCCGGCCACCGCCGAACCGGCCGATCCCGCCGCCGGGGACGAGGCGAACCGCCAGCGGGGCGCGCTCATGTTGTTGGTGGGCGGCCTGCTGCTGCTGATCGCCGGGGTCGTCATCGCCCGCCGGCGCTCGAAGCGGGCCCCGGTCGGGCCTCCGGTGACCGCCGGGCGCGGCGCGCCGCAGCCCACCGCGCCGCAGCCCACCGCGCCGCAGCCCATCACGCGGCCCGCCCCGGATCGGGCCGCGTCGACGGCCAGCGCGCCGCCCGCGGCCCCGCCGGTCTCGCTCGAGGCGGCCACCGACGCGCTCCAGCGCCTCACCGATCTGGTCACCGGCCTGTGGAGCCGGTGGGTGGCCGCCACCGCCGGCTCGCCCCAGCGGGCGCTCAACGCCGCGTGGCGCACCGTGCCCGACCCCGGTCGCCTGGGCCTGGATCACATCCGCCTGTGCAACGCGCTGGAGTCGGCGGCCCGGGTCTACGCCACGATCCCGCCCCGGGGCACCTCGGCCGACCTCCTCAAGCTGCGGCTCTACGCCCAGGCCCCGGCGCTGCTGGGCGTCGTCTGCGCGCTGTCGGTGGAGTGCGAGCGGCTGGGCTTCGACGGCGTCGGCCTGGAGCGGGCCTTCGCCCCGTGGGGTGGCCGACCGGGGCTGACCGCCGAGCTGCTCGGCATCCTCGACGACGGCGCGGCGGCCCTCGGCACCACCCGGCTCGCGGCGGTGCCCTACGAGACCAAGGCCACCACGGCCAGCCGGGACTTCGACGCCGAGCTGCGCCCCTTCCCGCTGCCCACCGCGCTCGCCGATCGGCTCGCGGCCGGCAACCGCATCGTGCGGGTCGAGACGCCGCCGTTCGAAGGGGCCGGCCCGCTGGTCGTGTGGGGCATCACCTCCACCTGACCCTCGCCTGCCGAGCGGTCCGAAAAGACATCCCGCCCGGCCACCAACCGGAGAGTGCCGCCCCGACTCCGGGCGCGCCGACTCCTCGGGACCCCGGCGCGGATCCGCGCCCCCACTCTGCGGATCCGCGCCGGGCGCTCTCTCCCCGCCGCGACTTCACCCCCCTCGTCGGCGTCTCCCCATGACGAACCCCCCGACATCGGAGGCGCCGATGAGCGACATCGTGCAGGGCATCGCCCCCCTCGGATTCCCCTGGCAGACCGTCGACCCGTTCCTCTTCTGCGTGCACCACGACGACGCCTACCCCGCCGGCAACGACCGCATGGGCCCCGACCCCCGGCTGCTCGCCGGGCGCCGCATCGGCATGGACTTCGAAATCCGCGACGGCTGGCGCATGTACCACGGCGACGTCGTGCCCGGCTTCCCCCGCCACCCCCACCGGGGCTTCGAGACGATCACCCTCGCCCGGCGGGGATACATCGACCACTCGGACTCGCTGGGGGCCACCGCCCGCTTCGGCAAGGGCGACGCGCAGTGGATGACCGCCGGCCGGGGCATCGTGCACAGCGAGATGTTCCCCCTCGTGCGCCGGGACGCCGACAACCCGACCGAGCTGTTCCAGATCTGGCTGAACCTGCCGGCCCGCAGCAAGATGGTGAAGCCGCACTTCACGATGCTGTGGGGCGAGACCATCCCCCGGCGGGTCTTCCGCGACGGCGACGGGCGCGAGACCGAGGTGGTGATGATCGCCGGCGCGCTCGACGGGGCGAAGGCCCCCGCGCCGCCGCCCGACTCGTGGGCCGCCGACCCGAAGTCGGACCTCGCGGTGTGGACCCTGCGCATGCAGCCCGGCGCGACCTGGACCCTGCCCCCGGCCCGGCCGGGCAGCAACCGCATGCTGTACGCCTTCGCCGGCGAGAGCCTGTCGCTGGGCGGGGTGACGCTCGAGACCGGCCACGCGATCCGGGTGAAGGCCGACGCGCCGGTCGAGCTGATCAACGGCGGCGCGCCGGGCGAGCTGCTGATGTTGCAGGGGCGGCCCATCGGAGAGCCGGTGGCCCACCGGGGGCCGTTCGTGATGAACACCCCCGGCGAGCTGCGCCAGGCGATGCTCGACTATCAGCGCACGGGGTTCGGGGGGTGGCCGTGGAAGGCGGACGGCCCGGTGCACGACCGGCCGCGGGGCCGGTTCGCGATCCACGCCGACGGGCGGGAGGAGGTGCCGGGCTGAGCGCCCGGCGGCGGGCTCACTCGCCCTGGATGCAGTAGCGGCCGGCGGCGTTGGCCAGCTCCTCGCACTCCCAGAAGTCGGGGCAGTCGAAGACGTCCTCGCAGCGGTCCGAGCAGTAGCCGGCGACGTCGTTGTCGTCGCGCACGATGCAGGCCATACCCGCGCACTGCTCACCGGTCATGCACTGCTCGCCGATGGCGCGGCCCTCGCCCTCGCCTTCGCCCTCGCCCTCGCCCTCGCCTTCACCCTCGCCCTCGCCCTCGCCCTCGCCGCCGCCGTCACACACGGCGTTGCAGGTGCCGCCGGTGATGTCGTCGCACGAGTTGTTGGCGAAGCAGTCGACGCACCCCTGGGTCGGCGGGTCCATCGAGCAGAACGCCTGGCAGGTGGCCTCGTCGGGCAGGATGCCGCACTCCACGGTCTTGGGGCACAGGTCGTTGCAGTCGCCGGGCTCACCCTCGCCCTCGCCCTCGCCTTCGCCTTCGCCCTCGCCCTCGCCGCTGGAACCCCCGGAGCCGCCGCCCGAGCCACCCGGCACGCAGCCGGCGAGCGTGAGCGGCAGGGCCGCGAAGAGCAGGATGAGCAGAGTGTTGAGTGCGCGCATGAAAACCTCCCTCGATTCGATTCGCGTCGTATGCATTCGAACGGGCCGTCGGGGCCCGAAGCGGCGGGAGGATAGGGATTCGAGGCGGTGATGCAAAGGAAAAATCCCGTATGCTGCGGAGGCGCCGCCAAAAGCACCGCAAACCGACGCCGCCGACCGGGAGAAGCCCGATGAGGATCGCGCCGCTCGCCGCCCTGCTCGCCGCCCTCTGGCCCGACGGCGTCGCTCGGGCCTGCCTCAACGACTTCGAGATCGCGCTCGCCGAGCAGCAGCTCCGGGGGGCCTACGCCGCGCCCGCCGCGCCGATGGGCGAGTCGTCGGTGACCGCCTCGGCCGTCATCGCCGGCCTGGGCGCCGCGGCGCTCGTCTGGGGCCTCATCCGCGCCGCGCGGGTCGCCTGATGGCCCCCGACTGGCGCCGGATCGGACGGCTCCTGATCGCCTTGCTCATCACCGGCATCTGCGGCTTCGTCGGGCTGCTGATCGGCGTGCTCTACGGCACCACCGCCACCCGGGTCATCGAGCGCCCCGCGGCCCACCGGGTGCCGCCCCGGCCCGACGCGACCCCGCTGAGCGTCGCGATGATCTACGACGTGGTGCACGGCCTGCACCCCGAGCACGGCGCGGCGTGGCACCGGGCGGTGGAGCGCCGCGCTCGGCCCCTCGTCGACGGCGCCCCCGCTGAAGGGCCGGTCCCGCCCGACGCCCTCGACGCCCACGACGACCTCGCGGTGGCCCTCGACCGCCTCGGCCGCACCGCCGAGGCGCTGGCGATCATGGATCGGAAGGCCGCCCGGGTGGCCCGCACCTGGCCCGAGCCGCCCCCGGCCCGCGCGGTCGATGACCCCGACGGCCTGCCCCCGCTGAGCCCGGCGCGGCGGGCGTGGTACCGCACGCTGGCCAACCGGGGCACGGTGCGCATCCACCACGCGCTCGGCCGATTGATGGCTCATCCGAGCGACGCCGAGGCCCGGGCGCAGGTCGAGGCCGGGCTGGCCGACGTGCGGCGCTCGATCGCGATCAACCCCGGGGCCCACTTCGGCCGCGAGCGGTGGCAGGCCTACGCCGTCGCCGGGATCCTGGCCGCGCTCGAGGACCCGCTGTGGTTCGCCGAGCGGGATCTGATCGGCCAGCGCCATGACGGCGGCCCGCTCGACCGCCACGGCGGGGTGGCCAGCGCCCTGCCCACCGACGCCGAGCTGGCTGCGGGCCTCGACCCCCCGGGGCGGGCGCGGGCCCGTGAGCGCGTGCCGCGCTACCCGCCCGACGAGGCGTGGGCCGAGGCGGTGGGCCACCCCGGCGATCCGGTGCCGTTCGACGAGCCGGCGCTGGCCATCATCGGGATGTGGCTCTACGGCGGCGGCCCCAACCCCCACTTCGCCTTCTCGCTCGGCCGGCTCATGCAGCGGGTCGAGCAGCCCTACGTGGCCTGGGCGGCCTACGCCCGCGCGCTCGAGATGGCCGAGCGCCTCGGCCCGGCCCGGGCCTACGTGGTGCCGTTCGTCGAGCGGGAGATGAAGGCTCTGGCCGAGACGCTGGGCCAGACCGCCGACGAGCTGCGCTCGGCCTACGAGGACGAGCGGGCCCGGGGGCGCGCCTTCCGGGCGGCTCAGGCCGAGTTCGAAGCCGGGCTGGCCGACCCGCTGGCCCCCGGCGCGCTGGACCCGTTCTTCGCCGACCGCGAACCCATCCGCACTCCGCCGGGGCAGGCCGACCGGGCGTTCGTGAAGACGAGCGGCCTGAACGACCGCTGGACGCTGCTGGCCTTCGTGCTGTGGTTCGCCGCCCTCGGCGCCTGGCTCGCCGGCGGCCGGCTGCGCGCCCGGCGCGCCTGAGCCTCACCGGCTGCTCCACCCGATCTCGACCACCACGCTGCGTCTCGGCAGCGGCCGCTGGAGCAGGTCGAACGCCTGGACGTCGAGCACGTTGCCCACCGCCGCCGAGGCCGAGAAGCCCGCCGGCAGCGCCGCGGCGAGGCCCGCGTCGAGCACCCCGTAGCCCGGCCGGGTGCGGCTGCCGAAGCGATCGGCGGGGATCGTGGAGTGCCACCGGCCCAGGGCGAACGGCCGCACCGGGCCCAGCGTGGCCGACAGCATGCCCAGCAGCCGATGGCTCGGGCGATCGGGCAGCGCCACGCGGGGCGCGGTCGTGAAGCGGGCGTCCTGCCCCAGCCAGGTCCCCTCGAAGCGCAGCGGACCCCAGCCCAGCCGCAGCGCCAGCTCGGCTCCGTCCACCGCCGCGGCGAAGTCGTCCTGGGCCTCGATGGTGTAGGCGTCGGCCGGCACGAAGAGGATGAGCCGGTCGTAGCGCTGGGCGAAGAGCATGCCGTCCAGCGTCGCCCGCAGCGGCCCGACGTCGGCCCTCACCGTCAGGCCGACGTCGCCCCCCCAGCCGTCCTCCGGGCGCAGGCTCGGGTCGCCCCGGATGCCTGGCCCCCGGACGTACAGCTCGTCGAAGCCCGGGTCGCGGAAGAGCCGCCCGGCGTTGGCCCGGGCCGTCACCCGCAGCGCCGGCCGGTCGAGCGCGGCCCAGGCCAGCCCCAGCTTGGGCACCACCATCACGTCCCGCCCCGCCCGGGCGTCCAGGCGCACGATCGGAGCCACCCGCAGCCCCTCGACGGCGTCGACCTCCCAGCCCACCGTGGCCGCCCCGCCCGGCCGGCGCTCGCCGCTCTCTTCGGTGGGGCTGCGGCTCTCGGCGTGGGCGTGGTGCCCCTCGACCGCCACGCTCGGCCGCTGCCCCTCGAATCCGTGCCACTCCGCCGACAGCCGGGCCCCCGCGCTGCGGTCGTCGACCCGGGCCGGCACCCGCTCGACCGGCCCGGTCGGATCATCGAACGTCGAGCGCCGCCGCAGCCACCACCCCTGGCCCCGCCAGACCAGCCGGCCATCGGCGGCGTCCCCCTCGACGGCCAGCGCGGCGAGCGCCTGATCGCGGGCGGTGCGGGCGTCGAAGTCGGGGCGCTGGTCGCTGCCCGGCTCGCCCCGCTCCTCCCAGACGCCGTGGGCCAGCGCGCTCGCCTCGACCCCGCCCAGCCGCAGCCGGCCCCGCAGCAGGCCGCCCAGGCGCTGGTGATCGTTGTTCAGCCGGGTCGCCGGCCGCCCCTGGGCGTCGGCGTAGTCGAAGTCGCCCGCGGCCCGCGAGCCGCTCACGACGAGCAGCCCGTCGGCCGCCGGGCCGCCGTAGGCCACCGCGCCGTCCCCCTGGAGCAGCCCGAACGACCCCCCGCGCAGCCGGGCGTCGGCCTCCGGGCCGCGCACCGCCCGGGTGTGCAGCCGCAGCACGCCGCCCTGGGCCCCCGACCCGTAGGCCGCGCCCGCCGCGCCGCGCATGACCTCCACCCGATCGAGCAGGGCCGGCGGCAGGGTCGACAGATCGACCGCCACGCCTCGGATCGCGGTCAGCGGCACCCCGTCGAGCAGCACGCCCACCTGGTGCCCGCCGGCCCCCCGGAGCTGCACCGTCTGCCCCCGCCCGGCGTCGCCGCTGCGCACCACCCGCAGCCCGGGGGCCCGGTCGAGCAGCGGACCGAGGCCGGTCAGCGGGCGGGGGTCGTCGGCCGGCGCCAGCGTGTCCACCGCCAGCGTGCCGTCCCGCGCGTCGCGCCGGGCGCGGCGGTCGCGGATCTCGATGACCTCCGGCTCGGGGGTGGGATCGGCGGCGACCGCATCGGGCGGCGGCGCGAGCAGGGCGATGAGCAGCGCGAGCATCGGCCATGCATCGCCCATCGAGCGCGGCGGGGGCAAGCCCGAGCGGTCGGGGCGGCTACTCTTCGTCGCGGGGGCGCCCTCTCAGGGGGACCCTCGGCGCGCCGCGCATCGGGGCCGATGGGGCTTTCGGGGCGCCGCGCATCGGCGCGGGGGGGGCCTTGGGGGCGCCGCGCATCGGCGGGCTGGGGGGCCCCGACTGATCCTCCGCGTTGCGGCTGCGGGGCGCCGGCCGACCCCGAGGCGTCGGCGGGGTCCGGGGCGTCGGCGGGGTCCGGGGCGTCGGCGGGGTCCGGGGCGGAGCCGGCTGGGTATCCGGCGCGGCCGGCGGTCGGGGCGGCGATGGCGGCCGCCCGGGCCCCGACCCTCCGCTCAGCCCGCCCACCAGGCCGCCGCCCCGCCGGGTCAGCCCGCTGAGGCCCCGCCCCGGCCCCCCGCCCGCAGGGGGCGGGGCCGGCGCTTGGGGCCCGGACGGCCGCTGGATCGGCGCCTGGGGGCCCGACGGCCGCCGGACCGGCGCGTGACCCCCCGACTTGGGCCGCCCGCGCAGGCCGACCGGGGGCAGGCCGCCCGTCGGTAGCCCGCTGGGCGGGGTCAGCGACTTGCGCACGATGTCCCGGGTGTCGAGCGAGGGTCGATCGGTCACCGCCCGCCCCCGCATGCCCACCGGCGGCGTCGCGCTGCGCGAGCCCGAGGGCCGATCGGCCATCGACTGCCCCCGCATGCCCACCGCCGGCGCGCCGGTGAGCTGGGCGAGGAAGGCCGCCGCCTCGTCGCCCACCGCGGCCGCCTTCTGCCGAGCCCGGGCCTCGTCCTGCGGCGCGGCCTTCTCCTGCTGCTCGACCTCGCGGTTGCGGGCCCGGTAGTCGGCCTTGAACCGGTCCCGCTCGTAGGTGCCCTCCTCGATCGCCCGCAGGATGCGGTTCCAATAGCGATCGTAGGCCCCCAGCCGCTGCACGAGCCCCTGATGGCGGAACTTCTCCACCGCGTCGTTGCCCGGCGAGTAGCGCCGGATCGCCTTGCTCACCTCGCCCCGCTGACGCCCGGGCAGGCGCTTCTCGACCCCGATGAAGTACTTCTCGAACTCGATCTTGAGCAGTTCGAGATCGGCGGCGAGCTGGTCGAGCCGGTCGGACATCGGGACTCTCGGTCAGGGGGTGGACGTCGACCCGAAGAGCGTATCGCGCCGACCGGATGCCCGCAACGCGTGGTCGATCGTCGGCGCTTGAACCGGCCCCCGCGGCTCTCGATACTGCGCGGGCCACCCGCACCGACTGGAGCCGCATGCGCACCGCCCGATGGCCCCTCGCCGCCCTGATCGCCCTCGCCGCCTGCACCCCGACGCCCGAGGGGGACGAGCCGACCCCCGACGCCGCGATCGAGGCCGACGCCGGGTCCGAGCCGTCCGGGGCGGAGACCTGGTACGGCGGCGTCGGCGCCATCGTGCGTCAGCGGTGCGCCGCCTGCCACCGCGAGGGCGGCAGCGCGCCGTTCGACCTCACCGACGGCGAGGCGGCCCGCACGCTCGCTCCGGCCATCGCCGACGCGGTGCGCAGCGGGCGCATGCCGCCGTGGCGCTTCGACCCCGACTGCCGCAGCTACCTCGGCGAGCGGCGCCTGACCGACGCCGAGCGTGACGCGCTGCTCGCCTGGGCCGAGGGCGAGGCCCCGCTCGGCACCCCCGCCGCGCTGCCCGACCCCCCGAGCACCGGCGAGCTCGAGCCGCCGCTGATCGCCGCCGCGCCGCCCACCCCCTACACCCCCGACGACACCGCGCCCGACGACTACCGCTGCTTCCCGCTCGACGTCGACTTCGAGGTCGACACCTACGTGACCGGCTACGCCCTGCACCCGGGGGTCGACGGGCTGGTGCATCACGTCGCGCTGTTCACCATCTTCGACGCCGGCCTCGAGCAGATGAACGCCCTCGACGCCGCCGCCGACGGCACCGGCTACCCCTGCTTCGGCGGCCCGGGGGTCAACGCCACCGAGTTCTTCGGGGCCTGGGTGCCCGGCAGCGATCTGGTGCGGTTCCCGGAGGACGCGGCCTACGTCATCCCCCGCGGGGCGCGGGTGGTGATGCAGGTCCACTACAACACCGCGGTGGGCGCCACGGCCGATCTGACCACCGTCGAGCTGGCCACCCGGCCCGACCCGCCCGCGCTGCGGCTGCGCCAGATCCCGTTCGTCGACCTCGACATCGTCATCCCCGCCGGCGAGCCGGCCTCGACCCACACCAGCCGCTGGACCCACGACGACCCGACCCCGTGGCAGGCCATCGGCGTGCTGCCCCACATGCACCTGCGCGGGCGCCACATCCGGATGCACGTCGAGCACGCGGACGGGCGGGAGAGCTGCCTCGTCGACGTGCCCGACTGGGACTTCCAGTGGCAGGAGAATGCGCTGTTCGAGCAGTGGACCGAGATCGGGCCGGGCGACGCCATCGAGCTGACCTGCGTCTTCGACAACTCGGCCGAGAACCAGCCGGTCATCGGCGGCGAGGCCACGCCGGTCCAGGAGGTCCGCTGGGGGGAGGGCACCAACGACGAGATGTGCGCCTCGGGGCTGACCATCGTCACCCCGTTCGAGACCGAGACCCCGGTCGACCCCGACGCCTGCGTGCAGCCCGGCGACCCGGGCAACGAACTGGGCGTCGGCCGCTTCTGCACCGTGAGCGGCGACTGCGACGGCGAGGCCTCGCTGTGCCTGGCCGCCTTCGTGCCCGACCGGACCTACTGCACCATCATCGGCTGCGCCGAGGACGTCGACTGCGGGTCGGACGCCTTCTGCGGCATCGACGCCGCCGGCAGCGCGTGCATCCCCGTCGCCTGCCGCTGACCGACCGTGGCCCCGCCCGTGCGGGTCCGATACAGTTGAACCCTCGCCCCCGCCCAGGAGTCCGCCATGCGCCGCACCCTCACCCTCGCCGCCGGGCTGACGCTGCTCGCGTCGGCCGCCGCCGCCGGCCTGACCTACCGTCAGGCCGAGGTCACCTGCCCGCTCGACGGCACCACCTTCAGCTACCGGGCGATGGGCTCGGGCACGAGCTTCGGCCAGCGGCTCGACCTCAAGCGCATCGGCCCCATCGACTCGACCCCGCCGCTGCCGGTGTGCCCGAAGGACCACTTCATCGTCTTCGACGAGCAGCTCTCCCCCGACGAGCTGAAGACCCTGAAGGCGCTCGTCGCGGGCGCCGACTACAAGGCCCGGGTGAAGGCCGGCCCCAGCTACGCGGTGCTGGCCCACCTGTTCGAGACCCTGAAGAAGCCGGCCGACACGATCGCGTTCGCCCACCTGCGGGCCTCGTGGCAGGTCGAGGGCGACGCGGAGGCCGTCGAGGCGCAGCACCGGGCCGCGCTGACGCACTACACCGCCTTCCTGGAGGGCGAGATGGACCTCGAGCAGCGGTTCAACGTCGGCCTGATCGCCGGCGAGCTCGAGCGGCGCCTGGGGCGGTTCGACGCGGCGACGGCCCGCTTCGAGGCGCTCGCCGCGCTGCCCTACGCCGACGCCGAGCCGTTCCGGGGCATCATCGCGCTCCAGCGGGCGCTCATCGAGCAGAAGGACCGCGAGCCCCACGCGATCCCGCGGCCCGAGTAGGCCCCGCACGAACGCCGCTTGCCCGGGGGCCCGGCGCGGCCCCATAGTGACGCCATGAAGCTCTCCACCCGCTGCCGCTACGCGACCCTGGCGATGTTCGACATCGCGTTCCACGCCGACGGCGAGCCGACCCAGGTGCGCCAGATCGCCGAGCGGCAGGACATCCCGGCCCGGTTCCTCGAGCAGATCTTCCAGGACCTCAAGCGGGCCGAGCTCGTCGACGGCAAGCGGGGGCGCAACGGGGGCTACTTCCTGCGGGGCGACCCGTCCGAGATCACGCTGGGCGACATCATGCGGGCCACCGACGGCCCCATCGAGGTCAGCTTCTGCCAGAACGACGACGGCGAGCCGCTGCACGGGGCCTGCCCCAAGAACACCCGCTGCATCCCGGCGGTGATCTGGGGCGAGGTCTCGTCCCGCATCAAGGCGCTCTACGAGGAGTACACCCTCGCCGACCTCGTGCGCCGGGCCGAGGAGGCCGGGCTGAGCAAGGGCGCGCCGGGCTACATGTACTTCATCTGACCGCGCTCAGAAGAAGAAGCGCAGCCCCAGCCGCAGCCCGGTGTGCAGCAGCGACGAGCCCAACGACGCGCCCTCGCTGGCGATGTCTTCGCTGCCGCTGAGCCAGTCGAGGGTCAGGCCGGCGTCGAGCACCGTGCGGGGGTCGAGCACGAAGCCCAGGCCCAACTCGACGGCGACGGAGAAGCCCGCGGTGTCGGTGGCCTCGTCGACCGCCCGCCCGTCGTCGGTCGTCAGCGGCCGCTCGCTGCCGCCGACGTAGCCCCCCAGCTCGACCCCGACGACCCCCAGGATGCGGCTGTCGAGCGCGCCCTGATAGCGCGCCGCCCCCCGCAGCAGCAGGGCCCGCTCGGTCGTCGTCTCGGCCTCGCCCCGCTCGACCCGGCGCCAGGCCAGCCCGGGGGCGAAGGCCACCTCCAAGCCGTCGATGATCATCAGGCCCACGCTGGGCGAGATGCGGGTGAAGAAGGTCGTATCGACCCGCTCGCCGCCGTCGAGCCCCTCGCCGGCGCTGCGGGTGAAGCCGAAGACGGTCGCCAGCCCCACGACGAGGCTGCCCGACCCGGCCAGGACCCGGGCGTCGCCCCCGACCGGCGGCGCGTCGCCCGGGGCGCCCCGGCGGCCGGCGTCGTAGTCTTCGAACGGATCGGGCTGCGCCGCCGCGGGGGCGGCCGGCAGCGCCAGCGCCACGAGCAGTCCCAACGCGAGCGCCCTCATCGCGCGTCCTCCCGCAGCTCGAGCCGGATCTCGACCCGGCGGTTCTTGCGCCGGCCCTCGGCGGTGTCGTTGGAGAACGCCGGCTCGGCCTCGCCCCGCCCCTCGGCCAGCAACAGCTCGGGGGCCACGCCCCGCTCGATCAGGGCCCGGCGCACGGTCTCGGCCCGCCGGGCCGACAGCGCGCGGTTGCTCTCGGCCCGGCCCCGATCGTCGGTGAAGCCCACCAGCCGCACCCGCTCGATGGCCGCCCGGTTCTCGGCGATCACCCGGGCCAGAGCGTCCAGCGCCGGGCCGGCCCCGGGGCGCAGGCTGTCGCGGCTCATCTCGAAGCGCAGCCGGGTGCGCAGGCGCAGGCGGTCGCCGTCCCGGGTCACCTCGCCCTGATCGGCGGGCACGGTGAACGGCCTCGGAGCTGCGGCGGCGGCGTCCATCAGCGTGATGGCCCGCTCGGCGGACGAGACGGCGGTGTCGGTCGCGCCCCGATCGAGGGCGTCGACCGCCGCTTGCAGCGCCTCCTCGGCCCGGGCCCACCCGACCGGATCGCGGCCGGGGCAGCCGCTCTCGAGGCACTCGATCTGCCGGCTGCGGGCGCCGTCCACCCAGCTCCGGGCCTCGGCCAGCCGGGCGTCGGCCGCCGCGCGCTCTTCGGACTCGCGGGCCCGGCGGGCCTCGGCGGCGGCCAGCGCGGCCTCGGCGGCGGCCTCGGCGTCGCGGGCCGCCTGCACCCGCCGCTCGGCCGCCTCGGCGTCGGCGGCCTGCCGGGCGGCCCGCTCGGCGGCGGCCCGCTCGGCGGCGGCATTCTCCAGCGCCTCCCGGGCGGCCGCGTCGGCGACCGCCTTCATCTCGGCCGCCCGGTCGATCGGCTCGGCGGGCTCGGCGGGCTCTGCGGGCGTCGGGCTCGGCGGATCGTCCGGCGCGGCCGCCGTCGTCGGGGGCGGCGTCGGCGGCGCGTCGGGCAGGGGCACCCCGCTCATCGCCGCCCGGAAGTCGGCCGCCGCCAGCGCCGCCGCCCGGCGGGCCTCGCCATAATCCCGACCCTGGTAAGCCCGGCGGGCCTCGGCGAGGTTGCGGTTGCCCCGATCCACCTGCCCCCGGGCGTCGGCGCTCGTCGCCATGCCGTCGGCCCGGTCGCGCAGGGCCAGCGTGCCCAGGATCTCGCGGTACGCCGGGCGCCAGTCGTCGCCCTGCGCCTCGCCCCCGGCGATCGCCCCGGCCAGCGCCGCGCCCGCCGCCGCGCCGGCCAGCGCCGGGGCGACGCTCGGCCCGTCCTTCGGCCCCCGGGGCGGGATCGACTGCCACGTCGTCGCCGCCTGATTCGCCACCCGCAGCGCCTCGTCGCCCCGGCCGGCCGTCAGCAGGCGCTCGGCCTCGGCCTCCATGCTCTTCGCCGCGGCGTACAGCGGGTCGCCCGACCGGTCGCTGTGGCGCTGGCCCAGGGCCCGGCTGCGCTGGAGCGCGGCCCGGGCTTCGGCCAGCGCCGGGTCGGGCGCGCCGGCCGCGGGCAGGGCCCCGGTCAGCATGCCCCGGGCCTGCTCGGCCAGCGCCGTCGCCCGGCCCCAGGCGCCCGCCGCGTACCATCCGCGGGCGTCGGTGATCAGCCCCGCGCCCGCCTCGATCTGCGCCGCCGCCACCCGCGACGCTCGGGCCTTCGCCAGCGCCACCTGGGCCTCGCTCATCGCCTGCTCGGCGGCCAGTCGCCCGCCCGGATCGACCGCCTGCAACGCCTCGGCGGTCGCCGGCGGCGCCGCGTCACACGTCGACAGGCGCTCCTGGGCCCGGGTCGCCGCGGTCAGCGCCTCGGCCGAGGCGCCCGCCTTCTGACGGTCCACCGCCAGCTCGATCAGCGCGTCGACCCCCCGGAAGACGTCGGGGCACCGCCGGTCGCGGCCCTCGCCCAGCGCCGTCGCCCGTCGGGTGCGGGCCTCGACGATCGCCGCCTCGGCGGCCGAGGTCTCGCCGCCGGCCGCGACCGGCGCAGGCGTCCCCTCGTCGGGCTTCGCGGCCAGCGTCGTGATCGCCGCTTCGGCCCGCAGCGTGGCGTCGGCGTGGCGCCCGTCGGCGAGCTGCCGCCGGGCCAGCTCCACCAGCGCGGCCCCCTGTTCGAATCGGGCCCGGTCGCTGCGATCCAGACCCCGGCCGATCGCCGCCACCCGGGCCAGGTCGGCCCGGTCGACCGCGTCCCGGGCCGCCGCGCCGACGGTGGTGGCTTCGGCCTGCGCCTCGGCCTCGGCCGCCGCGGCGTCCCGGGACCGGGCGATGGCCTCGTCGAACCGGGCCATCGCGCCGGCCGCCGCCTCACGGGCCTCGACGAACAGGTCGCCCTCCAGCGCCTCGAGCCCCGACTCCAGCAGCGCCTGCCCCGCGCCGAACGGCCCCGGCGCCCCCTGCGCCGCGCCCGCCGCCACCGCCGCCGCCTGCCGTCGCCGGGCTTCGACCAGCCGCAGCCGGCTGCGCCGCCGCTCGGCGGTCTCCTCGACGTCGGCCCGATCCAGCGCCGCCAGCCGGTCCTCGGCGGCCTTCACCTTCAGCAGCGCCGCCCGCTCGGCGGCCAGCGCGTCGGCCTTCTCGGTGACGCGGGCCAGCGCGGTGTCCATCGCGCCCAGCCGGGCGGAGACCAGATCGCGGCCGGTGAACCCGGCGGCGGTCTCGTAGCGTTGCAGCGCCAGATGCCCGTACAGCTCGGCGGCGTCGGCGTCCTCTTCGAGCACCGCCCGCCGGGCCCGGCGCAGGTGCTCCCGGGCCTCGCGCATCAGCTTGGGGCGGGCGGTGGTCAGGTGGGTCGCCTCCCGGCTGTCGAGCTTCGCGGCGGCCTGCTCGATCACCGTCGGCGTCGGCACGCCGCCGCAGGCCCACAGCCCGGACGCGGCCAGCGCCATCAGCATCGCCAGCGCCCTCATCGGCCACCTCCCGCCGGGGCCCGCCGCTCGGGGCGGGTCATCGGCAGCGGCTCGACCAGCACATCCCCCCGCAGCGCCGCGTTCTCCCGGCGGGCGGCCTCGATGCGGGCCACCTGCTCGGCGTAGCGGATCTGGCGGGCCTCGAGCGCCGCCTCGGCGTCCAGCCGGGCGAAGGTGGCCTTGATGCGCACGAGCTGCCCCTCGAGCACCGTCAGCACCAGCGTCAGCCGCTCGGGGTCGACGTCGGGGTCGGCCCGCATCGCCTCGACCCGGCTCAGCCACTGATCGGCCCGCTCGAAGGCCGGCACCTGCCGCTCGGCGAGCGGGTGCCCCCGCAGCTCGGCCAGCGCCAGCCGCCGGTCGTGGATCACGTCGCCCAGCGTGCGCTCCGGATCGCGGGGCGCCCCGCCGCAGGCGGCGAGCAGCAGCGCGCCGAGCAGCGCGCCGAGCACGATCACCCGCTCAGAACAACGCATGCTGCACCCGGGCCGAGAGGTAGGTCGAGAGCTGCACGTCTTCGATCTCGTACGCCTCCCGGCGCAGCCGCACGTCGCACGACACCGACAGGAAGCTGGTGACCTTGAACGCCAGCCGCCCGTCGAGCCGCAGCAGCGGGTGGTCGATCTCGTCGATCAGATCCCACGGCAGGTAGGCCATGCCCTCGACGCCCAGCGAGACGCTGCGGGCGGCCCGCACCGTCAGCTCGGCGTGGGCCTCGAGCCCCCACGAGTCGTCGTCCGCCAGCCGCACGAAGGTCAGCCGGTCGGGGGTCTGGTCGGCCAGGAACAGGCCCCCGCCGTAGCGCGCCCGCCGGACCGCCGCCCCGCCCCGCGCGGTCAGGGTCACCGTGTCGTTGTCGACCACCGTCACCGCGCCCCCGGCCGCCGCCCGCAGGTCGAGCGGCTCGAACGACTCGAACAGCGTCAGCTCGTCGCCCGGGGCCAGGGTGCCGCCCGACTCCGACCCGTCGGTGGCGACCACGGTGAAGTCGGCCCCCTCGCTGGCCCGGTGGGTCGTCTCGAACAGCGCCGTGCGCAGGCTGCCCCGCACGTAGGGCCCGAAGAGCCGCCCCGGGCGGTAGTTGTACAGCGCCTCGAGCCGCAGCTCGTCGTCGAACTTGCGCACGTCGAGATCGGCGTCGGGCCCCTCGGTCAGCGCCAGCCACGACTGGTCGAAGTCGATGTCCACCAGCGCCAGGTGCGCCCCCCGGTCGATGCCCACCTGGGCCCGGGTGAAGACCCCCGCCCGCAGAAAATCGCCGTTGAACCCGCCCAGCCGCCCCTCGGCGTGGGTCCAGCTCGCGTCCCCGCCCACGATCCAGCGCAGGCGCCACAGCCGCTCTTCGACCACCGGGGCGTGGGTCGCGAACTCGGTGCGCACGAGCTGCTCGCCGCGCATCACCAGCCGGTGGCGCACGATCTGCCCCGGAGCGACGAACAGGGCCACCGCGACGCGATCGGGCCCGTCGTCCCCGTCCAGGCTCAGCTCGACCGGGCCGGCCGGCAGCAGCCACGTCCGGGTCTCGGCGTACCCGGCCTTCGTCGCCGTCTCGCCCTCGCCGAGCACCACGTCCCGGCCCACCGCCCGCAGCGCGTAGTCCACGTCCACCGGCTCCCGGTTCGCGCCCACCGCGGTCACCCGCAGCGCGCCCCAGGTCACCGGCACCGCCGCCGTCTGCCCCTCGCGCACTGTCACCGTGCTCGCCGCCCGCTCGCGCAGATCGCCGTGACCCACCAGCACCCGATACTCGCCCGGGGGCAGCACGATGCGCCGCCCGGTGTCGCCCCAGGCGACCCGCTGCTCGCCCTGCATGACGGTCACCGGCGGCTCCAGCGCGCCGTCGGTCAGGCTGGGCACGAACAGCGCGCCCAGGCCCACCGGGATGGGGGTCACGTCCAGCTCGAGCTGATCGGGGACCGGCCCGGCTTCGAAGTCGGTGAGGGGCTGCCCGCCCGGCGCGGCCGAGGCGAGCGGGGCCGCGGCGAGGGCGACCACCATGCAGCAGAGCGTGCGCATCATGCGTGTCCTGTCGGCGCGCCGACCCTGACGCGCCCGCACGATCATGATGGCGCTTCGGGTGCCGCAGGTCGCACCCGGCCGTGTCTCGGAGCGTATCGAGCGGCTGTCAGCCCGCGACCGTGAAGACCTCGGTCACCGGCTCGCCGTCCCCCGGGCGGCGCAGGCGCAGCTCGACCCGCGACCGGGTGTGGCGCTCGATGCAGCGCTCGAGAGCCCGCTCGATCCGCCTGCGGTCGGGCGTCGTGCCCCCGCCGACGAACGGCTCGCCCTGACACCCGTGCAGCTCGGTGCCCGCCGGCAGCACGAGCAGCCCCGCCCGCCCCGCGGGCAGCAGCGCGCCGACGGTGACCTCTCGCTGGGTGACGAGGAAGCCGTCCCCCAGCTCGACCGGGATCAGCGAGCCGCCGGGGTTGAGCACGGCGTAGGGGTTGAAGAGCTCGAACGCCAGCCGGATCTCGCGGGCCTCGTCGGCGGCGTCGGCGGCGAGCTGCCGGGTCGCCGCGTCCCGGGCGGCCAGACCGTCGGGCGGGGTGACCGTGACCGTCCACGGCCCGTCGCCCCGCGGGCCCAGGCCGAGGCGGACCTGCCCGCGGTCGTCGGTGGTCGCCGACGCGCCGCCGCCCACCGTGACCTGCACCCCGGCCAGCGCCGAGCCGTCCGCCGCGTGCACCGCGACGACGGCGTGCAGCGGCCGGGGCCAGCCGACCCACACCACCGCCGCGGCGACCGCCGCCACCAGCGCGACCGCCGCGGCGATCACGACCGCCCGCCGCCCGCCGGACGCCGGCACGGGGGGCGACAGGCGCGTCCGGTCGTCCACCGCGGTCCGGCGGGCCGGCGCCGGGCGCGGCCCCGACGACGGCCCTGGCGCTGCGCCGTCGCCCGGGACCGACGGCTCGTCGAGCACCGCGGTGAAGCCGCCCCGCCCGGCGCCCGACGGGCTCGACGCCCCGGACACCGCCCCGGGGCCGCTCGGCGGCGGCGGCAGGCGCGGCGCCGAGCCCGGCCGGGCCTGGATCGGCAGGTGGGGCGAGGACGACAGCGTCACCGGCAGGCTCTCGCTGCTCACCGTGACGTCCGACATCGCCGAGCTGCGCCCCTGCGCGTGATAGCCGACGTACGCCGCCGACGGGGACCACCGGGTCCACGAGCGATCGGCCTGATCGATGGTGGCGTCGTCCCACCGGTCGAGCGCCTGCAACAACGCGTGCCGCATATCGCCCGCCGACGGGAAGCGATCGTCCGGCGACCGGGCCAGCGCCCGCATCACGATCGCCTGGACGTCGGCCGGGATGTCCCCCCGGCCGATGGGCGTCGGCTCCGCCGTCTGCACCCGGGTGATGAAGTCGACGAGCGCCACCGGATCGTCCAGCCGCTCGGGCGGAGGCACCGGCAGCCGCTTGTCGGGGGTCAGCGCCAGGTAGAGCATCGCGCCCACCGCGTACAGGTCGGCCCGGGCGTCCACCGTCGACGCCCGCAAGAACTGCTCCGGCGCCATGTAGTTCGGCGTGCCCAGCACCATCCCGTGCTTGGTCAGCCCCTCCTGGGCGTGCACCTGATGCTTGCCCAGCCCGAAGTCGAGCAGCACCAGCCGCGGGGGATCGGCCGGCCGCCGGGGGTCGTCCACCAGCATGATGTTGCCCGGCTTCAGGTCGCGGTGAACGATGCCCCCGCGGTGGATCGACTCCAGGGCCGACAGCAGATCGACCATCAGATCGAGCACCTGCCGCGGCGGCAGCGCGTCGACGACGAACTTCAGCGGGCGCCCCGGCAGATACTCCAGCAACCCCACCGGCGTGCCGTCGACCTCGGCCCGATCGAGCACCCGCACGATGTGGGGGTGCTCGATCGCCGACAGCAGATCCAGCTCGCGGTGCAGCCGGGCGATGGCGTGGCCGTCGCTCGCGTCGACCAGCGTCTTGAGCGCCCCCCACTCGCGGTGCTCACTCATCGACAGCCAGACCCGCCCGAAGGCGCCCCGCCCGACCACGCCGTGGATCGGGAACTCCCCGATCCACGACGGCACCCGCCGCCGCTCGAGCAGCGCCGGCTGAACCATCACCGATCCGTCCCGCTGACAGCGCCCGGTCGACCGCTCGAACGGCATCTGCCACCCGCACTGACGGCACACCAGCCGGTCGACCCGGTTGCGCTCCATCCACACCCGGCGGGCCAGATCGGCCAGTACGTGCCGGGCCGCCGCGCCCAGATCCTCGCTCGGCATGCGGTGGGTGACGATGACCCGGGGCTGGGTCGCCGCCCAGTCGATGAGCGAGCGCAGCGCGTTGCGATAGCGCATCGTCGCCGCGTCCCGCGCCGGCTCGGGGTGCAGCTCCTCGATGAGCACCAGCCACGGCCCGTGGGCCTGCCACTGCTCGATCTCGGCCCGGCTCAACCGGGCGAGGGCCACCGGCGGATCACCGTGCACCAGCCCCAGCACCACGTCGAAGCCGCGGGCGTCGCCCCCCAGCATGCCGACCGGCAGCGTCGCGTCCATCTGACCGGTGACCGCCGCGCTGCCCCGGGCCCGGAACCGGGTCAGATAGCGCCAGCTCGCCATCGCGTTGATCGGCTCGATCGCCTCGAGCAGCCCCCGCTGCTCCGACTCCCGCCCCGGCGGCACCGAGACCAGGACCGACAGATCGAGCAGCCCGTCCCCGTCGTCGCCGTCGGTGCCCGACGGCGCGCTTGCGGGCCCGCGCTCCGTCTGATTGCGTCTGAAGTCCATCAGGCCTCCGGGCATCCGTCGATGGCGCCTGCGTCGTCCTCGGGCATCGCCGGGCACTTGTCGCGGCAATCGGGCAGCCCGTCGCCGTCGCTGTCGGGCAGATCGGCCCCCGGCGGACACCGATCGCCCGACTGCGTCTCCGGCTTCGCCGCGCCGGGGCACCCGTCCACCTGGCCGGTGAACAGATCCTCCTTCTCGTCGGGGCAGGCGTCGACCTCGTCGGGCACCTCGTCCTTGTCCCGGTCGGGCTTGGGGCAGCCATCCCGGTTGGCGTAGTTGATGCCGACGTAGTCCTTGCGATCGGGGCAGCGATCCATGCGATCGGGCACCCCGTCCCCGTCCCGGTCCGACTGCTCGCCCGGGCAGCCATCGGGCGCGTTGCCGTCCGGCTCGTCCTCGATCTGATCGGGGCAGACGTCCTTCGTGTCGGGCACCCCGTCGTCGTCCGCGTCGGGGCAGCCCAGATAACACCCCTGACCCGGCAGGCACGGCGAGGCGGGGCACTCGTCGGTGCGATCGAGCACCCCGTCCCCGTCGGTGTCGGGGCAGCCCGCCTCGCAGGTCTCGCCCGCCTTGCACGGCACACCGGGGCAGTCGTCCTGATAGTCGAGGAAGGTGTCTCCGTCGGAGTCGGCGTCGGGGCAGCCGTCGTCGTCCACCACCCCGTTCATGTCTTCGGGCACCGACTTGCACTGATCGATGTCATCCGGCAAGCCATCCCGGTCGTTGTCCAGCTCGGGGCAGCCGTCCTGATCCTCGAAGCCATCCAGATCCTCCGGCTCGTCCCGGCAGCGCCCGAACTCGGCCCCCGGCTCGATCCCATCCTCGACGTCGGGGATGCCATCCCCGTCGTTGTCGGTGTCGGCGCAGCCGTCGTCGTCCTCGAAGCCGTCGAAGTCCTCCGGCCCGTCGGGGCACATGTCCAGCGCGTCCTCCAGCTCGTCCCCGTCCCGGTCCCGCTGGCTCTGCCAGGCGACCCCCAGCAGCGCCGACCACGGCCCGACCCCCGGCGCCGCGGGGTTGAGGTTGATGCCCAGCCCCGCGCCGACCAGCACCGACGCCACCTGCACCCGCCCGCCCACCACGAGCTGCCGCGGGTCGCGGGTCCCATCCACCTCCTCGGCCCCCCGGGCCTCGGCCAGCACCGCCGCCCGCCGGAAGAGCCCGTACCCGCTGCGATAGGCGTCGTAGCCCACCGTGCCGACCCAGGTCACCTGCGGCCCGACCGGCTCCTCGGAGAACGCCGCCGCGTCCGCCCGCCACCGCCCGCCCACGTTCGCCGTCAGCGCCAGCCCCGGCACCAGCCGCAGCGCGTCGACGACCACCACCGCCTCGGGCACGAAGGCGCCGTCGCTGTGCAGCGAGTCCCCGTCGCCCAGCGGCACGTTGCCCACCGCCGCCACCGCGACCCCGACCGTCTCCCGCCGCCCGTCGAGGATCGTGCCCTTGAGCATCACCCCCAGGTCGCCGAGCCGGTCGCCCACGCCGCCGGCGGCGAAGTCCGCCTCGTAGTTCGACCCGACCGTGTCCATGTGCAGCGGCAGGTGCGCCCGCAGCTCGAGCCGGTCGAACAGCCCCAGGCCCAGGCTCAGCGCCGAGTCGATCCGGGCCTCGCTGACCGTCGGATCCTCGGCCACGAAGCCCGGCGCCCGCTCGAACTCCACCGGCGACGGCGTATAGCCCGCCGCCAGCATCACCTCGGCATACAGGTGCGGCAGCGCCCCGCTGGGGATGCCCGACCAGCCTCCGTCGGCGGCCCACTCCCGGAAGTTCACTGTGTTGTAGCCCCCGCTCGGGGTGTCGGTGACGGTGACCTCGGGCGCCCCACCCTGCGCCTCGGCACCGCCGGGCATCACCAGCAACATCACCGCGGCCGTCGCGGCCCCCGCCCGCCGCCGGAGCAGCCCCAGCGCGAGCAGCATCAGCCCCAGCCACCCGGCCCCCGGCGCCCCGGATCCGACCGCCTGGGTGCACGAGCCGCTGACCAGCCGCCCCTGCGCCGCGTGATCCGGCGTATCGGCGGTGTCGAGCGGGTC
The DNA here is from genome assembly GCA_030426085.1 of bacterium. Taxonomy (GTDB): domain Bacteria; phylum Myxococcota_A; class Bradymonadia; order UBA7976; family UBA1532; genus JACKDM01. The sequence continues at coordinate 5,993 of JAUHYW010000077.1, read as the reverse complement.
CGAGGTGTAGACCTCCTCCCCGTCCTCGAGGACCTGGACCTCCTGCCCGTCGGGATACCCGTCCCCGTCAGTGTCCGCGATCAGCGGGGCGGTCCCCACCTCCTGCTCGTCACCGTCGGCGATGCCGTCGGTGTCGGTGTCCCGGCAGTCGGCCCGCAGCCCGTCGACCTCCGCGCCGTCGATGATGCCGTCCCCGTCGGTGTCTTCGAGGATCGCAGACGTCCCGGTGAACTCGCCGCAGACCGGCACGTCGTCATCCACCGGCACCACCCGCTCGGGATCCCAGCCCGATGCCAGCTCGGTGCCATCACACAGCCCGTCCCGGTCGGTGTCACCCATCCGGGGGTTGGTCTTGACCGCGGCCTGGGGGTCGACCTCTTCGAAGTCGGTCCGGCCATCGCCGTCGCTGTCGGCCTCGAAGGGATCGGTCAGCAGACCCTCGGGCAGCGGACACTCCGCCTCGACCCGATCCGCCTCGTCCAGCTTCGCGAACTGCTCGTCGAGCACTTCGCAGGGGGCGTCCTGAGCGCCCGTCGGCAAGCCGGGCAGCGCCGCCGATGGCTCTTCTGCACCCTCGGCGTCGTCGCACGCCGCCGCCTCGTCGAACACGACCGCCGGGGTCACCTCCAACTCGCCCAGGCCGGCCACACAGCCCAGCTCGCAGCGGTCGCTCAAGCCGTCGTCATCGTCGTCGGTATCGCACGCATCGCCCTTGTCGTCGCCATCCGTGTCGAGTTGGGGACCGTCCGGGTTCTTGTTGGCGATACGGGGGCAGTTGTCGTCGACGTCATCGATCTCGTCGCCATCGTCATCGTCATCGCACGCGTCGCCGGTGCCGTCCCCGTCCAGATCGATCTGGCTCGGGTTGGGCACGGTCGGGCAGTTGTCGTCGCAGAACTCCAGGTTGCCGTCGGCGACGTCGTCGGCATCGCAGGGGTCGCCTCGCCCGATGCGGACCCCGTCGCTGTCGGCGTCGTCGGTGCAGGCCACCGGCTCTTCGGTCTCGGGGACCACCACCTGCCGGGGGTTGGGCAGGCTGGGGCAGTTATCGCCGACCGAACCATCAGCGCCCACGCGCGGCGCGGGCTCTCCGTCATCGTCGACGTCGGCCCAGCCCTCCTCGTCCGTGGCCTCGCAGATGTCCCCTACGCCATCGGCGTCGGCGTCCCACTGGATCGGAGGGCACGATGCGTCGCCATCGGCCCCGCACTGGGACAGCCGCTCCTCCGCATTGCGGACCCACGGACAGTTGTCGTAGGGGTCGGGGACCTCATCCCCGTCCCGGTCGGGCTCGCAGAACTCGTCGACCGTGCCGTGCGTGGCCGGATCGACGAGCCGCCAGCCCTCAAGGACGATGCACGGGTCGAAGGGGTCGGCCAAGCCATCTCCGTCGTCGTCGTCATCGCAGGCGTCGCCGATTCCATCGTGGTCGGTGTCCCGCTGGTTGGGGTTGGGGACCCCCGGGCAGTTGTCGTCGCAGCCCATCCGCTGCCCGGAGTCGCACGGGTTCCGCTCGATCCCATCCGCGTCGCCTCCGAACACGAGGCGCCCCTCGACGAGCGCGCCATCCACGATCCGGGACGCCCGCGCCTCGACCGGCACCGGGTCCCCGTCCTCCAGAACCCCGTCGCCGTCCGTGTCCGGGTCACACGGATCACCGAGGCCATCCTCGTCCTGATCGGCAGCCCTCTCCGCATCGGGGAGCAACGGGCACGGGTCGTCGGTGTCCGGGTGTCCGTCTTCGTCATCGTCGGCGTCACACGCATCGCCTTTACCGTCGCCGTCGGTGTCCCGCTGGTCGCGGTTGGCCACGGCGGGGCAGTTGTCGAAGCAGGTGGCGCAGCCCAGCGCGACGAAGGCGTCGCCATACAGATGGCACCCCAACTGGCACGGCGTCACGTCGCCCTCCGGGTCGCTCGCCAGCGTATTCGGGAGGCCGTCCCCGTCGCGGTCCCGATCGCACGGATCGCCGACGCCGTCCCGGTCGCTGTCGACATGGTCCCGCCCCGGGTCGTTGCGCACCTCGGGGCAGTTGTCGTCGTAGTTGGGCTGTCCGTCGCCGTCACAGTCGTGGCTCGACGTCCCGTTCGCGCAGAACAGGGTCACGCTCTCGTCGCACCATGTCCCGGCGTCGCCCGGCGGCGCCTCACCGACCGGCTCGAAGCGGCAGTCGTCTTCGACGTCGGGGATGCCATCGCGGTCGAAGTCCCGCTCGGCGCCCTCCTCGCACGCGCCGTTCTGCACGGTGCCCGGCGCGTCCAGCCCCTCTGCCCGGCGGTGGTCGGGGGTGCGCTCACAGCCCGGCTCCTCGTTGGCGTCGAAGATGCCATCCCCGTCCTGGTCCAGATCACACACGTCGGGCATCCCGTCCCCGTCCAGGTCGGGCAGAGTGCGATCGAAGCGGGAGCGCCGGCAGTGCCCGACGTCGAAGCCGGGCAGTGCGAGCAGCCCCTCACCGGCGCAGGGATCATCGCCGAAGTGCCCCGGGTCCCAGGTCCTCGGGCAGGCGTCGACGTCATCCGGCTGGCCGTCCCCGTCGGTGTCCGACTCGCAGTCGTCGCCGATGCCATCCCCGTCGAGGTCCGCCTGCCGTGGATTGTCGACCCCCGGGCAGTTGTCCAGCGTATCCAGGATCCCATCGTCGTCGGCGTCGCTGTCGCACGCGTCACCGAACCCGTCGCCGTCCAGGTCGTCGTTCTCGGCGTTCGCGAGCGAGGGGCAGGTGTCATACGTGTCCGCCGCGAACATCCGCCGATCCCGCTCGAAGTCGTCCCCCGGCCCCCGGAACTCGGCCAGCCCGTCGCCGTCTCGATCCTGGTCGCAGGCGTCGCCGAAGCCGTCCCGGTCGCGGTCGCCCTGGCTCACGTTGGCGGTGTACGGGCAGTTGTCGGCCTCGTCGAAGATGCGGTCGCCATCGAAGTCCCGGGTCGGGTCATCCTCGCCCGGGGGCACCTGGCACGCGTCGCCCACGCCGTCGCCGTCGTCGTCGGTCTGATCGCGGTTGGGTGTGAAGCGGCAGTTGTCCCGGCGACCATCGACCAGCCAGCCCACGCCGTCCCCGTCGGGATCGAGAGTGCAACTCAGCCGGCCGAGCGCGTCCCAGAACTCGCCACCGCGGGGCTGCCCATCGAGGTCGACCAGCCCCGCGGCGCTCTCGTGCAGGCTGAGGTTGCTGGGGGCGTTCGGGCAGGTATCGTCTACATCGGAGAGGCCGTCCCCGTCGACGTCGGGATCGCACGGGTCGCCGATCCCGTCCCGGTCCATGTCGATCGCCTGATCGTTCGCGATCGCCGGGCACGTATCGAACCGATCGATCACGCCGTCCCCGTCGGTGTCCGGCTCCAGCGGGGTCTCGTCGTCATCGCCGTCGCAGGCGTCGCCCTCGCCATCGGCGTCGCGGTCGGGCTGCCAGGGGTTGTAGGTCCGCGGGCAGTTGTCGTCCGCGTCGGGCACCCCGTCGTTGTCGTCGTCCGCGTCACACGCCGTGGAGCGGAAGTCGGTGTCGGCGTCCTGCTCGTCTTCGCCCTCACCCGGCCGGACCAGCGGGCAGAGGTCGACGCCGTCGACCTGTCCGGAGCCATCCGTGTTGTCGCTCAGGGTGCTGGTGCCCAGCCGGATCTCGAGGGCGTCGTCGACGTCGTCGAAGTCGTCGTTGGGGTCGCAAGCGTCGCCGTTGCCCTCTCCGTCGTTGTTCTCACCCGGGCTGTTGGCGATGGTCGGGCAGTCGTCGGGTTCGTCGTTGACGCCGTCATTGTCATCGTCGTCGTCGCACGCGTCACCGTCACCATCGCCGTCCGTGTCCAACTGGTTGTGGTCGTCGCGACCGTCGCCATCGATGTCGGCAGGCTCGCCGAAGCCATTGCGGATGAGCGGGCAGTTGTCGTCGCCGTTGTAGACGCCGTCTCCGTCGAAGTCATCATCACAGGCGTCGCCCTCGCCGTCGCCGTCGAGGTCGTCCTGATCCGGGTTGGGCGCGAACTGGCAATTGTCCGACCCGTCTGGTTCGCCATCGTCGTCGTCATCGTGGTCGCAACCGTCGCCTTGCCCATCGCCGTCGGTGTCGCGTTGGGGGTCGGGGTCAAGCGGACAGTTGTCATCGTCACCTTCGAGCCCGTCGTTGTCGGGGTCGGGATCGCAGACGTTTCCGACCCCGTCGCCATCCTGGTCGGCCTGATCGGCGTTCGGGTCTTCGGGGCAGTTGTCGCCATCTTCCACGTCCTGGAATACGCCGTCGCCGTCCTTGTCGTCGTCGCAGACATCCCCGATGCCATCGCCGTCCAAGTCAGCCTGATTCGGGTTGATATCGTCGGGGCAGTTGTCGCGGCATCCCTCGATACGTCCCCCTCGGCATACCGGCCCCGCCTCTTCGGCTTCCTGGATGCCATCACCGTCGGTGTCGATGTCGCACGCATCGCCGATGCCATCCTCATCGACATCTCTCTGCTCCGGGTTGGACGTTCGGGGGCAATTGTCCCGACAGTCCTGTAGCTGAGCAGGACTGCATGCAGGCAAGCCCGTCCCTTCGTTCTCGGCGATGCCGTCGCCGTCATCGTCCTCGTCACAAGCGTCGCCCGCATCATCCTGGTCCAGATCGTCCTGCTCGGCGTTGCTCACCCAGTCGCAGTTGTCGTCCGCGTCACGCCTGCCATCGCCGTCGGTGTCGTCCTCGCAGGCATCGCCAATACCGTCCTCGTCGAGATCCGCCTGATCAGCGTTCGCGACGGTGGGGCAGTTGTCCCGACAGCCTGGGAGGCCGCCAGTGGGGCATGGTGGCTCCAAGGCAGCGCTCTCCCCATACCCGTCGCCGTCGGCATCGGGGTCGCAGACATCACCAATGTCGTCATTGTCGACGTCAGCTTGATCGAAGTTCGCGATCTGCGGGCAGTTGTCGAGCGGGGTGCCGTCGGGGTTGCGATCCGCGACGTCATCGTTGTCGTCGTCCTCGTCGCACGCGTCGCCCAGACCATCTTCGTCAGTGTCCGTCTGGCTGGGGTTGAAGGAGACGCGACAGTTGTCGGTGTCGTCCCGATCACCATCACCGTCGGTATCCGGGTGCTCCGGGTTCGTGGTGAAGACCTCTTCCTGGGCGTTGGTGAGGGTGTCGCCGTCGATGTCTTCGTCACAGGCGTCGCCGATGCCATCGCCGTCGATGTCGGACTGGTCGGGGTTGCGGGTGAACTCGCAGTTGTCCCGACAGGCTTCGGTGGCGCCGCCGGTGCAGGGCGGAGGCCCGGCGGTCTCGTTCACCCCGTCGTCGTCGTCATCGGGATCGCACGCGCGGCCGTGGCCGTCGCCATCTTGATCGAGCTGATCCCGGTTCGGGGTGCGGGGGCAGTTGTCTCTCGCCTCAGGGGGCACGGCGTCCTCGGGATCGCGGACGCCATCGGCGTCAGTGTCGCGGTCGCAGGCGTCTCCGATGCCATCTTCGTCGAGATCGTCCTGGAGCGGGTTGGCGACCCCCGGGCAATTGTCGCGGCACTCTTCGAGCAGGTCGCCGGTGCATGGCGGGCGGGGCGGGACATTGGTCTCGACGATCCCGTCGTCATCGTCGTCCTCGTCGCATACGTCTCCCAGGCCGTCCCCGTCGGCGTCGGCCTGGTCGACGTTGGCGATGAGCGGGCAGTTGTCGAGCGGAGCACCGTTGGGACCGACGTCCTCGATCTCGTCGTCGTCGTCGTCGTCGTCACATGCATCGCCCAGACCATCATCGTCGGTGTCCGTCTGGTTGGGGTTGAAGGAGACGCGACAGTTGTCGGTGTCGTCCCGACGACCATCACCGTCGGTATCCGGATGCTCCGGGTTCGTGGTGAAGGCTTCTTCCTGGGCGTTGGTGAGGGTGTCGCCGTCGATATCATCGTCACAGGCATCGCCGATGCCATCGCCGTCGATGTCGGACTGGTCGGGGTTGCGGGTGAACTCGCAGTTGTCCCGACAGGCTTCGGTGGCGCCGCCGGTGCAGGGCGGAGGCCCGGCGGTCTCGTTCACCCCGTCGT
>JAUHYW010000005.1 GCA_030426085.1 bacterium | reverse complement strand
GGGGTCGCGACCCGGATCCAGCTCGGGCTGGGGGTCGACTACGAGTTCGCGCTGGATTGAGCCGGCCGGCTCCGCCCTGTGCCACTGCCCGGGGGCGCGTTCGAAGGCCGGATCCAGCCTGTGCCGCCGCGTGGAGATGGCTTCGAAGGCTGCTCGGCGGCGACGGGCCACGGGCGGGGCGTGCATTCGAAGGCCGGCGGCGCCGAGCGCGTCTGCCGGGCGTCGCTCGGCGGCGGCTCGCCGGGCAGTGGCACGGGCCCCGATCGGCGATCTCGCGCGGTCCGCGGGGGGCCGACACCCCGATTTTCGACGACCCACGCGATCGGGCGGGCGCCGACAGGGTGGATTTCGAAGGGTCACCCGATCGGCGGCCCGCCGGCGCGCCCCGATCGCGGGGTCGACGTGATCGGGGCCGACCCGATCGATCGCCGGATCGCCGCGGCGCCCGCCCGACGTCTGTCGCAGAGAGCCGGCGCGCGTCGGGCTCGCGCCTGCGGCCTGTGCCACACGGCGGGTGGGCGTCGGCCGACCGCCCGTGGGACAGACCGGCGGGGGCGTCGCGCGGCCCGCTGCACGGTGTGCCACAGGGTCCGGCGCGCTCGGTGAGGGCGTCCCCGTCGTGTGGCGCCCGGTCGCGCGGCGTCGGGCTGCGTCGACCGCCGGTGTGGCGGCCGCCGACGGCGGGTCGGTGGGCCGCTCCCCGGTCGATGGCACGGCGCGGCGGCGGTCGCGGTGGTCGATCGGGCCCCGTCGGTCCGTCTCGAGGCGGCCCGGCCTTCGAAAATCGGCCTGTCGCCGCCTCGCCGATCGGGTGCGGCGGTCGATCCGGGCCAGTCGGCGCCCGCCCGATCGCGTGGGTCTTCGAAATCCGAGGTGTCGGCGCCCCGCCGATCGGACGGGGCGGCGATCCGGCGGTCTGTCGCCGGGGTGAAGGGGGCCTCGAGCGGTCGATCGCGGCCTGTGGGTCTCGCGGACGACCCGCTAGGAGGGTGTAGGGCGTTGACGACCGAGCACAGTGCGTCACCGTCGGCCGAGTTCAAGGACCGAAGCCGCAGAAATACTCGAACGTATTTCGAGGCTGAGGGACACCGAAATCGGTCGACGGGGGCGTGCTGGGCGACGCGTCGGCCAACGTTCTACACCCTCCTAGGATCCGCTAGAACAGCAGGTCGGCGATGTCCCGGAAGAGCACGAAGCCGATGAGCCCGAAGAGGAACAGCAGCCCCACCGCGTGCACCAGGATCTCGAAGCGGGGCGGCACCGGGCGGCGGGCGACGGCCTCGACCCCGATGAACAGCAGGCGGCCGCCGTCGAGGCCGGGGATGGGCAGCAGGTTGAGCAGCCCCAGGTTGACCGAGATGAACGCCAGGAACGGCAGGAACGCGCTCCAGCCCGACTCCACCTGGTCGACCCCGATCTCGGCCATCTTGACCACGCTGCCGAGCTGCACCTCGTCGCTGCCCTGGAACAGCTTGCCGATGCCCTCGACGATGAAGAGCCCCACCGCCTCGGTCTCGTGCCAGCCGAGCACCGCCGCCGCGCCGACACCCTCGGCGCCGAAGCGGCGCACCCGGGGGATGATGCCCAGCTTGTAGCCGCCCTTGGCCGCGGTCGGGGTGACCTCGACGACGACCCGGGGCCAGTCGTCGGCCGGGGCCGGCATCTCGGCGAGCAGGCCGTCGTCGCCGTAGGGCTGCCAGACGACGGGCATCTCGGCCCCGGCCGGCGGGCGGGCCACGGTCAGCCGCATCGGCTGCCCCCCGCTGGCGCCGACCGCCCGGGCGAGCGTCGCGAAGCGGGTCACCGGCTCGCCGTCGATGCGCTCGACGACGTCCCCCGGCATCAGCCCGGCGACCTCGGCCCCGCTGTCGGGTTTGACCTCGTCGATGACGAGGGTGGCGTCCTTCTTGAAGCCGATGGTGGTGCCCGCCGAGGCGGCGAACAGCGCGAAGAACAGCCCGAACGCGAAGAGGAAGTTGAAGACCGAGCCGGCGGCGACGAAGATCGTGCGCTGCCACAGCGGGCGGGCCTCGTAGCTGCGCTGCTGCCCCGAGAGGCTCTTGCGGTCGACGATGGCCGAGATCTCGTCGCCCTCGCTGCCCCCGCCGAGCCCCTCGACCTGCACGTAGCCCCCGATGGGGATCGCGGCGAGCTGGTAGATCGTCTCGGGGCCCCGATAGCGCACCACCGCCGGGCCGAAGCCGATGGAGAACTTCACCACCCGCATGCCCACCGCCCGGGCGGCGAGGAAGTGCCCCAGCTCGTGCACCACGACGAGCATGCTCAGGCCGATGATGGTGATGACGAGGCTCATGGTGGGGTCCCTGACGGACGGGGTCGGTTGCGTCGGGGGGCCGACCGCCGCAGGATACCCGACGAGGCGACGCGGAGGACAGCCCCGGTGAGCGGACGAACGGGCGAGGACATGCGAGATCCGAAGGGCGACGGGCTGCGGGCCCGCTTCACCGCGCTGGGCGAGGCGCTGCGCAGCCGGTTCATCGAGCGTGACGATCTGGTCGATGCGGCGCTGGCGGCGCTGGTCGCGGGGCAGCACCTGCTGATCATCGGGCCCCCGGGCACCGCCAAGTCCCAGCTCGCCGGCGCCCTGTGCGCGGCCATCGAGGGCGCCCGGGGCTTCGACTGGCTGCTGACCCGCTTCACCACCCCCGAGGAGCTGTTCGGCCCGGTGAGCCTCGCCGCGCTGGAGCAGGACCGCTACGAGCGGCTGACCGCGGGCAAGCTGCCCGAGGCCCATGTGGTCTTCCTCGACGAGGTCTTCAAGGCCAGCTCGGCCATCCTCAACGCCCTGCTGACGGTGCTCGAGGAGCGCCGGTTCCACAACGGCCCCCGGGCGGTCGAGGTGCCGCTGGTGACCCTGATCGGGGCCAGCAACGAGCTGCCCGAGGAGGAGGCGCTGCACGCGCTCTACGATCGGTTCATGCTGCGGGTGGTGGTCGACTACATCGAGCAGGACTTCCGCTTCATGCAGCTCCTCGCGCTGGGCGAGCCGCCGCCGCTGCCCACGGTGCGCCTCGCCGAGCTGGAGGCCGCCCGGCGCGCGGCGGCGGCGATCGAGCTGGACGGGCAGCTCCTGCGCGATCTGCCCACCCTGCGCACCCGGCTCAAGGAGCAGGGGGTGGTGGCCAGCGACCGCCGGTGGCGCAAGGCGCTGGGCGTGCTGCGGGCCTCGGCCTGGCTCGGGGGGCGGGCGAAGGCCGGCGAGGCCGACCTGCCGCTGCTGCGCCACGTCCTGTGGAGCGACCCCGACGAGCGGGAGGCGGTCGCCGCGGCCCTCGACGGGCTGCTGGCCGCCGAGCAGATCCGGATGCGGGCGCTGGTCTTCCAGGCCCGGGCGCTGGCCGAGTACCCCGCCGCGACGGCGGACGACGACGAGGCCCGGGCCCGGGCGGCGCTCGAGGCCCGCACCAAGCTCGACGCGGTGCGCCGGGAGGCCGAGGGGCTGGTGCAGGCCGCCCGCCGCCGGGGGCGCCCGGTGGGCGAGCTGGTGCGGGCGGTGGGCGAGATCGACCGGCTGCGGGCGGTCGTGCGCCGCGCGCTGGGCACGGCGCTGCAATGAATCCGCCCGGCGCCGCGCCCCACCTGCTCGACTTCGACCGCTTCGACCGGCGGGCCTTCGAGGGCGTCGCCGCCGCGGCCGGCCTGGACCGCCTGGGCGCGCAGGGCGACCGGCTGCTGCCCGGCTTCCCCGCCCTGATCGAAGACACCTTCTACGCCTTCTACAAAGGCGACGCCCGCCTGCGCCCGGTCGAGGCGCTGCCCCCCTCGGCCCGGGTGCCCCATCGCCTGCTGGCCCGGGTGATGGACGCCCCCCGCTTCGGCGAGACCCGCGACCGGGCGATGCTCGATCCGGTGGCCGCCGCCCGCGCCGCCCGGGCGGTGGGCGAGCGGCTCTTGCGGCTGGTCCGGCGGGACGACCTGCTGCTCGACCGCGAGGTGCTCGACGCCCACCGCATGCGGGCCGCCGAGCAGGCGCTGACCGAGGTGCAGGCCCGGCGGGCGGCGCTGGAGGCGATGGTCGACGAGGCCGCCGCCGACGGCGCGGATCCCGGCCCCGACCGGCTGAAGCGGCGGATGCTCGAGGTCGAGCTGGACACCGAGATCGAGCTGCGGCAGCAGGCCCTCGACGGGGCCGAGCGCCGGGCGGCGCAGATGGCCGACGAGCTGCCCCGCGATCTGATGCGCCGGCTGACCCGGGCGGTGGACGCCCTGCCCCGCGATCTGATGGCCCTCGACGCCGAGGTGGAGCAGTTCGGCCGCGAGCTGGGCGGCGGGGCCCGGCTCGACGCCCGGCAGCGGCTGGCGCTCGGCGACCGGCTGGCCCGCTCGGAGAAGCTGCGCAAGCTCGCCGCGCTGGTGGGCGCCTTCCGCCGCATGGCCCGCCGCGAGCGTCGGCGCAAGACGCCCCGCCGGGGCCCGGAGGTCTACGCGGTCGAGCGGGGGCGGGACGTGGGCCGGTTGCTGGCCGGCGAGCTGGCCGCCCTGCGCCACCCGCTGCTGCGGCGGGACGTGCGCCGGCGGTTCGTCGAGGGCGCCCTGCTGCAATACGGTCTGCGGGGGGACGACGACCGGGGGCGGGGGCCGATGGTCATCTGCCTCGACGGCAGCGGCAGCATGCGCGGCCCCCGGGAGCTGTGGTCCAAGGCGGTGACCCTGACCCTGGCCGACCGGGCCCGGCGTCAGGGGCGGGCCTGCCGGGCGATCGTCTTCGACGCCGGCCCCGAGCCCTTCGCCCGGGAGCTGGTGCCGCCCCGCCCGCCCGGCGGCGCCCGGCGGCTGCCCGACTCCGAGGCGGTGGTCGAGTTCGCCGAGCACTTCCCCGGCGGGGGCACCGACTTCGTGCCCCCGCTCGAGGCGGCCCTGGCGACGCTGGGCGAGAGCCGGTATCGAAGGGGGGACATCGTCTTCGTGACCGACGGCGAGGCGCAGGTGCCCCCGGCGTTCGAGGCCCGGTTCGCCGCCGAGAAGGCGCGGCTGGGCTTCCGGGTGGTGGGGGTGCTGGTCGACGTCGGCCGGGCGCGGGGCGAGACGCTGGCCCGACTGGCCGACGAGGTGCACCGGGTCTCCGAGCTGACCGGGGACGCGGCGATGCAGGTGATGGGGTCGATCCGCTGAGACGCGCAGCCGCCATGTTCGCGATCGCCCTGCTCGGCCCGGCGCCGGCCGCCGCGGTCGACGCGCCGCCGCCCGACGCGACGACGTGGCAGGCCGGGGCCCGGGTCGGGGCGGGGGTGGTCGACGGGGCGACCCACCTGCTGGTCAACCCCTGGGCCGGGGTGCAGTCGGGGGCCTTCGCCATGGCCATCCAGGCTCCGCTGCGGGTGCGCTTCGCCGACGCGACCATCCGGGCCCGGGACTGGGACGAGCCGGGGGACTTCGGCCGGCTGCTGCGCTTCGCCCGCTACGGCGAGCTGGTCCGGGTGGGCGGGCTGACCGACCTGACCCTGGGCCACGGCACGCTGGTGCGGCGCTATCACAACGGGGTCGACGACGACCACCACCGGCTGGGGCTGGCGGTGGACTGGCAGGGCGAGGCGCTGCGCATCGACGCCTTCGCCGACCACCTCCTCGGGCCCCCGGTGTTCGGGGTCCGGGCGGCGGCGGCCTTCGCCGAGCGGTGGAGCGCCGCGCTGACCTTCGCCGCCGACACCGCCGCCCCCGAGACCTGGACCGGCGCCGCCGACGAGACCGGCCGCCTGCGGGGGGAGACCGGGGCGTTCACCGGCCTGGGGGTCGAGGCGGGCTACGACCTCGTCGAGCCGGCGGACGACCGGGCGCTGCAAGGTTATCTTGCGCTTCAACTGCTCGACCGGACCCGCTTCGGGGCTCACCTGGGGCTGGCCGGGGCGGTGCGGGCCGGCGAGGGCGACGCGTGGCGGGTCGAGGGCCGGCTGGAGGCCATCGGGCTGGCCGAGGGCTACCTGTGGAGCCCGTTCGACGTGGGCTACCTCGTCGACCGCCACCGGCGGCGGCTGGCGGTGGCCGACGACCTGCCGGCCACGCTCGGCGGCCGGGCGGGGCTGACGGTGGCCTGGGCCGAGGCGGTGGTGGTCGGCGCGGAGTACGCCGACGCGCTCGCCGAGGGCCGCGCGGATCTGACCGTGTCGCTCCAGGTGCCGACCGACGCGGTGCGGGTCAGCGCGTTCTGGCATCAGCGGGGCGGCCCCGAGCGGACCTCGGTCTTCGACCCGGCCCTGGCCCTCGCGGCGGCCGCGGCGACGATGCAGCTCAGCCCGGGGTGGTGGGTCGACCTGACCCTGGCCCGGGTCTGGCGGGTGCCGGCCGACGCCCCCGACGGGCCGCTCGACGAGGGCGAGCCGCCGGCGGCCTACGCCCCGGCCACCGAGTTCTTCGTGACCCTCGAAGCGGCGTTCGACCTGTGAGCGCGCCGAGCGGCGCCCGGTTGACGCCGCCGGGGCCCCCGGCTACAACCGATCCACCACTCGGAGTTCGGAGGAGGGGCGCGATGCGGCGTACGCTGCTGATGGGTCTGGTCGGGCTGGCGCTGGCCGCCTGCGGGGGCGCCGAGAAGAAGCTCGAGGACCCCGACGGTCACCGGCATCAGGCCAAGCCGCTGCCGCTCAACAAGGTCATCACCGACTCGCTGACGTGGGACGTCGACAAGAGCGACTGGAAGATCTTCTTCGTCGAGCAGCAGGGGCTGGTCACCGTGACCACCCACTTCGACACCCCCGGCGGCAACTGCGAGCTGTACCTGCGCGACAAGTACGGGGCCCAGATGGCCCGCGAGGTGCAGTCGAACAATCAGTACGTGCAGCTCGTGCGGCGGGTGGTCGAGCCGACCCGGCTCTTCGTCTGGGTCAACTCGTCGGGCAAGAAGTGCTCGACGATGTACTCGATCGAAGCCAAGATCGACCCCGATTGACGGCGGGGGAGCGGGGCGGACGATGGGTCGACGACGGTCCGACGCGATGGGTCTGAAGCGATGGGTCTGATCTTCCAGGCCGCGGGGGCCACCGACACCGGGCGGGTCCGCGAAGCCAACGAGGACGCGTTCAGCCTGGTGCCCGCCGAGCGCCTGTGGGTGCTCGCCGACGGCATGGGCGGGCACAGCTCGGGGCAGGTGGCCAGCCAGATGGCGGTCTCCAAGGTCATCGACTTCATGACCCGCTGGCGCCACGAGCCCGACTTCGACTGGCCGTTCGAGATCAGCGAGAGCCGCTCGTACGACGAGAACTCGCTGCTCAACGCGGTGCGGGTGGCCAACATCCGGATCTACAACCGCTCGCAGGTCGACCCCGAGTGCGAGGGCATGGGCACCACCCTGGTGGTGATGAGCTACAGCGACGACGTGGGCCTGATCATCGCCCACGTCGGCGACAGCCGCTGCTACCGCCTGCGGGGCGACGACCTGCGCCAGCTCACCGAGGACCACTCGCTCGTCAACCACCTCAAGCGCTTCTTCCACCTCAGCGACGCCGAGGCCCGGGCCAAGGCCGGCTCGAACGTGATCGTGCGGGCGGTGGGGCTCGAGGACGACGTCGACGCCGAGCTGACCCGCGATCGACCGCGGCCGGGCGACGTCTACATGTCGTGCTCCGACGGGCTGTCGGACCTCGTCGACGACTGGATCGTCAAGCAGATCCTGCAAGGCAACGACGACCCCCAGGACGCGGCCGACGCGCTGGTGCGCACCGCCAATCAGGCCGGGGGCACCGACAACATCACCGTGGTCGTGGTCAAGGTGAAGACCCGCTGAGCGGGCCCGCCCGTCGGCTCAGACCGGCCGGCGGCCCTCCAGCAGCGCGGCCACCCCCTCGGCGAAGCGCCCCTCCCGCAGCAGCGTGGCCGCCCGCACCCGGCGGCGGGCGTCGGGCGCCAGCCCCGCCGCGGCCTGCTCGGCGCCGAGCGGATCCCCCCCATCGAGCCGGGCGCAGGCCCGCAGCCAGCGGACGCGCGCCCCCCACAGCGGGTCGTCGGGGTCGAGGCGGGGGTCGGTCTCGAGCAGCACCAGCGCGGGGTTGGTCCGGCCGAGGGCCAGCAGGCACAGCGCCCGACCCAGCGCGGGGCGGGGGTCGTCGCCCATCGCCTCGGCCGCCTCGGCGAAGGCGTCCTCGGCCAGCCGCCAGCGGCGCCGGGCGCACCCGTCGAGGCCGTCGTGCCACGGGGGCACCGGCCGGCTCAATCGAACTCCAGCCCGCGGAAGCCGGGGCTGAGCTTCTCGGCCGCCTTCTCGGCCTCGGCCTGCGCCCGGCGGGTCGCGCTCTGGGAGCGCTGCTCGGCCGTGCCGGGCCGCAGCGCCGCCGGGCGGGCCGGGCGGGTCGCGGGGGGCCGCTCGGCCTCCCGCCGGGTCGGCGGCGGCGGGGGGGGCATCTCGGTCGGCGTCGCCCCCAGCACCCGGGGCCCGTCGGCCTGCACGATCACCCGGTCGCCGTCCACCTCGAACAGCCCCAGCTCGGGCACCGCGAGGTTGCGCTTGAGCCAGGTGATCAGCCGGGGGAAGTCGAGGCTGCTCAGGTCGGGCGTCGTCGCGGTCGGCGCCCCGGTGGGCAGGCCCCGCTCGATGACGTACTCCCGGATCAGGTCGCGCAGCAGGCCGACCAGCTCGCCGCGCTCGTACTCGGCGGTGGCCGTCTCCAGCTCTTCGTAGAGGGTCTCCCAGGGCGTGTCAGCCATCGGCGTCCCTTCGGGCGTCGGCCCAGTCGATGCGTTCGGTGAGGCAGTCGACGAAGACCGCGCCCCGCAGGTCGGCGGCGGCGAAGCACGCCTCGCGCAGGTCGCACTTGACGAAGACCGCCCGCCGCAGGTCGGCGGCGTAGAAGTTGGCCGCCCGCAGGTCGCACTCCAGCACGAAGGCGCCGCTCAGCCGGACCCGGTTGAGCGAGGCCCCGCCCAGGCGGGGGGCGTGCAGCCGGCAGCCCATCAGCAGGGACCGCTCGAGGCGCAGCGAGGCGGTCTCGCCGCCCTCGAGCTCGACCGAGCGCCAGCGGGCCCCGGTCAGGTCGATGCCCGACAGCCGGCAGTCGAGCAGGTGCACGTGCCGCCAGCGGGAGCGGGCGGCCCGGACCCCGGCCAGGTTGCAGCCCTGCCACCCGCCGCCGTGGATCCGGGCCCGGTCGAGCGCGGCCATCTGGAGGTCGCAGGCGACCGCCTCGACATCGGCCAGGTCGGCCTCTTCGAGGCGGGCGCTCGCCAGGGCCACCCGCCGCAGGCGCACCCGGGTGAAGCGGGTGCCGGCCAGATCGGCGGTGCGCAGGTCGAAGCGTTCGAGGCCGGCGTCGGCCAGCTCTCCGCCGCGCAGGGCGAGCACGTCTCGGGGGGTCTGGGGGTTCATCTTCGCCGTTCGTCTGCCTGCACTGTCGTCTCATTTTGGGGCGGCGGGGGCAATGCTGTTATGACGGAGGGGCATCCCCTCCTCCGGGCAGGGCCGGGGGAGACGCGGCCCGCCGATTGCGGCGGTGCAGGCGCGGGGATATAGTCGGCGGTCCGCATCCGCCGGCGCCGCCCCAGGAGTCGTCCCATGCCCCGTCAGGCCAGCCTGGTCTATACGCTGCCCGACGGCCGGAAGGAGGAGCAGCCGCTCACCCCCGGTCGGGAGGCGTCCATCGGCCGTCATCCGCACTGCACGGTGACGGTGAGCCAGCCGTCGGTCTCGCGCAAGCACGCCCGGCTCGACTTCGACGGGCAGAGCTGTATGGTCGAGGACCTCAACAGCTCCAACGGCACCTACGTCAACAACCAGCGCATCACCCGCTCCGCGCTGCGGGACGGCGACGAGCTGCGCTGCGGCGACTTCCGGCTCCAGTACGTCGAGCAGGCGTCGCCGACCGGGCCGTCCCCGGTGGCGGGGGGGGTGCTCGACTCCCGCTCCGACATCAAGGTCGTCGGCCCCCTCAAGCGGCGCACCGACAACGCCGGGGTGCAGACGGTGCGGCCCCCGATCTCGCGCGACTCCCGCGGGCCGAGCAACCTCGACCACGCCGAGCCGGTGCGCGTCGAGCCGCCGACCGGCGGCGGGCGCCCGCCCGACATGGAGGACAGCATCATCAACGGCGACCCCCGCCAGGCCCTCGAGCGGGCGCTGGAGGAGGCCGCCAACTGGCGCGGGCTGTACGAGCGGCTCAAGAACAGCGGCGGCGAGAGCGAGGCCGACCGGGAGGAGAAGGCCCGCCTCGAGGGCCGGGTCGACGAGCTGCGGGCCGACGTCGAGCAGCGCGAGCGGCGCATCGCCGAGCTCGAGGCCGCCCGGGCCCGGGCCCAGGAGCAGGCCGACACCCAGGCCGAGCGCGCGGTGCGGCTGCGAGAGCAGGTCGCCGCCCAGCAGAGCCAGCTCGAGGAGTATCGCCGGGAGAAGGTCGACCTCGACGTCGAGCTGAGCGAGGCCCGCCAGCGGCTGGAGCAGCTCCGGTCCAACCAGGAGGTCAGCGGGCTGCAAGAGCAGAAGCTCGCCGACGACGTCAACGACCTCAAGCGCGAGGTGCGCCAGCGCGACAAGGCCATCCGCGACATCCAGCAGCAGCTCGAGGTCGCCGAGTACGACCTGCAGAGCGCGCGCAAGCAGAACGAAGAGCTGAAGTTCGTCTCGGAGGACGACCGGGCCAAGATCCGCAAGCTCAACGAGCAGCTCGACCACCTGCGGCAGGTCGACGCCGACAAGCAGGAGATGCTCGAGCACCTCCAGGGCGAGGTCGACCGCTGGCGGCAGCGGGCGGAGCACGCCGAGGAGCGCTCCCGGGAGGCCGGCGGGGCCCAGGTGTCCAAGATCTCGGCCGAGCTCGACGCCGAGCGTCAGGCCCGCAGCGAGGCCGAGCGGCAGGCCCAGACCCTCGCCCGGGAGAACGCCGACCTCGAGCGGCAGGTGGCCGAGGCGGGCAAGGCGTCGGGCAGCAGCCGGCGCCTGATGGACCAGATCAACGAGCTCAAGCGGGAGAACCGCGACCTGCGCCACGAGGTGGAGACCGGCGGCGGGGCCCAGGGGCCCGACCCCGGCGCGCTCGCCGACCTCGAGCAGCGGCTGGAGTCCGCCGAGCGGGAGCGCCACGAGGCCGAGCGGTCCCGGGTGCGGGCCGAGGGCGAGGTCCGCCGGCTCGAGCTGGTCGTCGACCGGCTGCAGGAGCGGTCGGGCGGCGGCGGGGGCGACGCCGGGGCGCTGCTCGGCGAGGCGATCGCGGTCTACGAGGGGCTCAACGACCTCGCCGCCGACCTGCGGACCAACGTCGACCTCTCGGGGGGCATGATCCGGGACCTGCGGCCGATCGTCGACGCCGCCGAGGTGCTGCGCCGGGGCGACGACCCGGCCGCGGTGGCCGACATCCGGCGCACGGCGGACGACATCGACGCCGGCCTGACGATGGAGTCGGCCGAGGAGGCGATCACCCGGGCGGAGGACTCGGCCAAGCGGTTCCGGCGGCAGATGCGGCGCTTCCGCGAGCTGCTGCAGAACCACGGCTACGGGAGCTGAGCCGGCGGGCCCGGCCCGACCGAGCGGACATCGAGCAGACACCGAGCAGACGATGCACCGAAGAACGCCACCAGACAGGATCGGAGAGCCGTGACCGTCCAGCGCATCGAGAGCCGCACCGAGCTGCGACACCTCGTCCAGGCCCGCTACCCGCTCATCGCGGTGGTCAGCGGCGAGGAGGAGCGGGTCGAGGACGCGGTGCGCGACATCCAGACCCGGCTGAACCAGAAGGGCACCCACCCCCGCAAGCTCTTGTTCTGGTCGATCACCGAGGGCTTCTCGGGGGACGAGCAGCACGACATCACCGACCCGATCAAGGCCCTCAACTTCGTGGTCAACTTCGACGACCGGGGCCTGATCGTGCTGCGGGACTTCCACCCGTACCTCAAGAACCCGATGGTGGTGCGCCGCCTGCGCGACTGCCACCGGGAGTTCAAGGAGAGCGACAAGCCGCGCAACCTCATCCTGCTCTCGCCGACGCTCAAGGTGCCGACCGAGCTGGAGAAGGAGCTGGTCGTCGTCGACTTCAGCCTGCCCGACCGCGAGGAGCTGCGGGCGCTGGTGGCCGACTTCGGCGCGGCCTACCGGCTGAAGCACGACGAGGAGGCCCTCGACCGGTTCACCGAGGCCGCGCTGGGGCTGACCTACCACGAGGCGAGCTACGTGCTCTCGAAGAGCCTGGTGCGCCACCGGGACTTCGACATCGGCACCATCCTCAGCGAGAAGAAGGCCATCATCCGCAAGTCGGGGCTGCTCGAGTACTACGAGAGCGACCAGCAGTTCGGCGACGTCGGCGGGCTCGAGGTCCTCAAGGAGTGGCTGGCCAAGCGGCAGAACGCGTTCACCCAGAAGGCCCGCGACTTCGGCCTGCCGGTGCCCAAGGGCATCCTGCTCATCGGCATCCCCGGCTGCGGCAAGTCGCTGACCGCCAAGGCCGTCGGCGCGCTGTGGCAGATGCCGCTGCTGCGGCTGGACGTGGGCAAGGTCTTCAGCGGGCTGGTCGGCTCGAGCGAGGAGAACATCCGCAAGGTCATCCAAACCGCCGAGGCCGTCGCGCCCGCCGTGCTGTGGCTCGACGAGCTGGAGAAGGGCTTCTCGGGGGTGCAGTCGTCGGGCCAGAGCGACGCCGGCACCACCGCCCGGGTCTTCGGCAGCTTCATCACCTGGCTGCAGGAGAAGGAGAGCGCGGTCTTCGTGATCGCCACCGCCAACGACGTCTCCCTGATGCCGCCCGAGCTCTTGCGCAAGGGGCGGTTCGACGAGATCTTCTTCGTCGACATGCCCAGCGAGGCCGAGCGGCGGGAGATCGCCGGGATCCACCTCACCAAGAAGAAGCGCGACCCGGCGAACTTCGACCTCGAGGCCATCGGCCGGGCGACCCGGGGCTTCTCGGGGGCCGAGATCGAGCAGGCGGTGGTCTCGGCGCTGTACGACGCCTTCTTCGAAGACGCCGAGCTGGACACCGAGCGGGTCGAGCGGGCGGCGCGAGAGGTGATCCCGCTGTCGATGACGATGAAGGAGCGCATCGACGAGCTGCGGGAGTGGGCCGGCACCCGGGCCCGCAGCGCGAGCGGTCAGCCCATCCTGCGGGACGACGACGACGCCCCGGCCCCCGAGAGCGGGGCCCAGGCCGCGGTGCCGGCCGGCTTCCGCGGGCTCGAGCTGGAGGACGCCTGATGAGCCACTTCACGACCGTCGAGACGAAGATCAAGGACCTCGTCTGCCTCAAGAAAGCCTTGAAAGACCTGGGCTTCGCCTTCTCGGAGGCCGAGCAGGGGGTCGCGGTCAAGGGCTACCTGGGGCAGCTCGAGACCGCCGAGCTGTCGATCCACGCCAGCAAGACCTACGACGTGGGGGTCAAGGCCACCGAGACCGGCTACGAGTTCGTCGCCGACTGGTGGGGGGTCGAGACGACGCTGGGCTTGACCCAGGAGGCCTTCGTGCGGCAGGTGACCCAGCGCTATGCCTATCACAAGGTGCTCGCCGAGGTGACGGCCCAGGGCTACGCCATCGAGACCGACGAGGTCAGCGAGGACCAGACCATCTCCCTCACGGTGCGCAAATGGCAGTGATGCACGAGATCGACATCCAGATCACGCCGTCGGGCGAGGTCAAGCTCCAGGTGCGCGGCGCGGCGGGCGAAGAGTGCCTCGCGCTGACCCGCAAGCTCGAGGAGGAGCTGGGCATCGTCGTCGAGCGGGAGAAGACGGCCGAGTACTACCAGACCGAAGCCGAAGACCGGGCGGCGGTTCAGATCGGAGAAGACGACTGATGGGGCTGTGGGACAAGATCAAGAGCGCCTTCGGCGGCAAGCCGGCGGACTTCGAGGCCGAGCCCGAGGTCGAGATCGCCGAGGAGCCGTCTCCCGGGCCGGCCCGGTCGGACGCGATCCTCGCCGAGATGCCCGCGGCGGACCTGCCCCCGCCCGAGCCGCCCCCCGCGGCCGCGGCGCCCGAGCCGGAGCCCGAGCCGGAGCCCGAGGTCGACGAGGATCCGGGCGACGACGACGCCGATGACGCCGCCGCCGACGCGCAGGACGACGCCGAGGAGGCCGCCGCCGCCGCGCAGGACGAGGCCGACGGGCTGAGCGCGGCCGAGCGCGAGGCCCGCCGCGAGGCCCGGGCCGCCGAGCGCAAGAGCCGCCGCGAGAGCCGCAAGGCCCGCAAGCGGCGGTCGCGCAAGAAGCGCAAGAAGAAGGAGCTCGACAAGGTGCGCCGGGAGGCGGCCGAGGCCGAGCGCAAGGCCCAGGAGGAGGCCGAGGCCGCCGAGCGGGCGAAGCGGGAGGCCGCCGCCGCGGCGAAGCAGGCCGCCCGCGAGGCCGAGCGCGCCGAGCGCGAGGCGGCCCGCAAGGCCCGGGAAGAGGCCGCCGCCGAGGAGGCCGCCGAGGCCGGCCCGGACGCGAAGGCCGCCGAAGAGGCCCAGCAGGCCGCCGCCCGGAAGGCCGCCGAAGAGGCCGCTGCCAAGAAGGCCGCGGAGGACGCCGCCGCCAGGAAGGCTGCTGAAGAGGCGGCAGCCCGGAAGGCCGCCGAAGAGGCCGCTGCCAAGAAGGCCGCCGAAGAGGCCGCCGCCAAGAAGGCCGCTGACGAGGCTGCCGCCAAGAAGGCCGCCGAAGACGCCGCCGCCAAGAAGGCCGCGGAGGACGCTGCCGCCAAGAAGGCCGCTGACGAGGCCGCCGCCAAGAAGGCCGCTGACGAGGCTGCCGCCAAGAAGGCCGCGGAGGACGCTGCCGCCAAGAAGGCCGCGGAGGACGCCGCCACCAAGAAGGCCGCGGAGGACGCCGCTGCCAAGAAGGCTGCGGAAGACGCCGCCGCCAAGAAGGCTGCTGACGAGGCCGCTGCCAAGAAGGCCGCCGAAGAGGCCGCCGCCAAGAAGGCCGCTGACGAGGCTGCCGCCCGGAAGGCCGCCGAAGAGGCCGCCGCCAAGAAGGCTGCGGAAGACGCCGCCGCCAAGAAGGCTGCTGACGAGGCCGCTGCCAAGAAGGCCGCCGAAGAGGCCGCCGCCAAGAAGGCCGCGGAGGACGCCGCCGCCAAGAAGGCTGCTGAAGAGGCCGCTGCCAAGAAGGCCGCGGAGGACGCCGCCGCCAAGAAGGCCGCTGACGAGGCTGCCGCCCGGAAGGCCGCCGAAGAGGCCGCTGCCCGGAAGGCCGCCGAGGACGCCGCCGGCGAAGCCGCCGCGGGGGACGCCGCCGCCCGGCAGGCCGCCGAGCGGCGGGCCAAGGTGGACGCGATCCGGCGGGCGGCCGAGGCCGAGGCCAACCGCAAGGGCGAGGAGGCCCGTCGGCGCAACGAGGCCCGGCGGGCGGCGAGCGCGGCGTCCGACGAAGGCAGCGCGCCCCCGATGCCCGGGCTGCCGCCGCGCAGCCCGCTCGGCGGGGGCCGGTCGCCGCTCGGGGGGCTGCCGCCGCTCGGCGCGCGCTCCGACGCGTCCGCCCGCCCCCCGAGCGGATCCAAGCCGCCGATCGCGCGCCCGTCGCTGGGCAGCTCCAAGCCGCCGGCCGCCCGCCCGTCGCTGGGCGGCTCCCGGCCGCCGGCGCCGGTCTCGAGCCGCCCCTCGCTCGGGGGTCGGCCGCTGACCGGCTCGCTGGGCGCGCCCATCTCGGCCCGCAAGTCGGCCCCGGGCACCGGCATCGACGCCGGCTGGAGCAGCCTCGGCGGCGAGAAGAAGCCGCTCGGCGGCGGCCTGGGCCTCGGCGGCCTGGGCGCCAAGGGCAAGACGCCGCTCGGCGGCCTGGGCCTCGGCGGCCTGGGCAAGAAGCCGCTCGCCGGCGGCCTGGGCAAGAAGCCGCCCGTCGGCGAGGCGCCCGACGCCGACGAGAAGAAGTCCGAGGACTGATGCCGCCCGCCGATCGGCCGCCGCCGTCTCCCCAGTCGCTGTTCATCGGCGCCCGGGCCCACGCGATGGGGGCCGCCATCCGCCGGGCCGAGGCGGTGGGGCGGCCGCGCATCGCCCGCCGACCGCCCGAGCTGGTGCCCGAGCGGCCGCTGCCGGTGAAGCTGGGGCCCGACCCGGCCGGCGAGATGAGCCGACTCAAGCCGGACGTCAGCCGACCGGTGGAGCGCCCCCCGGAGATCGAGGACCAGCTCGCGCTGCGCACCCCGCAGTTCTTCCTGCGCAATACGATGCGCCTCGAGCGCTACGGCGACCCCGACTGGATCGAGGTCATCCGGCGCCCGGTGCGCGACCGGGGCCACTGGGACGACCTGCAGGACGCCGCCCGGTGCGCCGTGCAGCGCCCCGACCTCGACGCCGACACCGCCTCGACCGTGCTCGACATGTGTCTGGCGGAGCGGCGAGTCGTCATGGTAGAGACCCGCTGGCACGAGGTCTTCGGTCGGCCCGATCCGATCGAGTGACACCCTTCCGACGCGCGAGCCACATCGCTACATGATCCACCCGGTTCGTCTCCCTGCCCCCTCGCTCGACGTCCATCCCCGGATGGGCGTTCGATCGAACGGGCCGGTCGACGCCCCGGGCGCTGTGCGGACCGGCGGTTCGGCGCGCGTCACGACATCCTCTCGTCCCGGCGCGGTGTGCGCCCGGACGACCCCCCCGGGGCCCACGGGCCCCGCACCCCTGCGGGCGACGCCCCGCGATTTCGCCGCCCAGGTCCCGCCCGAAGACGCCCGCATGCATGCGACGGCGCCGGGCGCGTGGACCGGTCGGCAGGAGCGAATCACCGATGAGCAAGCGCATGCTGGTCAACGCCGCGCAGGCCGGAGAGGTCCGGGTGGCGATCGTCGAGGACAACATCCTCGAAGACCTCAACGTGGCGATCGAAGGCAACGAGCTGATCAAGGGCAACCTGTACAAGGCCCGGGTCGTCAGCGTCGAAGCCGGGCTGCAGGCCGCCTTCGTTGACTATGGAGCCGAGCGCAACGGCTTCATCACCTTCAACGACATCCACCGCCGCTACTGGACCCGCGAGCCCCAGGGCAGCGGGCGCCCCCGCATCCAGGACGTGCTCACCAAGGGCGCCGAGATGCTGGTGCAGGCCTACAAGGAGGAGGTCGGCAACAAGGGCGCCGCGCTGACCACCGACATCACCCTGCCCGGGCGCTACATGGTGCTGATGCCGTTCAGCGGCAGCGGCGGGGTCAGCCGCAAGATCCAGGACGAGAAGGACCGCAAGAAGCTCAAGGCGATCATCGCCAAGCTCGACCTGCCCGAAGAGATGGGCATCATCGTGCGCACCGCGGGCCAGGGGCGCAGCAAGGCCGAGCTGCAGCGCGACTCGCAGAACCTGCTGCGCATCTGGGGCCACGCCCAGGCCCGGTTCCAGCAACTCGGCGGCCCGGGGCTCGTCTACCGCGAGCCGGACGTGGTCATCCGCTCGGTGCGGGACTACTTCACCGACGACATCGACGAGGTGGTCGTCGACGACGCCGAGGTCGAGGGCCGGCTGCGGGCGTTCTTCGAGCGGCACATGCCCGACGACGCGGGCAAGCTCAAGCGGTACGGCGGCAAGATGCCCATCTTCTCGAACTACGGCCTCGGCCGGCAGCTCGAGGCGATCCAGACCCCCAAGGTGCCGATGCCGAGCGGGGGCAGCATCGTGGTGCACACCACCGAGGCGCTGACCGCCATCGACGTGAACTCGGGCAAGTCCAAGGGCCAGCAGAACCAGGAGCAGATGGCCTACGAGACCAACCTCGAGGCCGCCGACGCGGTGGGCCGCCAGCTCCGGCTGCGGGACATCGGGGGGCTGATCGTCGTCGACTTCATCGACATGAACGACGGCAAGCACCGGCGCAACGTCGAGAAGGCGCTCAAGAAGGCGGTCAAGCTCGACAAGGCCCGCACCGAGGTGGGCCGGATCTCGAAGTTCGGGCTGCTCGAGATGTCGCGGCAGCGCATCAAGGCCCGGCTGCTGTCGTCGACCCACGACCCGTGCCCGATGTGCGACGGCTCGGGCTACGTGATGACGACGGAGGTCGCGGCGATGACCATGCTGCGCCGCCTGCAGGAGCTGGCGGTCAGCGCGCCGGTGCGCTCGACGGTGCGGGGGCGGCTGCCGGTCCCGGTGGCCCTGTGCCTGCTCAACAGCCACCGGGCGGCGATCGCGGCGCTCGAGGAGCAGTTCGAGGTCGACATCGAGCTGATCCCGGACATCTCGGCGGTCAGCGCCCGGGACGCGTTCGAGATCACCGCCCCGGGGCAGGCCGAGAAGAGCCCGGCCCGCGAGGAGCGGGGCCGCAGCCGGGGCCGAGACCGCGACCGGGGCCGCGATCGGGGCCGCGATCGGGGCCGGGGGCGGGACCAGAACCGCAGCCGCGGCCGGGGGCGCCCGAGCACCGACGACGACGACGACACGCCGTTCGAGCCGCCGAAGGTGGTGGGCTTCATCGCGCCCGACGCGCTGGCCACCGCCGACATCGGGCCGGAGAGCGTCGAGCCGCCCGACCTCGGGGACGACGAGCCGGAGGCGGCCGTCGAGGCCCCCGTCGAGCCGGCGAAGGCCGAGGACGGCGACGGAGAGAGCGGGGGCCGTCGCCGCCGTCGCCGCCGTCGCCGCCGTCGCCGCGAGTCGGGCGAGGGCCGCCGGGAGTCGGGCAGCCGGCGCCGGCGGGCGTCCGGCGAGGGCCGCCGCCCGGAGGCGGACGAACAGGCCGCCGACGCGCCGACGGACGCCGAGGAGGCCGCCGATGCCGGCGAGTCGACCGGCGACACCGAGGAGGAGCGCCTGGAGCGGGAGGCCGCTCGGGCCCGCAATCGGGAGCGCCGGGCGCGCCGCGGTCGTCGGGGCGCGCCCCGGGCCGCCGCCGAAGCCGAGAGCCAGGCCCGGGCCGAGACGCCCGCGGCGCCGGCGGGGGACGTGGCCGAGGCCGCGCGCCGGGCGGCGGGCCGGCTGCGGGCCCGCCTGATGGGGCAGGATCCGGACGTGGCGGCCGCGCCCGAGACCCCGGCCGCCGAGACTCCGGCCGTCGAGAGCCCGGCCGCCGCGCGCCCGGCCGAGCCGGTCGCCGAGCCGGCGGTCGAGGCCGACACCGGGGCGCAGGCCGAGGCGGCCGACATGGCCGGGGCCAGCCGTCGGGCCGCGGCGCGGCTGCGGGCGAAGCTGACCGGCGCCGAGCCGGCGACGCAGCCGGCCGCCGAGCCGGAGGCCGCCGCGCCCGAGGCCGCCGCGCCCGAAGCCGTCGCGCCCGGGGCGCCCGCCCCGGCCCCGGCTCCGGCCGAGCCGGTGGACGTGCCCGGCGCGCGGGCCAAGGCGGCCCGCAAGGCGGCCGACCGGCTGCGGGCGAAGCTGGCCGATCAGACCGAGTCCGCGCCCGAGGCGACCCCGGCAGAGCCCGAGGCCCCCGCCGCGGCGAAGGCGCCCGAGGGCGCGGTCAGCCGCGCCGCTCGCCGGGCGGCCGAGCGCCTGAAGGCGAAGCTGAACGAGCAGGGCGAGGCCCCCGCCGCGCCGGCGCCCGAGGCGCAGCCGACCGCCGAGGCCCCGAGCGGGGACAGCCCCACCCGCCGGGCCGCGGCGCGGCTGCGGGCGAAGCTGTCCGGTGAGGCCCCGGCCGAGGCCCCGGCGGAGACCGCCGAGCCGGCGCCGGCCCCCGCGCCGGAGGCGGTCGAGGCGCAGGCCCCGGCGGCCGAGCCGGCCACGGTCGACGCCGAGGAGAAGGCGCCCGCCCGCCGCCGCACGCGCAAGGCCGCCCCGGCTGCCGAAGGCGATGCGGAGAAGAAGCCCGCCCGCCGCCGGTCCCGCAAGGCCGCCGAGCCCGCCGAGGGCGAAGCGGAGGCGAAGCCCGCCCGCCGCCGGTCCCGCAAGGGCGCCGAGCCCACCGAGGGTGAAGCGGAGGCGAAGCCCGCCCGCCGCCGGTCCCGCAAGGCCGCCGAGCCCACCGAGGGTGAAGCGGAGGCGAAGCCCGCCCGCCGCCGGTCCCGCAAGGCCGCCGAGCCCGCCGAGGGTGAAGCGGAGGCGAAGCCCGCCCGCCGTCGGTCCCGCAAGGCCGCCGAGCCCGCCGAGGGCGAAGCGGAGGCGAAGCCCGCCCGCCGTCGGTCCCGCAAGGCCGCCGAGCCCGCCGAGGGTGAAGCGGAGGCGAAGCCCGCCCGCCGTCGATCCCGCAAGGCCGCCGAGCCCGCCGAGGGTGAAGCGGAGGCGAAGAAGCCCGCCCGCCGTCGGTCTCGCAAGGCCGCCGAGCCGACCGAGACCGCCGAGCCCGCCAAGCCCGCCGAGGGTGACGCGCCGGCGGACGGCCGCTCGGCCGCCCGCCGCGCCGCTCAGCGGCTGAAGGCCCGCCTGTCGGGTGATCAGACCGACGTGCCCCCGGTCGACGAGGCGCCCGCCGCGAAGGCGGGGTCGGCGGCGCCCGAAGCGCGAGCGACGGCGGACGATCCGGCCAAGGCCGCCGCGGCGGCCATCTTCGCCACACTCGGCGACGACTGAGGCCGCCTCACCCGCGCCGGGCGCTCTGCCCGGGCGCCGGGCTCAGCGCCGCCGCCACGCTCCGGCGAGCAGGCTGAGCCCGGCCCGCGCGACCCCACCCCAGGTCACCGGCACGACGGTCAGCAGGCCATGCCCCATGCGATAGCCGGGGTTGGCCCGCAGGTAGGTCTGCGCCTCGGGGCTGATCCGCGCCGGGCGCGGGCCGTGGCGGGTGATCCAGCCGATGCGGAAGACGCCTTCGCCGACCGGGTCGAGGCCCAGCGTGCGGGCGAGGCCGCTCAGCAGCCGCCGGGCGCGGGGCGGGGTGCTGGCGTCGGCCAGGGTCCACAGCGTCGGCGCGTGGCGGGCGAGCACCACGAAGGACGAGGGGTGCACCGGGCAGCAGACGAAGTACAGCGGCCCCCGGGCCTGCACCCGGGCCCGCGCGAAGCAGGCCAGGGCGAAGCGGCGATACGCGGCGCAGTCGCGCCAGGCGGTTTCGAAGCCGGCCTCCATGCGCACGACGGTGATCGGGCGGCCGTCGTGGCTCACCTCGTAGACGTGGAACGCGGCGTAGCCCCGGGGGGTGCCGCCGCCGTCCCGCAGCACGAAGATGCGGGTCCAGGCGGCGGGTGGATCGATGACGTAGGCCACGAAGCCCGCCCGGTCCACCCCGGAGAAGATGCGGGTGTGGCAGGCGTGCAGCGCGTCGACGAAGCCCGTCCGCTCCGCGTCGGAGAGGGCCCGGGGGTCGATGATCTGGTGGAAGGGACGGGCGGGGGTGAGGGCGAGAGCGGCGGTGGCCATGGCGTGCTCCGAGGTGGGTGGAGGTCGGTGCTCCCCTCGGATTGCAGCGGGCGTGCCACCCGGCGCCCGGCCCGTGTCGGCCCTGGATGAACGATCACGCGGGCGGCGAGCCGGACCGGGACCGTCCCCCCACCCGGTCGGACGGTCCGCCGGGCCCGCTCAGGGCGTGTTCATCGGGATGCGCAGCTTCATGCCCGGGTGCAGCGCGCCGGGGGTCTTCACGATGTCCTGGTTGGCCCGGAAGATCCGGGGCCAGGCGTTGGTGTCGCCGTAGTAGAGCTGGGCGATGCGGGAGAGCGAGTCGCCCTTGACGACGGTGTACTGCTTCCACGCCGGGCGCACCCCGCGGCTGTCGACCGCGCGCACGCCCTGCACCGCCGCCACCGCGGCCACGATCTGGCTCAGCGTCTCGGTGCCGTCCACCACCCCGGTCAGGAAGACGATGTCCCCGTCGATCCGGGGGCGGATGTCGACCAGCGCCCGGGGCGGCAGCAGCGAGGTGGCGTCGATGAGCGCGGCCTGCACCGAGTCGGGCGAGACCGGCGGCCGGGTCGGCTCGGGGGGCGTCGGCTCGGGCGGGGTCGGATCGGGCGGGTCGGGCTCGACCGGGGTCGGCTTCGGCGGCTTCGGCTCCGGCGTGGGCGGCGTCGGCGCGGCGGCGATCTTCTCGGGGGTCGGAGCCTCGGGCCGGGCGGGCGGCGGGTCGGCCTCCTCGGGGTCGACGGCGACCGGGGTCTGCACCACCGGCGGCGACACCCGGGTCGGCGGCGGGGGCTCGGAGACCACCGTCGGCGGCGGGGGCTGGCGCCGGCTGTAGAGCCAGGCGACGGTCATCGTGCCGGCCAGCCCCAGCGAGACGCCGGTCAGCAGCATGAGCCAGGGGTTGGCGCTGCGCCGGGGCGGCGGCGGCGGCGGCACGAAGCCCGGCTCACCCGGCGCGGGGCGGGTCGGGCCGAGGCGGGTGAACTCGTTGGTCGGGTGGTCTTCGACGTCGTCTTCGACGGTCGGCAGCTCTTCGCCGAGCGGGATGACCGCCCCGGAGGGGGCCTCGACCTCACGGTCGAGGCTGGCCCAGTCGGCGCCGCACATCGGGCAGTAGCGCACGCCGCGGCTGCGGGCGTGGCTCAGGCCGGTGAAGGTCAGGCAGTAGGGGCAGCGGTCGGCGTCCCGGGGGGCGTAGGCCTCCGAGGGGCCGTCGATGATGACCGCCGGGCCGGCGTCGTCGGGCGGGCGCCCGGTGCGGGCCTCCTCGTCCTCCAGGTCGGCGTCGGTGACCACCGGCACCCCGGCGGCCTGCGGCCCGTCGGCGGCGGGCATCCGCGCCGTCTCGCCCTCTTCCAGATCGGCGTCGGCGATGACCTCGACCCGGGTCGTCGGGTCGTCCTCGCCGGGCTGCTTCTGGGGCCGGGCGACGACCGGGGGCACCTCGTTGGCGTAGCTCTGACGCACGATCACCGAGGCCGCCGGCGGGGGCGGCACGTCCTCGTCGATGCTCTCGTAGGGCACGACGAACGCCGCCGGCGGCGGCTTGGAGAACGGCGCCGTCCGGCCGGGACGCCCGGGCGCCTCGCCGGGCGGTGGGGCGTCGTCGGGGCTCTTGGGATCAGACACGTCGGGTCCTCGGCGGTCGGGCGCGGCGCTTCGAGCGCGGGTCGAGGGCGCCACCCGGTGATTCTCGGCGAGATCCGGTGCGTATGCAAAGTCAGTGACCCGATCGCCCTGTCGAGCGAGGTGATCGGGCCGGGCGCGGCCGACGAAAAAAAAATCACCCGAGCCGGTTGACAGCCCGGGAAGCGGTGAACATCTCTTTCGTCGTACCGGGAAAAACCCGAATGAAACCAGATAGATGGATGGCACAGCGCCCCCCGTGTCGGGCGATGTGTGCGCCATCGCTGCACCAGGAGGAAGCCATGCTGTTCCGCTTCGACGACTTCGATCGGACCTTCGACCTCATGAACCAGCTGCACCGCCGGCTCGATCGGGTGGTGGCCGGCGAGCGGACCGACGGGCTCGGGCAGGTGGCCCTGCACGAGTCGGAGGACGCGCTGCACCTCAGCGTCGACCTGCCCGGCGTCAAGGAGGACGACCTCGAGATCACGCTGCAGCAGGAGGTGCTGACCCTCTCCGGTCACCGGGCGGTCGAGGTGCCCGAGGGTCACCGGCCCCACCTGCGGGAGCGGCGGCCGTTCCGCTTCACCCGCAGCTTCTCGCTGCCGGCCGCGGTCGACCCCGAGAAGGCCCGGGCCCGGCTCGAGGACGGGGTGCTGCACCTGCAGCTCGGCAAGGCCGAGGCCGCCCGCCCCCGGCAGATCACGGTGACCGCCGGCTGAGCGCCGCGTCGCCCACACCCGACACCTCTCACGCCAGGAGACACAGACCATGAGCCAGATCGCCCAGAAGAACGAGCGCCGCCGCGTGCTGCACCCCGCCGTGGACGTCTTCGAGAACGACGACGGCCTGATGCTGCGGGCCGACGTGCCCGGCGTCACCGACGACGCCCTCGACGTGCAGCTCGACAACGGCCTGCTGACGGTCGTCGGCACCCGCACGCTGCCCGAGTTCCGGGGCGGCGGCGTGATCGAGTACCGCCGCCGGTTCCACGTACCCCGGGACATCGACGGGGCGAAGGTGACGGCCCACATCGACCGGGGGGTGCTGTCGATCACCCTGCCCAAGTCCGAGGCGGCCCGGCCCCGCCTGATCCCCATCACCCGCGGCTGAGCCCCCTCACCCGCGGGCCATCCCACCGAGCCGCCCGGCCCCACCGGCCGGCAGCCACCGCAGCTCCACGCTGATCCGGGCCGCGCCGTCGGCGGCGCAGGGCCCGGTGGCGTGCAGCGTGCCCCCGTGCATCACCACCGCTTCGCCCGCCGCCAGGGCCGGGGCCTCGACCCGGGGCGCAGCCCGCCCGGCCTCGGCGGCGAGCCTCTCCAGCGGGATCAGGGCCTCCCGGCGCCGCGGGTCAAGCTGCAGCCCGGGCCGGTCGCGGCCGCAGGCGGTCAGCGGCACCCAGGCGGTGATCATCGGCAGCAGCGCGTCGGCCGCGCCCGGATCACCCGCCAGGTAGTCGAAGCCCAGCCCCCCGTCCTGGTGCCAGGCGTGCGGCGCGCGCGGCGTCCGCCGACCGGGCGGGTGCTGCCGGCGCAGCCACGCGTGCTCGCTCAGCCGGGCCGGCATCGCTGGACCGAACTCGGCGGCGAAGACCGGGGCCAGCGCCCGCTCGGCGGCGGCCCAGATGGCGGGCATCCGCGGCCCCAGGGCGTCGAGCGAGACCGAGTCCGCGGTGGGCGCGTAGCGGGCGCCGGGCGCGACCTCGGCCGGCAGCGGGGTGACCTCGAACCGGGGGCCGGTCCGCGCCAGCCAGCGCTCGGCCCGGTCGTAGATCGCCTGCGCGGCGAGACATGAGTCGCTCACCAGCCCCGGGGGCAGCAGGTCGGGCCAGCGGGCGAAGCCCCGCCGGGCGAGGTCGGCGAGCGGGTCGGGGGTCGGCGCCATCGGGGCATGGTACCGCAAGAGAGATCGCGTCGGGGGGGCCGGCCGCGTATCCTCGACCGTATGCAGCACTCCATCCGTCCGCTGGCCCCGCTCCTCGCCGCCGCGCTCGCCGCCTGCGGCGGGGGCCAGGTCGAGACCGAGGGCGTCGTCGAGGTGCAGGGCCGCGCGGTGGCCCCCCGGACGACGATGGCCGAGGCCGACGCCTTCGTGCGGCCGACCCGCGAGGCCGAGGAGCGCCGCGACCTGCTCTTCAACGGGCTGAACGTCGTGCCCGGCATGACCGCCTGCGAGGTGGGGGCGGGCAACGGCTACTTCACCCTCGAGCTGGCCCGGCTGGTCTACCCCGGGGGCAAGGTGATCGCGGTCGACATCCTGCCGGCGATGCTCGACGCGCTCGCCGCCCGGGAGGCCGAGGCCCGCAAGCAGGGCGACCAGATGGTGCCCATCCAGCGGGTCGGGGGGCAGGCGGACGACCCGGCGCTGCCCGAGGGGGGCTGCGATCTGATCCTGCTGGGGCACGCCTACCACGAGCTCGACCGCCCCCGGGCGATGCTGGCCGGCATCGAGCGGGCCCTGGCCCCCGACGGGCGGCTGGTGATCGTGGAGTACCGCGCCGAGCAGCGCTTGTCGGGCGTCGAGGCGGTCCGGGCGATGAAGAAGGGCCAGATCCACCGCGAGATCGGGGGCAACGGCTTCAAGCTCATCGGCCAGATCGACTCGCTGCCCCGGCAGCACGTCCTGTTCTACGCCCGCCCGAAGAGCCCCCGGCTGGGGGTCTCGCTGCGCCCGTGGCGCCCCAAGTTCTCGACCGTCGAGGACGACGGCATCCAGCCGCCGCCGCCGACCCCGCCCGAGGAGTGGGACGGGGAGGACGAGTGAGCGGCCGCGTCCCTTGAATCAGCGGCGGCCGCCCGCCGACAATCGGGCCATGAAAGACAGCACCCCGCCCCGCCCCCTGCTCAAGAAGATCGACCACCTCGGCATCGCCGTGCCCCGGCTGGCCGACGCGATCCCGCTCTACGAGACGCTGCTCGGCGCCCCGGTCGAGCACGTCGAGGTCGTCGAGGACCAGAAGGTGCGCACCGCGTTCTTCACCGTCGGCGAGAGCCACCTCGAGCTGCTCGAGCCCACCGACCCCGACGGCCCCATCGCCCGCTACCTGGACAAGAACCGCCCCGGCATCCACCACCTGTGCGTCGAGGTCGAGGACATCGACGCGGTGCTGGCGGCCTACAAGGCGGCCGGGGTCCGGCTGATCGACGAGACGCCGCGGATCGGGGCGGGCAACAAGCGCATCGCGTTCGTGCACCCCAAGGCCACCGGGGGGGTGCTGCTCGAGCTGTCCCAGCCCATCGCGCCCGACGCGCCCGACGAGCCCGAGCGATGAGGCGCGTGATCCGGCGAGCCCTGATCGCGGCCGCCCTGCTCCTCGCCGCGCCGGCCGCCGCCGAGCTGCCGCTGCAGAGCCCGCTGCCCGACGCCGCCTGGCCCGACCTGAGCGGCGAGACCGTGCGGCTGTCGGCGCTGAAGGGCCGGCCGGTGCTGATCAACCTGTGGGCCTCGTGGTGCCCGCCGTGCATCGCCGAGCTGCCGGTGCTCGCCGGGCTGCATCGGGCCCACGCCGCCGACGGGCTGCGGGTGGTGGGCATCAACATCGACGTCGACCTGGGCACCGCCGAGCGCTTCACCGAGAAGCACCGGCTGCCGTACACCGTGCTGCACGACGCGCAGGGGGTCTCGGCGAAGCCGTTCCGGGTGGATCAGATCCCGGCGACCTTCCTCTTCGACGCCGCCGGACGGCTGGTGTGGCAGACCGCCGACGAGGTGAAGGCCGACGACCCCGGGCTGCGGGCGGCGCTGAAGCGGGCCCTGCCCCGGGGCGGGCCGCGGGTCACCGATCC
Source organism: bacterium (assembly GCA_030426085.1). GTDB lineage: Bacteria > Myxococcota_A > Bradymonadia > UBA7976 > UBA1532 > JACKDM01. The sequence goes on along the minus strand of JAUHYW010000005.1, from coordinate 203,449 downwards.
GAAGCCCGACGACCGGCTGCGCCCCCTGCGCCGGGCGCCGGGCCCCATCCCCCCGGTGCCCGCCCGATGAGCCGGCGGCTGATGCTGGGGGCGCTGGCGGCCTGCGCGCTGCTGATGGCGGGGTGTGAGTCGGGCGGCGAGGGGCCGGTGGTCGACACGCCCGACCGGGCCCCGCCCGACGGGCAGGACGCCGGCCCCCAGCCCGATCCGGCGCCCGACCCCGACCCCGATCCCGACCGGCCCGACGCCGGCGAAGGGGGCGGCTGGATCGAGCTGGGCACCGGCACCCGCACCTTCGAGCCGCTCGATCCGGGGCAGGAGGTGCCCATCATCCAGGGCATCCAGGGGGGCTTTCACGTCTGGGGCGGCTTCCGGGGCGGCGGTTTCGACGACGGCGACGTGCGGCTGCGCTTCTGGCTCGACCTCGACGGCCAGACGCTCGCCCGGGCGGACTACGCCGAGTTCGGCCTGCCCACCGACCGCCGGGATCCGACGACCTACGACTACGCCGGGGTGGCGGTGGTCTACGACTCCAACGACGCGGTGCAGCCCACCTCGGGCTCGACGATGACCCTGCGGGTCGAGGTGGAGAGCATCGGCGACGGGCAGGTGCTCGAAGACATGATCGAGGTGGTGCCGGTCTGCTGCGAGTGAGCGGCCGGCCCGGCGCCCGGCCGATCAGAAGAGCAGCGAGGCCAGCCGGCGGCGGGCCTTGACCACCCGGGGGTCGGTGGCCCCGATCAGGTCGAAGAGCGAGAGCAGCGCCTTGCGCCCCCCGTCTTCGAGGTGCTCGCGGTCCCGGCCGACCACCTCGAGGAAGGCGGCGAAGGCGCCCTCGTAATCCCCGGCGAGGGCCCGGGTCGCGCCCAGGGCATACCACGCCTCGACGTCCTTCGGGTCGGCCTCGACCCGGGCGGTCAGCGCCGCCGGATCACCGACGTAGGCCCCGAAGCCGAGCATGCCCCGCAGCCGCTGGGCGGCGTCGTGGGCCGGGTCGCCCTCCTCGACCCGGTCGAGCCAGCCGCCAGCCGCCCCGGCGTCCCCCGAGGCCAGCGCCACCCGGGCCATGCCCAGCAGCGCCTCGCCGTGGGTCGGCTTGTCGGCGAGCACCGCCCGATACAGCGCCGCGGCCTGATCGAAGTGGCCCTCGGCCATCGCGGTCGCCGCCGCCTCGAGCGGGTCCCGCTCGGGCGCCTCGACGTGGCGGTCGAGGAACTGCCGCACCTGGCTCTCGCCCACCCCGCCCTGGAAGCCGTCCACCGGCTGCCCCTGGTCGACGAGGTAGACCGTCGGGACGGCCTGGATGCGGAACATCATCGCCACCTGGGGGCTGCGATCGACGTCGACCTGCACCAGCCGGAAGCGGCCGTCGTACTCGGCGGCGAGCGCCTCGAGGGTCTTGCTCAGCTCGGCGCTGTCGGGGCTGCGGGCCGAGCGGAAGTCGACGAGCACCGGCACCTGCCGGCTGGCGTCGAGGATCTTCTGCTGGAAGTCGGCCTCGGTGGCCTGGGTGACGGGGCTGGGCTGCGGGTTCGGGTCGAACATGGGGGCTCCTCGAATCGGCTGCGAGCGACGATAGGCACCGACCCGCCCCGGGGCAACCGCCGCGTGCATCACACCCGCCGACGGGCCACCGCCCGGCGCGGCGAGGGGCGGTGACTCGGCGGTGAGCGACTGGTAGACTGCGCCCGCCCGGGGCCGTGTACGCCCCGCGATCACCGTCGACGGAGGAGAGCCCCGTGTCGAAGTCCATCGCGACCCTGCTCGGCGCCCACGCCGAATCCCTGCTCGGCCACCAGAGCGCGACCATCGCCGCCGACGCGCTGCACGCCCCCGGCCCGGACTACATCGAGCGGGTCTTCGCCCACACCGACCGCCCGGTGCCGGTGCTGCGCAACCTGCAGAGCCTCTTCGACCACGGGCGGCTGGGCGGCACCGGCTACCTCTCCATCCTGCCGGTGGACCAGGGCATCGAGCACACCGCCGGGGCCTCGTTCGCGCCCAACCCGCGCTACTTCGACCCCTCGGCCATCGTCGAGCTGGCCCTCGAGGCCGGCTGCAACGGCGTCGCCTCGACCCTGGGGGTGCTGGCCTCGACCGCCCGCAAGTACGCCCACCGGGTGCCGCACATCGTCAAGATCAACCACAACGAGCTGCTCTCGCACCCCAACTTCTACGACCAGACGCTCTTCGCCCGGGTGAAGCAGGCGTTCGACATGGGCGCGGTGGGTATCGGGGCGACGGTGTACTTCGGCAGCCACGAGAGCCGGCGCCAGCTCCAGGAGGTCTCGGAGGCCTTCCAGCAGGCCCACGAGCTGGGGCTGTTCACCATCCTGTGGTGCTACACCCGCAACTCGAGCTTCAAGGCGGACGGCACCGACTACCACACCGCCGCCGATCTGACGGCCCAGGCGTGCCACCTCGGGGTGACGATCAAGGCCGACATCATCAAGCAGAAGCTGCCCACGGTGTACGCCGGCGGCTTCCGCGACCTGAAGTTCGGCAAGACCCACGAGCAGGTCTACTCGGCGCTGACCAGCCCCCACCCGATCGACATGTGCCGCTATCAGGTGGCCAACTGCTACATGGGCCGCATCGGGCTCATCAACAGCGGCGGCGCCAGCGGGGACAACGACCTCCAGGACGCCGCGGTCACCGCGGTGGTGAACAAGCGGGCCGGCGGCATGGGCCTCATCCTGGGGCGCAAGGCGTTCCAGAAGCCGGTCGCCGACGGCGTCGAGATCCTGAACACCGTCCAGGATGTGTACCTCGACGAGAGCATCGGGCTGGCCTGATCAGGGCAGCGCCAGGGCCCGCCCGCTCACGTCGAGGCCCGCCCCCCGCTCGCCGGGCGTGTGGTCCGGGTGGCGGGCGTCCCAGCTCCAGGCCGTGTCGTCGTCCATCGGGGCCTCGTCGGGCACGGCGTAGGTGTCGTCGCCGTCGGCGTCGATGAAGACCCCCAGGCACAGCGCGCTCTCGAAGGCCGCGCCCCGGGCGCCGATGGCCGCGCCGCCGAACGTGCGGTTGTCGGGCGCGGTGTAGGTGTCGGCCCCGGCGAGGTCGACGAAGAAGCCGATGCCGTTGTCGTTGCCCGCGCCGAGGCCGAGGCCCGGGGCGATGTAGGTGTCGTCGCCGGCGAAGTCGACCAGCCAGCCCAGCGACATGTCGTGCCCCTGACCGACGGCGGTGGCGATCATCGTCTCGGGGCGGTTGTAGATGTCGTCGCCGCCCTCCTCGAAGAAGTAGCTCATCGCGAAGTGGGCCCCCGAGCCCTGCACGTACCACCGGCCCTCGTAGACGTCGTCCCCGCCGCCGTCGCTGAACAGGCCGGTGCCGAACCAGAAGCCGGTGCCCTGCCCGAAGACGTCGACCTGATAGCGGTCGTCGCCCAGCCCGCTGTCCCGGAAGACGCCCAGCCCGCCGCTGGCGAAGACCTGGTCGGTGAAGTCGGCCCGGCGGCCGAAGCCGGCGCCCTGGGCGAAGCTGCTGTTCGAGGTGTCGTTCTGGGCGTTGGGGTAGAGGAACGCGCCGCCCAGCGCGGGGTCGCCGAAGAGCGCCCGGTACTCGTCGGAGCCGCCCCCGTCGTGCAGGTAGCCCATGGCCCGCACGTAGGCGAAGCCCTGCACCGACTGCACGCCCAGGTAGCGGTCGCCCGAGGCGCCGAGGTCGACCAGCAGGCCCACCCCGTACGACGCCGCGCCCTGGCAGCCCTGCTCGCAGACGTAGGTGTCGCGCCCGTCGGCGTCGAAGAGCACGCCCAGGCCCAGCACGCCCGCGCCCTGCGAGAGCCGATGCGAGAGGCGGGTGTCGTCGCCGCCGAGGTCGTAGAGCAGGCCCACCCCGAGGATGCCGGCCCCCTGGCGGGGCACCTCGGAGCGGGAGATGGGGCCGTAGGCGTCGCCGACCTGGGGGTGGCCGCCGTCGTAGCGCCCGGCGGCGTCGGCCGGCGCCAGATCGGCCACGGCGGGCGGGGCGTCGTCCCCTGGAAAACCGTAGCGGTCGTCGCCGTCCAGCTCGATCACGACCGACACCGGGCGGTCGGCGGCGATCGTGGCTCCGACCGGCGCCCGGTAGACGTCGTGGCCCCCGGTGTCGAGCACGAGCAGCGCCCCGGCCGCCTCGTCGCCCACCGTCTGCACCCCCGCGTCGTGCACGATCACCGGCCCCAGGTCGGTCTCGACCCGGACCTCGAAGCCCGCCGCGCCCACCTCGGGGGCCCAGTCGATGGCCTCGATCGTCGCGGCCAGATCGCGCCCGGCGGCCAGCAGCGGGGCGAGGTCGAGGCCGCCGTCGAGCAGCCGCTGCACGGCGACGTTGCGCATGTCGATGGTGGTGAAGTCGGCCCGCACGATCATCGTGCCCGGCACGAGGCGGTGCAGCGCCTCGAGGTCGTCGGCGTCGAGCCCGCTCGCCTCGGCGATCGCGGCCCGGGCGGCGGCGACGGCGGCGGCGGCCCGCACCACCCGGGCCGCCTTGCGGCGCAGGGTGAGGGGCACCGGGGCCAGCGCCGCCGACGCGGGGTCCCGATCGGCGCCCACCGCGGCCAGGGCGTCCACCAGCGGGGTCTCACTGCGGGCGGCGTAGATCAGGGGCGGCTCCTCGATCGGGGCGTCGATCACCGCCGCCGCCCGCTCGATCAGGGCCGCCAGCGGCGCCTCGCCCTCGGCCCGGGCGGCCAGATCGCTCTGGATCCCGCGGGCCCAGGTCAGCCCGCCGACCGCCGAGCGGTGGGCCGGGTCGTAGAAGCTCAGCCGGAAGCGATCGTGGGCCACGTCGGGCCGCAGCAGGTCGAACATGGCCCGGTCGAAGCCGGCGCTGCACCGGTCGACCCCGGCCAGGGCCAGCGCCTCGTCGAGCAGCGCCTGATCGGCGGGGCGGGCGAGGCAGGCGCAGCGGGTGTCGAGGCAGAACGAGCCCTCGGCGGTCTCGGCGCAGCGGGCGCCTGTCGGGCAGTCGGCGTCCGCCGCGCAGCCCCGGGTGCAGAACGGGGCGACGGTCGGGGGCAGCTCGAGCAGATCGGCGGCGCACTCCAGGTCGTCGGGGCAGCCGTCGCCACAGGGAGGCAGCGGCGCGGACGGGTCGCGGCCGCAGCCCTCGGCGCTCAGCTCCCAGACCGCCCGGCAGGCGCCGTCGACGCAGCGTTCGAAGCCCGGCGGGCAGTCGCCGGCATCGGCGCAGGCGATGGAGCAATAGCCCACGTCACCGGCCGCCACGCAGCGGTCGGCCTCGATGACGCAGCCGTCGTCGTCGACGCACGGCGCGCCCTGGTCCGACGGGGGGAAGCCGGCGCAGGTGGCGCCGGTCGGTACGCACTGGCGGGCGCCGCCCAGGTCGAAGCACGTCGCGCCCCGGGGGCAGTCGCCGTCGGTCTGGCACGGGCTGCCGCAGAACTGCTCCATCGTCGCCTCGTTGGTCAGGCACAGCCCGCCCGGGGCGCACGACCCGTCGGGGCGGCAGGGGTCGCACAGCGCGCCGGGCGAGGGCGGGGCGGCGTCGGGGGCCATGTCGGGGGCCGCGTCGGGGTCGGGGCCGGCGTCCGGCTCGGGGTCGGGGGCCGCGTCGGCGTCGTCGGGGGCGACGTCGGGCCGGCGCTGGGGGTCGGCGTCGACCGCGCCGTCCGCCGGGCGGAGCGTGATCGGGGGCGCGTCGTCGGACGCGTCGTCGCAGCCGGGCGCGAGCGGGATCAGGGCGGCGAGCAGCAGGGCGGGGGTCGATCGGCGCATCGGGGCCTCCGGGTGATCGCACCGTCGACCTTGCCCGGAAACGGCGGTCGAATGAAGGGCCGCCGCTGTCAGGCCTCCAGCCGCAGGGGCAGCTCGGCCGGCGCCGCGCCCGGGATCTCGAGCCGCAGCCGATAATGCCCCGGGTCGAGCGCCGGCAGGATCACCGCCTCGCCCTCGAAGGCCAGCGACGCCTGCACCTCGTCGCCCCGGACCAGCACCAGCCGGGCCCGGGGCGGCGGCGTGCGCAGGGGGCGGGCGGTGACCGTCGCCCGCCGGCCGCCGTCGGCCACGATCAGCTCCACCGGGGCCCCGCCCAGCTCGACCTCGTAGCGCAGGCCGCCGTCGAGCGCGGCGCCCCGGGTCGCCAGCGCCGGGGTCGGCGACGGCATCAGATCGCCCACCGCGGCCAGCGCCCCGTCGATCCAACGCAGCGCGAGGACCCGCAGCGCGGGGCGGGGCGCGACCCAGTCGAGCACCCCGTCGACGAGCCGGTCGGCGAAGCCGGCGGGCAGCGGCGGGGGCCCGTCGCCCGCCGCCAGATCGCCGAGCGCGGCCAGCGTGTCGAGGCAAGTGTCGCAGCCCCGCAGGCGGCCGTAGAGCGCGTCCTGCTCGGCGGGGGTCAACAGCCCGTCGAAGAGCTCGGCGAGCGTCTCGTCGTCGGGGCAGCGGTGGCCCGGTTCGAGCTGGCTCATGGCGCGGTCTCCATCATGCCGGCCGCCTCGGCCGCCTTGCGCAGGCGCCCCAGCAGCCGGTTCTTGCGCACGTAGATCACGCTGCGATCCACGCGCAGCGCGGCGGCGATGGCCGGGGCCTTCATGCCGCGCAGGTAATACATCTCGAGCAGCAGCCGGTCGCGGTCCGAGAGCTGCTCGGCGAGCGCGATCAGGGCCTCGAAGCGATCCCGGTCGCCCCGGGCGAGCATCACGTCGAGCGGGTCGGGGCCGGGGTCGACCAGCCGGGGGGCCCGCTCGCCGTCCAGCGAGACCAGCGGGCGGTCCCGGCGCAGGCGGTTGAGCGTGGTGCGCACCGCGATCACCCGGACCCACGAGGCCAGCGAGCAGCCCCGGTCACCCCGGTACAGCCGCAGGCGGCGGCAGTCGTCGGCCAGCAGCGCGACGAAGACGTCCTGACACAGATCGTCTATCCGCCGGCCGTCCACCTCGCCCCGGGCCCGGCGCAGGGCCCCGGCCACGCTGTGGTGCACCAGCCGGGCGAAGCGCTCGACGAACGCCGCCAGCGCCGGCCGGCGCCCGTCGAGGCACCCGGCGAGCAGCGCGTGATCGGGCGTCGTCGCCCAGGGCCGCCCATCGGCTCGACTCATCCACCCTCCCGGCGTCGGCGCCGCCGCCAGCCGAGCAGCGCCAGCGCCAGTATCCACCCCGGGGCGCCGCCCACGCCACCGACGGCGCAGCTCACGCCGCCGACCGGGCCCCGCTTCTCGACGCCCGGCGCGCAGGGGTCGTCCCCCGGGGGTCGGGCGTCGGGGATCGGCGCCGGGGGGTCGGCGTCGCCGGGGGCCGGCTGTACGCCGCCGTCGCTCGGGGGGGGCTGGTCCCCGCCGTCGCCGAGGACGGGCGGCTCGGGCTCGGGCTCGTCGGGCACGCCGTCGCCGTCGGCGTCGCTGTCGCAGGGGTCGCCGACCCCGTCGCCGTCGATGTCGCCCTGCCCGGCGTTGGGGTCGTCGGGGCAGTTGTCGACGCCGTCGGGCACGCCGTCGCCGTCATCGTCGGTCAGCGCCGGGGTCCAGTCGCCCACGCACTGCGCCAGCCCGTCCCGCGGGTCGCAGGCCTCGGCCAGCGGGCACTCGACGCCCCCGCAGGGGTCGGCCGCGCAGCGCCCGTCGACGCAGACCTCGCCCGCGGCGCACGGCCCGCACGGCTCGACGCAGGCCCCGTCCACGCAGGCGGTGGGGTCGGGGCAGGCCACGCCGAAGCACGGGTCGGGGCGGCACTCGCCGTCCACGCAGATCGCGTCCAGCGGGCAGGCCACCTCGGCGCAGCTCGCCACGCAGGCGCCGGCCCGGCAGAAGGCGCCCGGGCCGCAGTCGACGTCGAGGCAGGGGTCGGCGACGCAGGTCCCGGTCCGGCACAGCGCGCCGTCGGGGCAGCCGGCGGTCGCGCAGTCGGCGTGGCACTCACCCCCCGCGCAGAACAGGTCGGGGCCGCAGTCGACGTCGAGGCAGGGGTCGAAGCAGGCGCCCTGCGCGCAGCCCCAGCCGGGGGGGCAGTCGGCCAGATCGCACAGGGGCACGCAGGCGGCCCCCTCGACGCACATCGCCTCGGGGTCGGCGCACTCGTTGACGACGCAGGGCACCCGGCAGGCCCCCAGCGCGCAGACCGCGGACGGCCCGCACGGCGCGCCCTCGTCGACCTCGCCGTCGCAGTCGCTGTCGGCCCCGTCGCAGATCTCGCTCGGCGGCGGGGCGCAGCGCCCGCAGGCGTTGCGGGTGCCCTCGTCGATCAGGCCGTCGCAGTCGTCGTCGACCCGGTCGCAGACCTCGGCCGACGGCTGATCGAGCGGCGCGCACTCGACGGCGCCGGCCACGCAGACCGCCCGCCCCTCGGCGCAGCGGCCGGGCAGCCCCGTCGCGCAGGCTGCCGGATCGGCCCCCGGCTCGTCGATCACCCCGTCGCAGTCGTCGTCGAGGCCGTTGCAGATCTCGTCGCCGCACGCCGCGCCGTCGGTCCGCTGAGAGGCGCGCAGGCAGGCGATGTCGTCGTCGGGCTCGTGGATGAACCCGCACCCCCCCGAGGCGAGCGCGGCGATGAGCAGGCACAGGCGGGATGGGGACACGGCGACTCCTCGGCGGCGGCAACGGCATGGACACCGCCCCCGAGGATATCTTGCACCCGGCCGCCGAATGGGCGACCGATACTCCGGTGCACGATCCGACGACGCTCTTGTTGACCCTGCGCGCGGCGGCGCCCGACCGGTGGCGGATCGGGGCCCGCTTCGCCCTGCGCGACGACCTGGGCCCCACCGGCTGGCGCCGCGACCACCCGGTCGACCGCCCGGCCGTGGACCGGGAGATCGCCGCGCTCGACGCCGCCCGCCGGCGGGCGATGACCGGGGTCGACGTGGGCGACGCGCTGCGCAGCGCGGGGCAGCTCCTCTTCGACCTGCTGCTGCCCGGCCCGGTGAAGTCGGCCGTGCGCCGGCTGGAGCAGGGGGCGCTGCTCGTCGAGGCCGACGGGCTGCCGCCGGTGCCCTGGGCCCTGCTCGACGACGGCCGGGGCCCCTTGGGGCTGCGGCTGGCGCTGGGCGAGGTGGGGGTCGGCGCCCGCTGGCCGACCGAGGGGCCGCCGGGCAGCGATCGGCTGCTCATCCTGGCCGATCCGGCGGCCGATCTGCCCGCCGCCCGGGCCGAGGGCGAGGCGCTGGCGGCGGTCTTCGCCGAGACGCCCCGGGCCCCGGCCTACGACCTGCGGATGGGGCTCACCCAGCGGGCCGAGGTCCTGCGCGGCCTGCGGCGATACGGCATGCTGCACCTCGCGGGGCACGTCGACCCGCCCGACGCGCAGCCCGGCGGCTGGCGCATGGCCGACGGCCGGCTGACCCCGGCCCTGCTCGAGCCGCTGCGGGGCGGCGCGGTGCCCCGGCTGGTGTTCGCCAACGCCTGCCGCTCGGCGGGGCTGGGCGGAGCCGACGCGCCGGGCGCGGCCTTGATCGACGCCGGGGTGCGCCACGTCGTCGGGGCCGACGTCGACCTGCCCGACCTGCCGGGGGCCGACTTCGGGGTCGCCTTCTACCGGGCGCTGCTGGCCGGAGCCCCCATCGGCCACGCCCTGCGCCGGGCCCGGGTCGCCGCCGCCGAGCGGGGTGATCCGGTCTGGCTGGCCTACCGGCTGCACGGCGACCCCCGCACGACCTACGCCGAAGAGACCCCGGTCGCCCCGCCGGCCGAGCTGCGGCGGGCGGTGGTGCTGGCGGTGCGCCGCAGCCCGACGGGCGAGCTGGAGAACCGGGTAGAGGCGACCCGGGCCCGGCAGCGGCGCTTCGCCGAGGTCGTCGCCGCCGCCGGGGGGCGGGCGCTGGCCCCCACCGGGGCGATGTGTCGGGCGGTCTTCGGCATGCCCGCCCGCCGGGAGGACGACGCCCGCCGGGCGGCCGAAGCGGCGCTGACGCTGACCGCCGACGACCCGGCCGCGGTGGCCGCGCTGGACGGGGGGCGGCTGGTGGTCGCCGGGGCCGACGTGCTCGGCGCGCCGCTCGACCGGGCCGAGGCCGCCGCGTGGCGCGAGCCGCCGGGGGTGCACCCGGCGCCGGAGATCGCCCGGGCCCTACGCGGGCGGGCCCGCCTGGAGGGCGGGCGGCTGGTGGCGCTCGATCGGCCGCCGGCTCCCGCCGGCCCGTTCATCGGCCGCCGACGGGCGCTGGACCGCATCGCCGGCCTCGACGCGGGCGAGGCGCTGACCGTCGTCGGCCCGGCGGGCATCGGCAAGTCCCGGCTGCTGGCCGCCGCCCGCCGCCCGCTCGAAGAGCGCTTCGTCATCCGGGCGCTGCCGGCCGACGCCGAGGGGCCCTACGGGGGGCTGGCCACCCTGGTGCGCCGCCTGTGCCGGCTGGAGGACGACCCGCCCGACCCCGCCGGGCGCATCGCCCGCGCGCTGGACCGGGGCCCCGGCGGCTTCCGCCCGATCGACACCCTGCTCAGCGGCCCCGACCCCCGGGATCACGTCGCGACGCTGACCGCGATGCTGGGCCTGACCGACGAGCCGCCGCCGACCGGGGGGGCCGACACCCGGGTCGCCGCCGCCCTGCGGGCGCTGCTCGAGGCGGCCGATCCGCCGGTGGCGGTCCTGATCGAAGACCCCGGCCGCAGCCCGGCCATCGGGGTCCTCGAGGCGCTGGTCAACGACCCGCCCGACGGCGCGCTGCTGCTCGTCGCCGCCCGCCCCGGCTTCGTCGAGGCCCGCCCCGGCTGGTTCCGCGGCCCGCGCCACCAGCGGCTCGACCTGGGCCCGCTGCCCGACCGCGCCGCCCGGGCCCTGGCCTGCGCGCTGCGCCCCGACGCCGACGACGCCGCCCTCGACGCGCTGCTCGCCCGGGCCGAGGGCAACCCGCTCTTCGTACACGAGCTGGCCCGCATCGCGCCCGACGGCCCCCGCGAGGCGCTGCCCCCGAGCATCGAGGCGGTGATGCAGGCCCGGCTCGACCGGCTCGACCCCGACGATCGCCGGGCGCTGCGGGCGGCGGCGGTGCTGGGGCGGGTGTTCTGGCGGGCGGGCGTGGAGCGGCTGCTGGGGCAGGCCGACCTCGGCCCGGCGCTCGACCGCCTCGCCGCCCGCCGCTTCGTGCTGCGCGACCCGGAGAGCGCCCTGCCCGGCCAGAGCCAGTGGCGCTTCGCCCACGGGCTGCTGCACGCGGTGGTCGAGCGCAGCCTGCCCCGCCACGCCCGGGCCGCGCTGCACGGGCGGGCCGCGCTGTGGCTGACCGACGAGGTGCCCGGTGATCCGGCGCCCCGCCGGGCCCGCATCGCGACCCACCGGGCGGCCTCGGGCGATCACGATCGGGCCCGGGCCGACTGGCTGGCCGCCGCCGATCACGCCGAGTCCAGCCTGGCCACCGACGCTGCCCGCGCCGCCCTGACCGCCGCGCTCGACCTGTGCCCGCCGGACGACGCCGAGCGCCCGGCCCTCGAGGCCCGCCTGGCCGAGTTGGAGCGCATCGTCGGCGACCTCGACTCGGCCGCCGCCCGCTTCGCCGAGGCCCTGGCCCGCACCCCGCCGACCGCGCTCGGCCCCCGGGCGGTGCGCCGCAGCCGGGCGAGCCGGGTCGAGCTGGCCCGGGGCGAGACCGCCGCCGCCCGGGCGCTGGTCGACGGCGCGCTGGTCGATCTGGAGGCGCTGTCGGCCGCCGGCCCGCCCGACCCCGACCTGCGGGCCGAGGTCGAGCACCAGGCGGCGTGGCTCGACTACCACGTCGGCGAGCTGGACCGGGCCGAGGCCCGCCTCGAGCGCCTCACCGCCGAGCTGCCCCCCGCCGCCCGCCGGGCCCGGGGCATCGGCTGGCACCTGCTGGGCATCATCGCCCAGCAGCGGGGGCAGGCCGACCGGGCGAGCGCGTGGTTCAGTCGGGCGCTGGCGATGCTCGGCCCCGACGACCCCGAGCGGGCCCGGGTGGTGCACGGGCTGGCGCTGGTGGCGGTGCAGCGGGGCGATTACGACGCCGCCGCGGGGCACTACGCCGAGGGCATCCGCCTGCGGGCCCGGCGGGGCGACCTGGCCGGGCTGGCCAAGACCTACAGCAACCTGGGCACGCTCTACGGCGAGCGGGGCGGCCCCGGCGATTACGATCGGGCGGCGCGCTATCTGCGGGAGGCCATCCGCATCCGGGCCCGCATCGGGCACGCCGCGCTGGCCATCAGCCGGGCCAACCTGGGCGACCTGTACCTGCGCCAGGGCCGGATCGCCGAAGCCCGGGCCGAGCTGGAGCAGGCGGCGGTGGCCGATCCGCCGAGCTGGGCCCGCAGCGAGCTGTGGCGCATGACCGCCGACCTGCGCTTGCGCCAGGGCGACCTCGAGGCCGCCGCCGAGGGGGTGTCCCGGGCGATCGAGGCCGCCCGGGCGCTGGCCGACACGGTGCGCGAGGCCGCCGCGCTCGACCTGTCGGCCACGATCGCCGCGGCCCGCGACCGCCCGGACGAGGCCCGGGCCGCGCTCGAGGCGGCGCTGGCCATCCAGCGGGACCGGGAGGCCCCCGGCCCGATCGCCGCCGCCCTCGACCGGCTCGCGGCCCACCTCGACGACCGGGACCCCGCCCGCGGCGCCGCGCTGCGGGCCGAGGCCGAGGCGCTGCGGGCGATGACGGCCTGACCTCGCGCGATGGCCGCCGCCGCGCTATGACGGGATCTCCACCTGGGAGGGGGACGCCATGGCCAATCCGAAGATCGAGAAGCTCGTCGAGCGATTGCAGTCGCTCAAGAGCACCCGCTGGCTGCTGCCGGGGCTCGCCCTGCTGCTCGTGCTCAGCAGCATCTTCAGCGGCTCGTTCGGCTTCGTCGAGGTCGAGCCGGGCGAGGCGGCGGTGGTCTACAACACCACCGGGGTCGGGGTCTTCGGGCCCGACGCCAAGGTGGTGCGCGATCAGGGCACGCTGACCTACATCCCGTTCTTCCAGCGGGTCGAGATCCTGGGGGTGCAGCCCCAGGTGATGGTCATGGAGGGCCGGGGCGAGTCGGGCAACCCCAACAGCGTCTCGCTGCTCACCGTGCGGGCCAACGACGGCTCGAACTTCTACTTCGAGCGCATGGAGATCCACTACCAGGTGATGCCCGACTCGGCCGACGTGGTCATCCAGAAGAACGGGCGCGACGACGGCTACAAGCAGCGGGCGCTCGCGGTGCACAGCCGCGAGATCCTGCGCAACGAGTTCGGGCGCTACAGCTTCCTCGAGGTGGCCAAGCCGAGCACCTACGGCAAGGCCACCGCGCTCGCCAAGCAGAAGCTCAACGACCGGCTCAACCCGCTCGGCATCCAGGTCACCCAGATCATCACCCCCAAGCCGCGCTTCCAGCAGAAGGTCGAGACCGCCATCGAGGAGCGGCAGACCGCCGAGCAGGAGGTGCAGGTCCAAAAGGAGAAGCGCAACCGGCTGACCGCCCAGGCCCAGCGGCTGGTGCAGGACGTCGAGCAGTCGAAGAACGCCGAGTATCAGGGGCTCGTCGCCCGGCTCGAGGGCGAGCGGCGGGCGGCCGAGAACACCGCCATCGCCGTGCGCCGCGACGCCGACAAGTACGCCATCGACACCATGGCGCAGTGCACCGCCTACCGCGACGAGAAGGTGCGGCTGGCCCAGGCCAACGAGATCGCCTACCGCAAGGCGGCCGAGGGCCTCGCGGCGAAGATCGCCGCGGTGGGCAACCGGGGGGCCGACGTGCTCAACCTCGAGGTCGCCCAGCACGTCTTCCCCCAGCTCGAGCGCATCAGCGCCTCGCCCTACATCCAGCCGACCAGCCCGATCGACCTGCGCTACGTCGAGCGCAAGGCGGGGGAGTGAAGCCATGAAGCGCGCCATCCAGATCGTCAGCGCCGTCATCCTGCTCGGCTGGCTGTTCCTCGCGTTCTCCACCACCTACGTCGAGCCGGACGAGATCGGCGTGCGCCGCAGCGTGCTCGGCGGGGTCGAGGCCGAGGACATGCTCCAGGGGCACCACGTCGAGCTGCCCCTGTTCCACACCACCTACCGGCTGCCCCGCTCGCTGCACTACCTCGAGTTCGCCGAGGGCACCGACGGCGCGGTGCCCCCCGGGACCGTCGGCGGCACCCGGGCCCCGGCGCTCGAGCTGCGCACCAGCGGGGACAACATCATCACCGTCGAGGCGACGGTGGTGTACGAGATCGTGGAGGGCGAGGCCTACCGCATCATCGAGGAGGGCTTCGGCTCGTCCTACCCGGACAAGGTCTACTCGGTCAGCCGGGGCTTCCTGCTCGAGCACCTCGGGGCGCTGACCAACCAGGACATCCAGAACCCCGACCAGCGGGAGAAGATCGCCGCGGCGGCCATCGAGCCGCTCAACGGCAAGCTGGCCCAGTACCACGTCCGGGTGCCGGACTACGGCGTCGTGCTGCGCCGCATCCGGTTCCAGGAGGCCTACGAGGAGCGCTTGCAGGCCAAGCAGCTCTACTCGGTGCAGGCCCAGCTCGACAAAGCCAAGCAGGAGGAGTCGGCGGCCAAGCAGGAGACCGAGACCCAGCAGAAGAGCATCGACAAGGACGTGCGCATCAAGAGCGAGGAGTGGCAGCAGCGCATCGAGACCGCCCAGGCCGGCACCACCGTGCGCATCGCCGAGATCGAGGCCGAGGCGCTGACCTACGACAAGGGCAAGCGGGCCGAGGCCAACGCCCGCTGCGCCGAGCTGCGGGCCGAGGGCGACCTGGCCGAGACCAAGGCCGAGGCGCTCGGCGAGCGGCTCAAGGCCGAGGCGCTGTCGACCCCCGCCGGGCGGACCTACAGCGCGATCATCGCCGCCCGCAACTTCAAGCTGGGCGACGTGCGGCTCAACAGCCGCGACCCGCGCTTCCTGCGGGAGTTCGCCTCGATGAGCGCCTGGCGGGAGATGTTCCTCGCCGGCTCGGGGCGCTGAGCCGGAGACCGGGGGAGGGCCCACCCGCATGTTGATCCGCATCCTGATCCTGCTCGCGCTGGCGCTGGCGACCTACGCCGCGGTGCAGAAGGTGCGCGGGCCCCGGCGGCTGCGCATGCCCTACATCTGGCGCAGCGTCGCCGGGCGCCACCCGGACGTGCAGCGGGCGCTCGAGCTGCGCACCGCCATCGCGACGCTGCTCATCGACGCCCCGCCGGCGAAGTTCGACCCGGTCATGCGCGAGGTGGACGGGGTCGTCGCCACCCTGGTGAAGCTGGCCCGGGCCCGGGACGCGACCGGCGGCGGGCCGAGCGAGACCGAGGCCACCGCGCTCGACGAGCTGGACGCCATGCGGCGCCAGATCAGGGACGAGACCCACGCCGAGGCCGGCGCCGAGCTCGACCGCCTGCGGGCCCGGCTCGGCGACCGGGCCACCGACCTGCGCCGCACCCTCGCCGCCCGCCGCGAGCTGGACGGCTGACGCGTCACCTCGGCCGCCGCTCGCGCATCCCTCGCCCATGCACGCCCTGCTCACCCTCGCCCTGTTCGCCCTGCTCACCCCGGCCCCGGCCGTCGACGGCCTCGACCCGGCGGCCCTCGCCGCGTGGAACACCGAGCGCATCGAGCTGACCCGCGACGGCATGTACGTGCTCGGCGGCTGGGGCGCGGCCAGCGTCGCCGCCGGGGCGATCGGCTACGCGATCGCCGACGACGCCCGGTGGCGCGGCTTCCACCTGATGACCGCCGGCTGGGGCCTCGTCGACCTGGGGCTGGCCGGCCTCAGCCTCTACAACAACGACCCCGCCGCCGCGGCCACGCTCGGCCCGGCCGAGAGCCTCGCCGCCCAGCTCGGCATCGAGCGCATCCTGCTGTTCAACGCCGGCCTCGACGTGGGCTACCTGACCCTCGGCGCCTGGCTGTGGGAGCGCGGGCTGCGCAAGTCCGACCCCCGGCTGGAGGGCTTCGGGCAGGCGATCCTGATCCAGGGCGCCTTCCTGCTGGCCTTCGACCTGGGCCTGTACGGGCTCGAGGCGCAGCACGGCGAGACTCTGCGGCTGATGCTGACCCCCGGCGGTGCGGGGGTCGCCGGCGTATTCTGACCGCGCGCCGTGACACGGGGATTTCATCTCCGGGCATCGGCTTGCCCCGACCCGGCATCACTGCCACGATGACCGCCCACCGACCACCGAATCGGAGACCATGCGCCCCCACCTGCTCCTCAGCGCGCTGATCGCGACCCCGGCCCTCGCCGCGACCCCGGCCGACGCCGAGAAGGCCCAGGCGATCTATGGGGAGGGGGTGGCCGCGTTCAAGAGCGCCGACTACCAGACCGCGCTCGACCGCTTCGAGGCGGCCTACGCGCTCGACCCGTCCCCGATCCTGCTCTACAACATGGCCCGGGCCAACGAGGAGCTGGGGCGCCCGGCGGCCTCCATCGCCCGCTACGAGGGCTACCTCGAGGCCTCCCCCGACGCCCGCGACCGGGCCGACGTCGAGCGCCGCATCCGCATCATGCGGGCCATCCTGGAGAACGTCGAAGACGGCGACCAGCGGGCGCTGACCGCCACCGACGTGCCCCCCGAGCCGACCTCGCTGCGCCCGTTCGCCTACGGGGCCCTGGGGGTCGGCGCGGCGATGCTGGTGGTGGGCATCATCGGCGCGGTGAACCTCGAGAGCGCCCGGGACGACTTCGTGACCGCCGACTCGGTCAAGGAGAAGCAGCGGGCCGAAGACGCCGGCAGCAGCGCGGCGATCACCGCCAACGTGGGCTGGATCACCGGGGGCCTGCTGCTGGCCGCCGGCGGCGTGCTGTGGGCCCTCGAGCCGGACGCCGCGCCCATCTCGGCCGGTACGGTGCCCGACGGCCCGAAGCCGTCGGGGCTGATGCTGCAGTGGAGCACCCGATGGTGAACCGCGCCTTCTCGCTGACGATCGCCCTCGCCGCCGCCCTCCCCGTGCTCGCCGGCTGCACCGCCGAGTTCGGCGGCCGCTGCGCCACCGCCGACGAGTGCGACGAAGACCGCATCTGCCTGCAAGGCTACTGCCTGCCGCCGGAGGCCGCCGATGACGCGGGCCCCGACGGCGGCGAGCCCCCGTCCGACGGCGGCGAACCCCCGGCCGACGGCGGCGAACCCCCGGAGCTGGGCCTCGCCCGAGCGACCTGCGACCCGCCGACCGGCCCGGTGCCGGCCTACGACGACGCGCTGCGCCCCTGCGTCGACGACGCCACGATCGCCCTGTGGCGCTTCGACGACGACTTCGAAGCCGCCGTGCCCCCCGACAGCGACCCGCTGACCCGCTCGGGCGACGTCTCCGGTGACCGGGTCCGCATCGACGGCGCCGGCGTCTTCGGCGGCGCGGCGGTCTTCGACGGGCGGGGCGATCCGAACCTGGACCTCGACAGCGCCGTGCGGGCCGAGGGGCCGATGACCGTCGAGCTGTGGCTGCGCATCCCGTCCGAGGGGCAGGCGTTCCGGGGGGTGCTGGGCAACCTCCAGCAGCGAGGAGGCGAGACGGGCGGCTTCGAGATCTTCGTCAACGAGTCCGACGGCGCCTACCGCCTCGGCTTCGGCTGGCGCAGCGACCGCTTTCATGAGACCGACGCCCGCTTCCCGGCCGACACCTGGACCCACCTCGCCGCGACCCTCGACGCCTCGAACGCCCTCGTCCTCTACGTCGACGGGCAGCCGCAGCGCTTCGACCCCATCCCCCTGGGAGACACCCCCCGGGGCCTGCGCTTCGGCCGCGGCATCCGCACGTTCTTGGGCGACCGCCCCTTCCCCGGCGCGATCGACGAGGTCCGCATCTCGAGCGTCGCCCGCGACCCGGCCACCCTCGCCCGGGTCGCCGAGGGCGTCACCCGCCCGGAGTAGCCGCCCCCGCCGCGGAGGGGCTATGCTGCGCGGCGGATGTGGAGGGTCGATGAAGCTCGGGTGGCTGGAGATCGAGCGCTACCGCAACGTGCACCCGGGCACCCGGCTCGAGTTCGACGACGGCTTCAACGTGTTGCTGGGCAAGAACGGGACCGGCAAGACCACGCTGCTCGATCTGATCTCGATGCTCTGCCGAGGCGATCTCACGCCGCTGCAGCAAGAGCCCTTTCACCTGCGCTGGGCCGGCCGAGGGCGGGCGGACGGCGAGCCGACGACTTTCGAAGTGCGGCACGACGGGCGGGATGATTGGGCCTACACCATCCGCGCCGAGCCGATCACGCTGAAGGCCGGCCCCGACGGCGCCGAGATCAGCGGTCCGGACGCCGTTGATCGCCGGTCGCCGACGTCGCCGTTCTCCGAGCGCTTCCCGCCGACCGTGCACCGAGGGAGAGGCAGAGCGACGATCTTCCCCACGGCCGGGCGGGGGGCGGTGCGCTTCGGCGAAGGCTTCGACCCATATCACCGCCTGAAGGGCGGCGGTGCGCCGCCATGGCGCATGGTCCAGCTCGATCGGGTGGTCGACGAGCGGATCGACCGGGGGCAGGAGAGCGCGATCGAGCTCCCGTCCGCCATCGCCCGGGCCTCGAAGAGCCTGCCATCGGGCGCCGACTACGCGGTGGTCGACTCGGAGGACACCGGCTGGCTCGAGGCGCTCGGCGCCCTCTTCGGCTCGAAGCGCGCGGAGTGCCGCCTTCGGGTCGGCCGGCGCACGGCGAGAGACGGCAACGGGTTCGCGCGGACCGACTTCGACCCGCCCGAGTTCACCTTCACGTTCTCCGACGGCACCCGCCTGACCGATCCTTATCTGAGCTTCGGCCAGAAGCGCATGCTGGCCCTGGCGTGGTACTTCGCCGCGGTCGACGACATCGCGATCGTCGACGAGGTCGTCAATGGCCTGCACCACGACTGGATCCGATGGGTCGTCGACGCGCTGGCGCAGCGCCAGAGCTTCGCCGCCAGCCAGAACCCGCTCCTGCTCGATCACCTGCCGCGGTTCGAGAGCCCCGAGGCGGTGCGCCGATCGTTCGTGCTGTGCACCGTGGAGGGCGGGCAGTTCGCCTGGCGGGCGATGCGCCCCGAGCAGGCCGAGGATGTATTCGCCTCTCAGGAGGTCGGCATCCAGTACACCAGCGAGATCCTGCGGCGCTACGATCTGTGGTGATGCGGGCGCTGGTCCTCACCGAAGACAGCGGAAAGCAGGCCCACGAGACGATCCGCGGGCTCTTGGGGTGCATGCTGCGGCTCGTCGAGCCGGGCGCGGTGACCCACGGCCCCCGGCGGGTGCGCCTCGAGCCACCCGACGGCCCGATCCGGCGCCGCATGAGTGGGACCGGGTGGAAGAGCCGGGATCAGCACCAGCGGGTTCTGCTGGTGCGCACCATCGCCGCCGAGCTGCTCAAGGGGCACTTCGTCTTCGTGCACATCGACGGCGATCGGCCGTGGTCCGAGCGGGACCGCAGCGAGAACCGCGCGCTCTACGAGACCCGGTTGAGGCGATCGGTCCGGGCGATGCTCCGGATGATGCGGCCCGACTCGGCCGACGCCCTGCTCGGGCACCTGCATCTGCTGATGCCGTTCTACAGCATCGAGGCGTGGCTCTATCAGAACACCGCCGCCGCGATCCGGCTGTGCGGGCGCCACCACGAGGGCGCGCACATCGCCCGTTTCGAAGCATGGGCCGCCGATCGGACCCGACTGGACGAGATCGACAAGCCGAAGGCCGCCTGCTGTCTGGGCGACACCCATAACGCGACGCTCACCCGGGGCTATCCGAGCGCGGCGGTCTTCGACGCCGAGCGCTCGTTCCACGACGCGGTCCTCGGCTTGCTGCACGACCCCGATCTGGGCGAGGCGCTGACGGCGACCTGGCGCGAACCGACGTGACTCAGCCGGCTGCAGCCCGCCGGCGGTTCCATCGGGACAGGGCGTACAGCGGCACCCCGATCAGCACCGCCAGCCCGCCCCAGTGCAGGCGCTCGGGGTTGCTGGCGTAGCTCTCGACGAGCAGCCAGACGCACAGCGCGATGGTGGCCAGCGGGATCACCGGGCCGAAGGGCAGGGTGAAGCCGTGGCGGGGCTGATTCCGGTAGCGGTGGCGGAAGACGATCGCCGCCAGGCAGGTGGGGATGTACTGCAGGAAGCGGGCGACGACGCCGAGCACCGCCAGCTCCTTGAAGCTGCCGGTCAGCGCCAGGACCACCGCCAGGGCCCAGGTGAGCACGATGGCCGGGCGGGGGGAGCCGCTGTCGGGGTCGATGCGGGCGAAGATCTTCGGCAGGTCGCCCCGCTCGGCGAGCGCGTAGAACCGCCGGGGGCTGACCAGCGCCGAGCCGGCGTTGGTGCCGAAGACCGAGACGCAGATGCCGGCGGCGACGATGGTGCCGCCCACCGCGCCGAGCACGTTGCCCGAGGCGGCGGCGACCGGGTTCTGGTGCCCGGCCAGCTCGGGCAGGGTGCCGATGCTGACGGTGAGCACCGCCATGTAGACCACCGTCACCACCGCCATCACCGTCATCAGCGCGATGGGCACGTTCTTCTGGGGGTCCTTCATCTCGCCGGCGGGCACCACCAGCGTCTCGAAGCCGACGTAGGCGTAGAGCAGCACGAGCGTGGCGTCCGCCAGCGAGCCGTAGCCCTGGGGGGCGAAGGGCTCGAACAGCGCCCCCTGCAAGTGGAAGGCGCCGACCCCGATGAACAGGATCAGGGGGATGAGCTTGGCCACCGAGAAGAAGGTCGAGACCGAGGCCCCGATGCGGGCGCCGAACAGGTTGACCCCCATCAACACGGTCATCAGGCTGACGGCGACGACCTTCTGGGTGGTGGGCTCGGCGACCGCGGGCACGAAGTGGGCCAGCACCTCGGTGAAGCCGTTGGCCAGCGCGGCCCAGGCGATGACCGCCACGCAGCAGGTCAGCCAGCCGACCTCGAAGCCGACGAACTCGCCGAAGGCCTCCCGGGCGTAGACGTAGGCCCCGCCGGTCTTGTCGAAGTGGCTGCCCACCTCGGCGAAGCACAGCGCGATGAGGCACGACAGGAGCCCGGCGAGGCCGAGCGCGGTCAGCGAGGCGGGGCCCATCAGCGCGGCGGCGAAGCCGGGCAGCAGGAAGATGCCCTGGCCGATGACGCCGTTGATGCCCAGCGCGACGACGTCGGGCAGGGTCAGGCTGCGCTTGAGGGCCGCGCCCTTGCCGGTGGTGGGGGTGCTCATGGCCGGGGCTGTACCACGCCCGACGGGCGGGGGGAAGCGGGCCCTGATCGGTGGCCCCGGACGGGCCGGGTGCTGTATCGAAGAGCGTGCACCGCCGACCGCCGATCGCCGCCGACCGCCCGCCACATGGCTCGGGCGTGATCGGTCCGATCCTCGCGCTGTGGGGGCTGACGCTGCTCGGCTGCGCCGACCCGGGTCGGGGTGATACCTGCCGGACGGAGCAGGACTGCCCGCCGGGGCGGGCCTGCTTCGACGGCCGCTGCGATCCGCCGCCGCCGTGCGCGCTCGACACCGACTGCCCCGCCCGCCAGATCTGCCGCGACCGCCGCTGCGCCGCGCAGAGCTGCCTCACCGATGACGACTGCCCCGAGCGCCGCTGCGTGGACCGCTGGTGCCGGCCACGGGCTTCGACGATCTGCACCGACGACGGGCACTGCCCTGCCGGCGCCTGCGATCCGACGATCGGGCTGTGCGTGCTCGACACCTGCCCCGCGTCGGGCTGCGCCGCGGGCTGCGCGCTCGACCCCGACTGCCCCCCAGGCGCCTGGTGCGCCGCCGACGGGGTCTGTCGATCGGGCTGCCGGGTGGGCGGCTGCGGCGCGGGCTTGTGCGACCCCGAGACCCGCCGCTGCGGCGCGGTGGGCTGCGCGGGGGACGCCGACTGCCCGCCGGGAGCCTGGTGCGACGGGGGCCTGTGCGCGCCCGGCTGCCGGCTGGACCCCGACGACTGCCCCGGCGGCCGCTGCGATCGCACGACCCGCCGCTGCGGGTGCGGCGTCGACCGGGACTGCGCCGAGGACATGTTCTGCGCCGACGATGGGGTCTGCCGGCCGGGCTGCCGGGTGGGCGGCTGCCCCGACGAGGCCTGCGACCCGGTGTCCCGCCGATGCGGCGCGGTGTCGTGCGCCCGGGACGTCGACTGCCCGCCGGGGCAGGCGTGCGGCGTCGACGATCCGACCTGCGCCCCGGCCCGGGGGCCGCTGCCGGTGGAGGCCGCCTGCGCGATGCCCGACCAGTGCGCCACCGGGGTCTGCGAGGCGGGGCGCTGCGTGGGACGCTGCGCGGCCGACGCCGACTGCCCCTCGGGGCGCTGCGCCCTGCGGGGGGCGGCGCTGGTCTGCGCGCCACCGCCCGCGCCGTGCGCGGTCGACGCCGACTGCCCCGAGAGCGCGGCGTGTGGGATCTGGTCCGGCGACGGGCCGCCCCGCGCCGGCTGCGTGCCGCCGGTGGGCGACGGCGTGGGCGGCGCACCGTGCGGCGGGCCCGGCGACTGCCGCAGCGGGGCCTGTGTGCACGATCGCTGCTGGGCGCCGTGCGCGGTCGACGCCGACTGCCCCGGGGCCTGCCTGCCGGCTCGGGTGGTGCGGGCCGACGACCGGGGCAGCCCCGAGCCGGAGGACGATCGCCCGGTGGGCTTCGCCGGCTGCCTCGACCCGGCGCTGGGCAGCGGGGCCCGGTGCGCGGCCGACGCCGAGTGTGCGCCGGGCGAGGCGTGCGGCCTGTGGCCCGACGCCGCGGTGGCCGCCTTCGAGCCGCGCTGCCGCCGGGTGGCGGGGGCCGGCCTCGGCGGCGACGGGTGCGCGGCCGACGCCGACTGCCGGGGGCGGTGGTGCGCCGAGGGCGTCTGCGTGGCACCGTGTATCGGGGACGCCGACCCCGGCTGCGCCGCCGACGCCCCGTGCGTGCCGGCGGCGCCCATCGTCTGGGGCCGGACCACCGCGCCGGCCCGGGTCTGTGGTGTCCCGAGCGGAGGAGAGGCCCGATGAACCGAGCCCGCGGCCCGGGGGCGCTGCTGGCGCTGCTGCTGCTGGCCTGTGGTGATCCGGCGCCGCCGGTGATCCGCGAGGTGCACATGCCCGGCGACACCCGTGATCCGGTGGGCCCGTACCTGGTCACCGCGGTGATCGAGGGCGCGGAGGGGGCGGCGCTGCTGTGGCAGGTGGGCGACGCGCAGGAGAGCGCCCCGATGGCCGGGGTCGGCGCCGCCTGGGAGGGGCGGGTCCCGGGGCGGGCGCCGGGCACGGTCTTCGCGGTGTGGGTCGAGGCCCGCAACGCGGGCGGGGTCAGCCGGTCGCCGACGATCGAGTTCACGATCCTCGACCCCGACGGCGCCTGCCTCGTCGACGGCGAGTGCCTGCCGGGCGAGATCTGCAGCGCCGGCCGCTGCCGGATCCCGCCGGCGGTGTGCCGGAGCGACGCCGACTGCCCCCAGGATCTCTACTGCGCCACCCCCGGCGAGCCGTGCCGCTTCCGGCCCACGGTGTGCGCGGCGGACCCCGACTGCGCGCCCGGCGATCGATGCGTCGACGGCGTGTGCGCCCGCCCCCGCTGCCAGGGCGACGGCGACTGCCCCGGCGGGCGCTGCGCGGGCGGGGTCTGCGTGCCGGCCGCGGGCTGCGAGCGGGACGATCAATGCGCCCCCGACGAGGTCTGCCGCGACGGGCGCTGCGCCCCCGGCCCGGCGGTGCCCTGCCCCGGCGGCTGCCCCGCCGGTCTGCGCTGCCTGGCCCCCGAGGCCCGCTGCGTCGAGTGCACCGCCGACGGTCACTGCCCCGATGGCCACTGCGACACCGCCGCCTTCACCTGCGCCCCGGGCCTGCGCGGCCGCCCCTGCGTGCCGTGCGGGCCGCGGACCCCGTGCGGGGCGGGCTACCGCTGCCCGGCGGACATCGGCGCGGCCTGCGTACCGACGTGCGGCGCCGAGTGCGAGGCGGCCGGCTGCGACGGCGACCGGTGCGCGGTGCCCGACGACCGCTTCTGCGGAGGCCCGATCTGCGACCTCGACGCCGACTGCGACAGCCGGACCTGCCTCTCGGGGTGGTGCGAGCCACGCCAGTACTGCCTGCGCGACGCGGACTGCGCCGAGGGCCGGCGCTGCGCCGACGGGCGGTGCGTCTTCGAAGCGGCCCCCTGCCGCCGGCCGGGGGATTGCGGCGAGCGCGAGCTGTGCCTCGGCGGCCGATGCAGCCCGGGGCGCCCGCTCGAGGCCTGCACCCCGTGCGCCTTCGACCACGACTGCCCCAGCCCGGCGCTGTGCGTGCCGTTCGCCGACGGCAGCCGGCGCTGCGCGGCCCTGTGCGGTTCGGACTGCCCCGGTGACTCGCTGGAGTGCCTGGTGGTCGACGCCGGCCTGCTGGTGTGCCTGGCCCCCGACGCGAGCTGCCCCGAGGATCGCTGCGGGGTCGACCCGCTCGAGCCGGACGACGATCCGGCGGCGGCCAGCGCGCTGCCGCTGGGGGGCATCCTCGAGGGTCGGCTGTGCGCCCGGGACACCGACTGGGTGCGGGTCGACGCGGCCCCCGAAGGGCGGCTCTCGGTGGAGACCTTCGGCAACCTGACCGTGACCGTCTTCGACGACGGGCGGAACATCCTGCGCGCGCTGGACGTGCCGGCGGGCGGCTCGGCGACGGTCGATCTGCCCGAGGGGGCCGCCTTCGCCCGGCTCACGACCGCGGTGGCCGGCGAGTTCGGCTGGGTGGCGCTGCTCGACGCGGCCCGCCCGCCCGAGTGCGAGGACGACATCTTCGAGCCCAACGGGGACGACCGGGAGGCGACGCTGCTGGGCGCGGGGGCCGACCTGCGGGCGATCATCTGCCCCGGTGATCGGGACTGGTTCAACGTGCGCGCCCGCGATCGCAGCGGCACGGTGCGCGTCGACAGCGGGCAGGCCGCGCTGGACGTGCGGCTGCTCGACGAGTCGGAGCGGCTCCTCGAGGTCGCGCAGGGTGTGGGGCGCCTCGACCTGCCGGTGCCTCCGGGGCACAACGTCGTGTTCGCGGTGATCCGGTGCCCCGACTGCCCCGAGGCGGTGGGGTACCGCCTGCGCACGCTGCTCGACTGACGGGGCCGGGCGTCAGGCGGTGAGCTTCTCGAAGACGTCGGTGCCGTGCCGGTGGATGGCGGGCACGATGCCCCCCGCCTCTTGCAGCTTGCGGATCATCGGGGTCGGCGCTTCGGCCTGGAAGGTGCGCCCCTCGAGCGTGATGCGCCCGGTGGCCAGATCGATGGCGATGGGCGCCCCGTCCTCGGCCAGCGCGTGGAAGGTGTCGTCCCGCACGACGAGGTGGGGCACCGCCTCGTTGACCAGGTTGCGCTTGTGGATGAAGGCGTAGCTGCGGGCGATCACCACCTGCACCCCGGCCCCCTTGAGGGCCCACACCGCCTGCTCCCGGCTGCTGCCCGACCCCCAGCCCTCGCCGGCCACGATCACCGCCGCCCCGCCCTGCACCCGGGCCTTGAAGCCGGGCGCGACGTAGTGGAAGCAGCGCTCGCCGAGCGACTCCAGGTCGACGAGGTGGCAGAACTCGCCGGGGATGATCGCGTCGGTGTCGATGTGGTCCCCGAAGCGCTGCACCCGGCTCTCGACCGAGGCGGCCTCCGCGCCGCCCGCGACGCCCTCGGCGGCGACGCCGGCCCCCGGCGGCTCGACCGGCTCGGGCTCGACCGGCAGCACCTCGGGCACGGGCGCCTCGGGCTCCAGGCCCAGGATGCGGCGGTAGCGGTCGCGGTCGACCTCGTCGATCCACGGCCGGGGGTCGGCGACCTTCATGTCCAGCGCCGAGGCGGCCACCGTGGCCCCCGCGGCGAGCCAGGCGAGGCTGCCGGCGCCCATCCGGTTCTGGTAGTTGCGGTTCTGGCTGGTCAGCCACACCTCGCCCTCGCCGGCCTTCTCGCTGGCGATGCCCAGGCACATCGAGCAGCCCGGCGGGCCCACCCGGAAGCCGGCCTTGGCGTAGACCGACAAGAGCCCCGACTCCTCGAGCCGGCGGGTGATGCCGAGGTCGCCGGGCACCACCAGCCGGTTGGGGGTCGAGACGGTCGGCGCCCGCCCGGCGGCCAGCATGCGCTCGAGCACCAGCCCCGAGAGCACCAGCTCCTCCTCGGTGGTGGTGCAGGCCCCGATGAAGGCCCCGTCGAGCCCCATGCCGAGCACCTCGGTGACCGGGTGCACGTTGTCCGGGCTGAACGGCTTGGCGACCTGGGGCGCCAGATCGGCGAGGTCGATGCGGTAGCGGGCGACGTAGCGGGCGTCGTCGTCGGCCCGGAAGAAGCGGGCCCGGTCGTTGTGGCTCGGGCGCTCGGCGAGCCACGCGGCGACCCGCCCGTCGGCCTCGAAGATGCCGTTGAGCCCGCCGAACTCGGCGGTCATGTTGGCGATGGTGAAGCGCATGTCGGGGGTGAAGTGGCGCGCCGCCTCGCCCCGGTACTCCACCGAGCGCTCCATCGCGACGGTGTTGCGCCCGAGGTCGCCGAGGGTCTTGAGGATGACCTCCTTGCCGGTCAGCCCGAAGCGGATGTCGCCGACGTACTCCACCGCGATGGCCTCGGGCACCTCGATCCACGACTCGCCGAGCACCATCGCCACGGTGATGTCGGCCCCGCCGAGCCCGATGGCGAACGCCCCGAGCCCCCCGTGGCTGCTGGTGTGGCTGTCGGCGCCGAGCACCACCTCCCCCGGCTGCACCAGCCCCCGGTAGAACCGGGTGTGCAGGATGGTCTCGTTGGCGTCGTAGAAGTGGGCGATGTTCGCCTCCCGGGCGAAGTCGCGGGACAGCTCGGTCAGCTTCTGGGCCCGGGGGTCTTCGGCGAGGGTGATCGGGTCGACGGTGTGGTCGACGGCCAGATAGAACCGCTCCCGGTCGTGGATCTCGGGCCGACCCAGCATGTCGTAGGTCTTGTTCATGCCGTTCCACGCCAGCTCGCTGGCGATGGTCCAGTCGACCCGTATCCGCACGATGTCCCCCGCCTGCAACCCATTGCGCGGCGGGCGGATGGCGTGGGCGTAGAGGATCTTCTCGGTGAGGGTCATCGGGCGGTTGTCGGCCATCTCGCCTCCTGTGCCGGGCCGTGGCGGGCGCGCAGTTCTAGGGTCTCACATCACCGGCCGTCAAGCTGCTCTCACCGCCGCGCCCGACCGCTCATCGGCGCTTGCTGCGCCGGCTGCGCCGCGGCAGGCGCGCCCGCAGGACCTCGATGGTCACGTCGCCGTGCACCCGGGCCTGACAGCCCATGCGCTCGCCGGTGATGTGGAAGATGTTGCCGATGCGGTCCCGCTCGAGGCTGCCGGGGGTCGAGAGGCGCTCCATGCCGTCGATCACCCGCACCCGGCACTGCACGCAGGCCCCGATGCCGTTGCACAGGGTCTGCACCGGGGCCTCGACCCGCCGGGCGGCCTCGAGCAGGCTCTCGCCCGGCTCCACCTCGGCGATCCATTCACGGCCGTCTTGTTCGAATCGGACTATGGGCACTCGATCCTCGATGGCGGGGGCGCGGCTGCGGATTCGACACCTGAAGACGGGTGCCGGTCGCGGACCCGGGCAGCGTCGGCTCAGCCGTGCTCGGCCCGCTCCAGCACCCGGGCGGCCTCGGCGTCGGCCGCGTCGGGCGGAGCGGCGACGTTCTCCGGGCCCAGCTCGGCGCAGTAGATGCGGTAGATGTGATCCCGCAGGGCGATGGCCCGCTCCACCGGGTCGTCCCCCGGGAAGTCCGCCGGGTGGATGGCGGGCAGCGCGGTCACCGAGCAGGCGCGGTCGGGCTTGACCGACAGGTCGTTGGCCCCGGCCTCCATCAGCTCGCCGGTGCCCCGCACCACCAGCGGCAGGACCGGCAGATCCTCGCGCACCGCCGCCAGGAAGGCCCCCAGCCGGAACGGCTTCATCCGGCCGTCGCGGGGGCGGGTGCCCTCGGGGAAGAACAGCACGCTCGCCCCCTCCTGCACCACGGCGTGGATCTGCTCCTTGATCAACCGGTTGCGCTCGGCGGCCGCCTCGCCCCGGTGCACCTTGATGTGCCCGGCGAGCCCCAGATACCAGCCGGAGAACGGCACTTTGAACAGGTCGGCCTTGGCCAGCCAGCGGAAGTCCCGCTTCAAAAAGCCCCCGATGACCAGGATGTCGAGCGCGCTCTGGTGGTTGGCGACGATGATCGCCTGGGGGGTCGCGTCGATGTGCGCCCCGCCGTGCAGCGCGCGGTCGATCTTGAGCCCGTCGCTCGATCCGGCGCACCACCGCCGCATGCACCAGTGCAGCAGCGGGCGGTGGCGGCTGCCGAGCCCCACGGTCAGCGCGATGCTGCCGTAGAAGACGGCGCGGGTGCCGACCTGGCCCCAGTTCCAGGCCGCGCGGGCGTAGTTCATCGGCCCCTCTCCCGGGTCGGTGCGAACATCCGCCGATAGCGTCTTTTGGCCCGTCAGGCAAGCGCCGATGCGTGCGAAAGGCGCTACGCACCGGGCAGTTGACTCCGCACCTGACCCGGTGGTCACCGGGTGGAGAACCCCATGCGGTAGCCCAGGGTGACCGCGACCCCCCGCCCGGGGCCGTAGAGCGACGAGCCGTGGATCCGGTAGCGGCTGTCGCCGACGTTGTGCAGCTTGAAGGTCAGCAGCAGCCGGTCGGCGACGGTGACCCCGCCCCACAGGTCGACCACCGCGAACCCCGGGGTGCCCCCCGGCGGGATGCGGGCGTCGGAGACGTCGCCCGGCGAGAGGCGGTCCTGCTCGTCGGCCCAGCGCAGCACGCCCCCCGCGAAGAGGCCGGTGTCGGCGTCGAGCCACTCGGCGAGCAGGGTGCCGTTGAGCGGCGAGATCCGGCTGAGCGGGATGCGGGCCGGCCCGCCCAGCCCCGGGTTGTCCCCCTCGCCCCGGGCCCAGGCCACCGTCGCCCGCAGCTTCAAGGTCCGCAGCGGGCGCCACTCGAGGCGGGCGTCGAAGCCTTGGATCACGGCGGTGCCGGTGAGGTTGACCAGGGTCAGCGGCGCCCGGTTGGCCCGGCACTCGCGGTCGACGATGCCGTCGGCGAGGGTGCAGTCCTCGGGGGCCAGCCGCTTGCGCTCGATGGCGTCGTCGATGGTCTGGCGGAAGCCGAGGATCTCGCCGCCGAAGGTGGGCAGCTCGAGCCGGATCCCGGCCTCGAGGGTCAGCGCCTTCTCCGGGCCCAGCGCGGGGTTCTCGATCTGGTAGCCCTGCCCGGTGCTCTGGCGGGCGGTCAGGTCGTCGAGGTTGGGCGCCCGGAAGCCCTGCTCGACGTTGGCCACCAGCTTGATCGCCCGCCCCCACTGCACCCCGGCGTTGACCACGACCGGGGTGTAGCTGCGGTCGAAGGCGAACGAGCCGCTCTCCGGGTCGCCGGGGCTGTAGGCCGCGATCCACGAACCCCGCAGCCCGGTGCGCAGCCGCAGCGACCCCCACTCGAGCACCGGCGCCAGCCAGGCCCCGGCCTGGGTGTAGGTCGCGCCGCCGACGTACTGCCCCCGGTCGAGTTCGCGGGTCAGCGGAGGCTCGGCGAAGCGGATCCAGCGGGCCGACTCGATCCACTCGTGGGCCCCGTCGGCCCCGTAGCGCACCGTCAACCGCAGGTCTTCGGCCAGGGTCAGCCGGGCGGTGCGGGCCCGCAGCGTGCCCCCGAAGCCGTCCACCGCGTCCCGGCCCAGGTTCTCGGTGGTGGTGTCGATGCTGTCGTTGGGGTTGCGGTCGGGCCGGGTCAGCCGATAGCGCTGGTGCTGCCGCTGAAAGCCGGCCGCGAACCGCCAGTTGTCGAGCAGGGCCCACGCCGGCGCGTGCTCCACCGACCCGTAGACGTGGGTCCGGAACTGCTCCTCGTAGATCAGGCACTCGCCGGTGGCCTGCTCCGGCGGGGGGCACTGGTCGGTGCGGGGGGCGTCGTACTGGCGGTAGGCGTAGCCCGCCAGGTGCACCTCGCCGTCGGGGATGAGCACCCGCAGCCGGCTGTCGGCGGTCAGCTCGTCGAAGCCGGTCCCGATCTGGGTCCGCCCGTCGGCCTCGAAGCAGGGCACCGTCTTGATGTCTTCGCACTGCTGCTGCGGCGCCCGCCCGTCGGCCCAGGCGTCGCCCCCGGCCTCCAGGCGCCCCACCGTGCGCCCGCCGACACCCACCAGCAGCCCCACCCGCTCGCCGAGCTGGGCGTCGACCTCGAGCCGCCCCTGGCGCTCGTCGTCGGCGGTGCGGTGGCGCAGCGTGATCTGGGGCCCGACCCGCAGCCCGTCGAAGGCGGGGTCGATGGTCGGCGCCCGGGCGTGGGTCAGGATGGCCCCGGCGAGCGCGTCCGACCCCAGCTCGACGCTGGCGCTGCCCCGGACCACCTCGATGCGGTCGATGGTGTGGGGGTCGACGGTGAACAGGTACTGGTTGGGCCCTTTGCGGAACAGCGCGTGGTTGAGCCGCAGCCCGTCGAGCAGGATGAGCACCTGCTGCCCGGTGCGCCCCCGGATGTAGGGCGAGGCCTGCCCGTGCCCGGTCTGCTGCACGAAGACCCCCGGCGAGAGCACCAGCGCGTCGGGGGTCGACTGGGGCTGCTGGCGATCGATCTGACCCTTGTCGATGACGTCGGTCGGCCGGGAGCGGTCGATCGCGGCGTCGATGCGCCGCCCGTAGACCCGGATGGTCTCGGGGGCCTCGGCCTCGTCGACCGGGGTCGCCTCGTCGACCGGCTCGGCCCCGGCCACGCCCCAGATCGAGGCGAGCGCGAGGCCCAGAAACGATGTGCGCAGTGAGGGCATCGTGCGGACCATACTGTGTTCGAAGGGCCGCCGCCTCCCCGTGGATCCACCGGGATCGTACCGTCGGCGGGCCTCGGCGACCGGAGTTGACCGGCCGGGGGCGCCCGGCCATCGTGTCGGACGTGCAGCGCATCGGCCCCTACCGCATCATCCGCACCGTCGCCATCGGCGGCATGGGCGAGGTCTTCCTGGCGACGCTGGAGCGCTCGGGCGGCTTCGAGAAGCGGGTGGCGCTCAAGTGCGTGCTGCCCCGGCTGATGGCCGATCCCCACTTCGTCGAGCTCTTCGAGCGCGAGGCCCGGCTGGCGGCCGCGCTCAGCCACCGCCACATCGTGCAGATCTTCGACTTCGGTCGCGATCAGGGCCGCTCGTGGCTGGCGATGGAGTACGTGCAGGGGGTCGACCTCAAGGCGGTGCTCGACGGCCTCGCCGGGGGCGGGCCCATGCCGCTGGGGCTGGCGGTCGAGATCGGGGTCGCCTGCGCCCGGGGCCTGGACTACGCCCACCGGGCCCGCGACCCCCGGGGGCGCTCGCTGCACCTCGTGCACCGCGACGTCTCGCCCCAGAACGTGCTGCTGAGCTTCGAAGGCGACGTCAAGCTGGCCGACTTCGGCCTGGCCCACGCCGCCGCCCGCGACCCCCACGAGGGCGGCCTGCAAGGCAAGTTCGCCTACATGAGCCCCGAGCAGGTCGAAGGCCTGCCGCTCGACGGCCGCAGCGACCAGTTCGCGCTGGGGGTGGTGCTCTACGAGATGGTGAGCGGCCGGCGGGCGTTCTTCGCCGACGACGGCGTCGAGCAGATCCTCGACCGGGTGCGCCGGGCGGCCCCGCTGGCGCCGCTGGCCGAGGTCGCGCCCGAGCTGCCCCACCCCATCCGGCGGGTGATCGAGCGGGCGCTGCGGGCCGATCGCACCGAGCGGTTCAGCGACACCCACGCGCTGGCCGAGGCGCTCGCCGGGGCCGCCGGGGCCAGCGGGCTGCGGCCGGGCGAGCCTGCGCTGGGGCCCTGGCTGCGGGCCCGATTCCCCGATCGCAGCCGCCCGCCCCGGCCGGCCATCGAGCCCACCGCGGCCGCCGCGCGCCCGGTCAGCGCGCCGGTCGAGATCACCGCGGTCGCCGGCCAGCCCATCGCCCCGCCGGCCGAGCTGACGGTGGACGCCGACGCCCCCGCCCGGCTGCGCATCGACCCCCTGGCGGCGACCCCGTCCGGCGCGGGCTACGAAGAGGCGGACCCGAGCCCCGAAGGCGCGGCCGACGGGCCGGCGATCACCCCGGTCGGGGCGCCCGACCGACACACCGCGGTGCTGGAGGTGCCCGCCGAGCCCGCCGAGGGCAGCGCGGCCGACCGCGGGCGCCCCGAGATGTCCGAGCCGCCCGCCGCAGCGGGCGCGATCGAGCGTCACCGGCGGCTGTGGCCGGCGGCGCTGGTGCTCCTGCTGGCGGGCGCCTGGTTCGGCTGGCAGGCGCTCGACGATCGCCCGGGCTCACGAGCCCCCCGCTCGGCCGACCGGGCGATCGCCGAGGCCCCCCGCGACGCGGAGCGGGCGCCCGACGCGGCCCGGGATGCCCTGCCGCCCGACGCGGCCCGGGATGCCATGCCGCCCGACGCGGCCCGGGACGCGGCGCCGCTCGAGGCGACCTCGGTGGACGCCGCGCCCCCCGACCTCCGCCGGGCGACCGCCCGCCCGCGGCCGCCGACCGCCCCGTCGGCGGCAAGTCCTCCACCGCCCGACGCCGCGACGCCGCCCCCTGACGCCGCCCGACCGCCGCCCGCGCCGGACGCCGCGCCGCCTGATCCGACCCCGCCGCCGGCCGGCCCCCGGGTGCGTATGTTCACCCCCGATGCCCGGGTCGCCGGCCCCCCGGCGGTCGAGGGCTGGTGGCCGGTGCCCGAGGGCGGCCTGCTGCTGCGGGTGCTCGACGGCCCCGGCCCGCCGGTCGTCCTGCGGGTGCGGGCCCGGGGCGGGCGCTTCGAAGCGGCGGTCGACGCCCGCCCCTGGGGGCAGGTCCGGCTGGGCGACCGCGACCTGGGCCCGACCCCGGCCGCGGCGGTGCCCCTCGACCTGGGCCGGCAGACGCTGCGGGTCGTGGGTCCGGACGGGGGCGAGACGGTGATGCGGATCGAGGCGTCGCGGAACTGAGCGCCCGGTCAGCCGAGCCCTTCGCAGATGCGGCGCACGGTGCCCGGGCCCCCGTAGATGAAGCCGGTGTAGAGCTGGATCAGATCGGCCCCCGCGGCGAGGAACGCCCGGGCCTCGGCCGGCCCTCGGATCCCGCCGACCCCGACGATGGTCGGCGCGGGCCCCACGAACCCCCGCAGCGCCTTCACCGTCGCCACCGCCCGCCGGTGCAGCGGCGCGCCGCTCAAGCCGCCGGGTCCGATCGCCTCCAGCCGCGATCCGGGCGTCGCCAGCCCCCCCCGATCGACGGTGGTGTTGGTCGCGGTGAACCCCGCCGCGCCGGCGTCCAGCGCCAGCCGGGCCACCTCTTCGAGCCGCGCGGGCTCGAGGTCGGGCGAGACCTTGACCAGCAGCGGCGGCCCGCCCCCGAGCGCGCCGGCCGCCGCCGCCAGCAGCGGCCGCAGGAGCGCCGGATCTTCGAATGTGCGCCCGTCGCCCGAGTTGGGGCAGCTGATGTTGAGCACCAGCGCGTCGGCCAGCCCCCGCACCGCCGCGATCGAGGCCACGTAGTCGGCGATCGCCGCCTCCCCGGACAGCGCCGGGTCGTGGGTCTTGGCCACGTTGACGAAGATCGGGACCGGCCGCCGACGCAGCGCCGCCAGCCGGGCCGCGGTGGCCTCGGCCCCCCCGTTGTTGAGCCCCATCCGGTTGATCAGCGCGCCGTCGGCCGGCAGCCGGAACAGCCGGGGGCGGGCGTTGCCCGGCGAGGGGCGGGCGGTGACCGATCCCACCTCGACGAAGCCGAAGCCCAGCGCGGCCATCGCCTCGACGTGGCGGGCGTCCTTGTCGAAGCCGGCGGCCAGCCCCACCGGGTTGTCGAAGCGCAGCCCGAGCCGCTCGACCGGGCGCCCGGGCGCCCGGGTCGACCGCCGGATCAAGGCCCCGCCGCCGGGCACCGCGAGGGCCGCGTGCAAGCCACCGAGGGTCCAGCGGTGGGCGGTCTCGGGGGGCAGGGCGAACAGCATCCGGCGGGCGAGCGGGTAGATCATGGGGCGGCACACTACTACATCCACCCCTGTGGATTGCCTGTTGAAAGCCCGGGGGCAACCCTGTGGATCGGATGTGCCCGACCTGGGGACCCCCGATCATCGATCGACAGTCCACAGGCACCCATCGGACGAGCCCCCAGGTTGTCCACTGCGCACTTCGCCAACCAGGCCGGGCAGTTGCGTGCGCAATCCACAATTTCACAGCGCTTATGACTATGATGAGCCTCTCTTCTGGACTCTTCTTTCGAAGCCATGCATCGAGCCTCTTCAGCGCGCCCTCCAGCGGGCCCGGCGCGCCCGATGGAATGATTGCAAAACGCCGTGATTTCCGGTTATTGACTCGGCCGTTCGGCCACGCCACGGAGATCCGCCATGAAGTTCGTCGTCGACCGCGACTCGTTCACCCGCGCGCTGTCGCGGATTCAGGGCGTGCTCAGCCGCAAGGCGGCGATGCCGGTGCTTTCGAACGTGCTGCTCGAGGCCGAAGAGGGCGGCGGGCTGCGGGTCGCGGCGACCGATCTGGACGTGACCTTCGACGGCGAGGTCAGCGCCCGGGTCGCCGAGGGCGGGCGGACCACGGTCGACGGCAAGCGGCTCTTCGACGTGGTGCGCAGCCTGCCCGGCGAAGAGGTCGACATCGAGGTCGGCGGCGAAGAGAAGCTCGTCCTGCGCTGCAAGAACACCGAGTTCATGCTGCTCGGCAGCCCGGCCGACGACTACCCGTCCCTGCCCGACGCCAAGGGCGCCGAGATGCTCGCCATCGACGGCGAGGCGCTCAAGGAGCTCATCGACCGCACCCGGTTCTCGGTGTCGACCGACGAGTCGCGCCCCAACCTCAACGGGGTGTTCTTCCGCTGCATGGGCGAGGGCCGCATCCGGGTGGTGTCCACCGACGGGCACCGGCTGAGCCAGGGCGAGCGCGACGCCCGCCGGGACGAGGCCCCGATCCCCGAGCGGGAGGGGGTCATCATCCCCCGCAAGGGCGTCGAAGAACTCAAGAAGCTGCTCGACGAGGCCAGCTCGAACAAGGCCGACGTGGCGTTCGGCTTCCTCGACAACAACCTGGTGGTCGAGGCCGGCGGGGTGGTGCTCTTCGTGCGGCTCATCGACGCCGCCTTCCCCGACTATCGGCAGGTCATCCCCAAGTCGAGCGAGCGGCGGGTGGTGCTCGACCGCATGCCCTTCCTCAACTCGCTCAAGCGCATCGGCCTGCTCGCCAGCGAGCGGACCCACGGGGTGCGCATCGAGCTGCGCCCGGGCCGTATGACCCTGCTGTCGGACAACCCCGATCTGGGCAAGGCCCGGGAAGAGATGCCCATCGAGGGCTACGAGGGCGGCGAGCTCATCATCGCCTTCAACGCGAAGTACGTGCGCGACATCCTCTCGACCCTGACGGCCCCCAAGGTCGAGATGGCGCTCAACGAGGCGCTCTCCCCGGGGCTGTTCCGCGAGCATCAGAACGACGACTACCTGTTCGTGGTGATGCCGATGCGCATCTGACGCCGGCCGTCGTGCGCACACTCCCCCGTTGAAGGTCACCCGGCTCGCCCTGCGCGACTTCCGCAACTTCGCCGAGGCCGAGCTGCGCCCGCACCCCCGATTCAACGTGATCTG
The DNA here is from genome assembly GCA_030426085.1 of bacterium. GTDB lineage: Bacteria > Myxococcota_A > Bradymonadia > UBA7976 > UBA1532 > JACKDM01. The sequence goes on along the minus strand of JAUHYW010000005.1, from coordinate 168,204 downwards.
GGGCGAGAACGGCCAGGGCAAGACCAACCTGCTCGAGGCGATGTACTGGCTGTCGACGCTGCGCCCGCTGCGGGCCTCGCGGCTGCGGGAGTTGGTGCGCTGGGGCCACAAGGCGACCCGGGTCGACGGCGAGGTCGAGCGGGAGGGGCTGGTGCACCGGCTGGCGGTCGAGGTGCGCGACGGCGACCGGCGGGCGCTGCGGGAGGGCAAGCAGGCCCGGGCCTCGCAGTACTTCGGGGCGCTGGCGGTGGTGATGTTCACCCCCGACGACGTGGGCATGGTCCGGGGATCGCCCGAGCTGCGGCGGCGCTTCGTCGATCGGGCGATCTTCACCGGCCGCCCGGCGCACCTGGCGACGGTCGTCGACTTCCGCCGGGCGCTCGACGCCCGCAACCGGCTGCTGCGGGAGAGCGCGCCCGACGATCTGGTCGACGTCTACGAGGCGACCCTCGCCCAGCAGGCGGCCCGGCTGATGGCCGCCCGCCGGGCCTACGTCGAGCGCATCGGGCCTCGCTTCGCCGAGATCGTCGCCGCGGTGGCCGGCGCCGAGCTGGGGGTCGAGCTGAGCTATCGCCCCAGCCTGTCGGTCGACCCGGTCGACGATCCGGCGGCGCTGCACGCGGCGTGGGCCGCCGATCGGGGCCGCGATCGGGAGCGGGGCTTCACCCAGCGGGGGCCGCAGGCCGACGACCTGGGGTTCACCCTGCTCGACCGCTCGGCGCGCAGCTACGCCAGCCAGGGCCAGCAGCGGGCGATGGTGCTCGCCCTCAAGATCGCCGAGATTCAGTTGCTCGAAGCGATCCGGCAGTGTACCCCCGTGTTGCTGCTCGACGACGTCTCCAGCGAGCTCGACCCCCGGCGCAACGCCCGGCTGTTCGAGTTCCTCGGGGCGTTCGAGGGCCAGGTGTTCATCACGACGACCGATCCGGGGTTTCTGAAGATCGACGCCGAGCGGCGGATCTGGCGGGTCGAGGCCGGGGCCGTTGCCCGGCAGGAGGACTGAGGTGGAGAAGTTCGTCATCGGAGGCCGCCGGCGGCTGACCGGCTCGGTGACCCCGGGGGGCAACAAGAACGAGGCGCTGCCGGTGCTGGCGGCGACCCTGCTCACCGAAGAGCCGGTGACCCTGCGCAACGTGCCCCGCATCAAGGACGTCGACGTGATGTGCCGGGTCATCGAGAAGCATGGCGGCACCGTCGAGTGGATCGAGGACAACGCGGTCCGCATCTGCACCGCCGGCTTCGAGGCCGAGGCGCTCGATCACGAGCTGTGCCGCAAGGTGCGGGCCTCGATCCTCTTCGCCGGGCCGCTCGTCGCCCGCTTCGGCCGGGTCGAGCTGCCCCCGCCGGGGGGCGACGTCATCGGCCGCCGCCGGCTCGACACTCACTTCCAGGCCCTCCAGGCCCTCGGGGCCAGCGTGGGGGTCGGCACCACCTACGACATCCGCGGCGGACGCCTGCTGGGGGCCGACGTCTTCCTCGACGAGGCCTCGGTGACCGGCACCGAGAACGCGATCATGGCCGCGGCGCTGGCCAAGGGCACCACCACCCTGCGCAACGCCGCCTGCGAGCCGCATGTGCAGCAGCTCTGCCGCCTGCTGGTTCAGATGGGGTCGAGCATCGAGGGCATCGGCACCAACACCCTGGTCATCGAGGGGCGGGATACGCTCGGCGGCGCCGATCACACGGTGCAGAGCGACTACCTCGAGATCGGCAGCTTCATCGGCCTCGCCGCGGCGACCCGCAGCCCGCTGACGATCAACGCGGTGCAGCCGGACAACCTGCGCATGATCCGGATGGTCTTCCGGCGGATGGGCATCTACACCCAGGTCGAGGGCGATCGGCTCTTCGTGCCCGAAGACCAGCCGATGAAGATCCGGTCCGACTATCACGGGCACGTGCCCAAGATCGACGACGGCATCTGGCCCCAGTTCCCGACCGATCTGATGAGCATCGTGATCACGGTCGCCACCCAGTGCACCGGCACCGTGCTCTTCTTCGAGAAGATGTTCGAGGGGCGCATGTTCTTCGTCGACGCGCTCCAGGGCATGGGCGCTCAGATCATCCTGTGCGACCCCCACCGGGTGGTGGTCAGCGGGCCCCAGACGCTGCGCGGGGGGCGGGTGCAGAGCCCCGACGTGCGGGCCGGGATGGCGCTGTTGATCGCGGCGCTGGCCTCGGTGCACGAGACCCACATCTACAACATCCGGCAGATCGAGCGGGGCTACGCCCGCATCGACGAGAAGCTCAGGGCGCTCGGCGCGGCGATCGAGCGGGTGCCCATCGACTGATCCGGGCCGCGGCCCGGGCCGCGCTCTGCAGCCACGCCGCGGCGACCGGGCCCGCCCCCCGGCGCACCGGGATCTCACGCCCGTCGCGCTCGATGCCCACGATCCGGGCTCCGAACGCCTCGACCCGGTGCCAGCCATCCGGCCGTATCCGGGCGTCCCCCTTCACGCAGCACCAGCGCCCGAGCCGGGCGACGACCCGATGGGCCAGCCCGAAGTCGGCGGTCGGCAGGAACATCACGTCCCCCGCCCGCACCGGGCCTTCGATCGGGGCCAGCGTCAGCCGATCCCCGTCCAGGATCGCGGGCCACATGGAGTGTCCCCGAGCCCGGTAGCGCACGGTCTGCCCCCGGGCGATCAGCTCCCGGGCGAGGTCGATGGCGCCGTCGGTCACGGCCTCACCGGGGGTCTTCGATCTGGATCAGCGGCGGCCGCAGGGGCAGCCGATCGGCGGGGCGGCTGAGCCCGGCCCGGCGGGCGGCGAGCTGGCGCTCGGCGAAGGTCGGCGTATCGAACAGCGCGTCGGCCTCGGGGCTGTCCGGCGCGGGCACCGGGGCCCCGCGCCGGGCGAGGCGGTGCATGTGCTCGATGGCGGCCATGGTCAGGTGGGTCCGCTCGCAGACGTAGGCGCTGCGCCGCCCGGCCTCGCCGGTCTCGGCGTGCGAGATGCCCGGGCAGTAGCCGCACTTGCCGTGGAACCCGCAGCCCGCGCAGTCGCCGAGGTAGCTCGCCCGGGTGATCTGCCGCTGGCGCTTCACCGCCGGCGAGTCCCGCCACAGCGCGGCGAACGGCGTCTGGCGCAGGTCGCCGATGGGGTCGCGCCAGTTGATGCAGGGGTACAGCCGCCCGTCGGGCCCGATGAACGCGCTGGCGGTGCCCGCCGAGCAGGTCCGGGCCTCGGAGGGGGTATCGGCCAGCTCGGCGACCGGGGTGACGTGGGCCCGGTGCCGGTCGAGGTCGTGCAGCATCGCCAGCATGCGGTCGGTGGGGTGCACCCCGATCGAGCACAGGCCGAAGTCGCTCTGGTCGTCGGGCACGATGTGGGCGTCGAGCTCCCAGGTGGCCCCGATCGCCTCGGCCAGCGGGCCCACCGTGGAGAAGCTGGCCCGGTTCTGCACCATGACCGGGGTCTTGAACCGCACCTCGACCCCCCGCTCGACGAGCAGCCGGGCGGCGTTCAGCGACTTGACGTGGCTGCCGGGGATGCGGGTGACCGCGTCGTGGTCCGCCGCCTCGGCCGAGTAGACCGACAGCGCCACCCGGCTGATCCCGATCTCGGCCAGCGCGTCGGCGATCGCGGCGTCGATGTGGTTGCCGTGGGAGTTGATGCGCACGTCGAAGGTCCGGGCCCGGGCCGCCCGCAGGAAGTCGAGCGCGTCGGGGCGCAGGAAGGGATCGCCGCCGCTGATCAGGAGCATCATGGCGCCGGCGTCGGCGAGCTGGTCGAGCAGGTCGACGCACTCGGCGAGGCTCAGCTCGGGCTGACGGCGTTCGGTGAGGTAGCAGTGCACGCATGAGTGATCGCAGCGCCAGGTGAGATCCCAGTGCACCGACAGGGGGATGGCCTCGGCCATCGCCGCCTGCAACAGACCCCTCACGCTGTGATCGACGGGCTCCACGCACCCTCCGGGGGCAGGTCCAGCGCCACGCATCGTATGCCGCCGACCAGATCACAGGCGGCCTCGAACGCGGCCCGGCGGGCGGCCGGGCGGTCGTCGTAGAGCGCCACCGAGCGCAGGAGCCACGCGGCGGCGGCGTCCGGCGGCAGCGGTCGGGCGGCGGCGGCCGACGCCTGGTGGATGCGGGCGAGGCCGCCGATGGCAGCGTACCCCGGATCGAGGGGCCGCGTCCGCCCCGCGCTCCACCACGGGGTGCCCCAGGCCCGCCAGCCGGCGGGGCCGGGGCGGGCGATGATCCGCTCGTCGCTGAGCACCCGGGTGAGGTCGGGGGCCCGGGCGGCGGTGCTCTTCCCGGTGCCCGATGGGCCCGGCAGCAGCCACGCCGCGCCGTCGATCACCGCGCCCGCGGCGTGGATCAACAGGCCGCCCCGGGCGCCCACCGCGCCGGCGACCGCCAGCTCGAGCACGGCCAGCAAGCCGTCGGGGTGCCCGTCGAAGACCGCCGCCGCCCGGTCGCCGCGCATCGCGAAGCGCAGATCGAAGCGGTGATAGGCGCGCTCGGGGCTGAAGGGCGGGCGCCAGTCGGCGGGGTCGCCGACGGTCAGATCGACGTCGACGGTGAAGTCGGGGGGCGCCACCGGTCGGGCGAAGGCGGGAGCCCAATCGGCGCGGGGCGCGGCCAGCGCCCGGGGGCCCATGCGCACGCAGCCGCCGCCGAGGTGGATCGCGAGGCGGTCCAGGCGCTCAGCTCTGCATCGAGCAGTTGCCCACCGGGAAGCCGGCGGTGTTCTTGACCCCCGAGCAGGCCAGCGAGGTGCGCTCGAAGGCCACCGAGCGCTCGAAGGCCGGCGGCTGGTAGGGGCGCTTCGTCTTCTTCTCGGGGGGCTCTCGCCGGGGATCGGTCATGGGGACCTCCTCGCTCAATAGTAGACGATCCAGCGCAGGCCGTCGTCGCCGTCGATGTAGACCGCCGCCACGTCGGCGAGGCCGTCGCCGTTCATGTCGCCGACCCCGGCGACCCCCAGCTTGCGCCGGGCGGGCTGGTCGAGCACGACGTGCGGGGTGCGGGGCGAGGCCTGCGCCCCGACCCCGAAGCGGCCGAGGCCGTCGTTGTAGAAGATGTGGGCCGCGGGCACCGCCGGATCGCCGTGGGTGGCGATGATGTCGACCGCGCCGTCGCCGTCGACGTCCCCCGCGAGGTCGAATACCCGCCCGTACTGCCCCGGCGAGCGGCCGAAGCAGTCGAGCGTCTGACGGTCGGCGTCGAAGACCACCAGCCGCTTGTTGGCCCGGTTGCCCACCACGAAGTCGGGGCGGCCCTCGGGGTCGCCGTCGAGGTCGACCCCGCCCACGAAGCCGGTGCCGAAGGTCGCGTTCGCGCCACCGCAGGGGTCGAAGAGCTGAACCGTATCCGGGCTCTGCCGGTCGTAGACGACGACCTCGCCCCACTCGCCGCCATAGTAGACGTAGCTCTGGTTCAGGTCGGGCCCGTGGCTCAGCGCGAGGTCGTCGAAGCCGTCGCCGTCCAGATCGCCGAGCCCGGCGGCGTAGGTGCCGGTGGGGCCGTTGCCGTCGGCGCCGTTCAACTGCACGATGCGCTGGTCGGGCTCTGGTACGTCGGTGACCTCGAGCCGCCCGTCCTCGGTGCCGGGCCACTCGGCCCGCCCGGCGACCACGTAGGCCCGGTTCTCGTTGCCCAGCGCGCCCCCGATCAACAGATCGTCGAAGCCGGCCCCGTCGGGCTGCCAGACGTCGCCCACCCCCGCGATGTGGGTCGTGAGCTGCCGGCCGTCGGTGTCGACCTGCGCGTCGGCGGTGACGACCGCCGCCCGCCCGCACGGCGCGGGGCAGCCGAAGTACAGCGCGACGACGACCGAGGAGAAGAACTCGTCGTAGCCCTGGATCGCCACGTCGGGCGCGCCGTCGCCGTTGAGATCACCGGCCCCGACGCCCACCGCGCCGAAGAAGGCCGGGTTCATGTCCGGGAGCCGATCGACCGCCCGCACCTCGAAGTCCGCCGGGTCCGCCGCGCCGAAGACGAAGGCCACCGCGCCGGTCTCCTGACCCTGGATGGCCGCGACCAGCATGTCGTCGAAGCCGTCCCCGTCGACGTCGCCCACCCCGACCACCGGCGAGCTGGCGTTGAGCAGATCACCCGCGGCCCACGGCGCGGTCGGCGCCGGGGTCTCGCCGTCGGCGATGCGCAGCCGCAGATCGACCTCCACCGAGACCAGCGGGCCGGGGCGGCCGGCGGCGTCGAGCGCCCGGATGGCCACCGCGTGCAGCCGGTTCAGCGCCAGCCCGTCGACCAGCGTCGGCCCCGGGCCGCGCACGATCAGCGTCTCTTCGGCGCCGGGCGCGGCGGTCGCCGGCAGCCGGACCTCGGTGCCGGCCGCCGCGGCCCAGTCGGCCTCGTCAGCGAACGCCGTCGCCGCCCGGCGCAGCGCGTAGCCGCTGACCATGCCCCCGCCGTCGGCGTCGTCCCCCGGCGCGGTGAAGACGAACGCCACCTCGGTCGCCCGCCGGTCGCGCACCTCGACCCGCACCGGGGTCACCCCGCCCGGGGGCGACGGGTCGGCGTCGACCACCCGCCGCCCGCAGCCGACGTTGGCCGCCTCGTCGATGACGCAGACCTCCAGCGTCTGGCGCCCGGTGGGCACCGTCACGTCGCGGAACTCCACCGTGGCCGGGCTCTCGTCGGGCACCTCCACCTCGCCCGCCGCCCGGCCGTCGATGGTCAGCCGGGCCCGGCGGGCGGTGTCGACCCGGGGCTCGTCGACCTCGGCGATGACCACTGTCTGCTGGCCGTCGAGGTCGGGGCGGTCGTCGGTCAGCAGCGCGGCCGGATCGGGCCCGGCCGGGCGGGTGATGCGCACCGTCGGCGCGATCGGATCGACGATCACCCGCTGCACCGGCGAGTCGAGGGTCACGTCGCGCACCGGCCCGACCCGCAGCGTGAGCGCGTGGGCCCCCTCGCCGAGCGCGACCCCGTCGAAGCGCACCCCGCCGTCCTCTCCGACCACCGCCTGGGGCCCGGCGACCCCGTCGATCACCAGCCGGACCGGGGCCCCGATGCAGGCCACGTCGATGCGGTCGACCTCGCCGAGCACCGTCAGCGGCGCCGCGTCGGGGCGCACCGCGGGGTTGTCGTCGAAGCCGACGATGCGGCTGACGCAGCCGGGCACGTCCACCGTGATCGGGACCGCCGGCGAGGTGCCGGTGTTGCCGCAGGCGTCGGTCGCCCGCGCGGTCAGGATCTGCTCGCCGCCGGCCAGGGTCAGCCGGGCCGGCAGCAGGCCGCCGAGGTCGTCGGGCACGATCAGCGGGCTGGGCGCGCTGACCGCCGGCTGGTCGCCGACCCGCAGCTCGACCTCGGCCCCGGCTTCGAGCGGCGCGGCGGGGTCGACCTCGACCATCAGGTCGAGCTGGAAGCCGTTGCCCGGGTCGCCGTCGGCGTCGTCCGCCGGGTCGACCTCGGCGCCCGCGTCGACCCCCACGAGGCGCAGGCCGGGGGCCACGCTGTCGACCTGCACCGCGACCGGGCGCGGGGCCTGCCAGTCGGGCAGGCCGTCGCGCGTCGCGAACCCGGCCACGCTGCCCACGTTGCCGCAGGCGTCGGCGGCGGTGACCGTCAGCGCGCGGGGGCCCTCGGGCAGCGACAGGTCGAAGTCCATGCGGTCGAGCGCCCCGTCCCGGGCGGCCGCGCCCTGCCCGTCGACGGCGACGGCGACCGTCACCGCCTCGTCGCCGGCCCGGCCGGTCTGCACCCGGATCGTGGACTGCAAGCCGGCCTGCCCGGGGTCGATGTCGTCGGCCGCCGAGAGGCACACCCCGTCGTCGAGCCCGATCAGCGTCGGCGTCGGCGGCCGCACGTCGACCTCCACCGTGCGCAGGACCACCCCCGCCTCGCCCGGCTCGGGCAGCGGGTTGCCGACGGCGTCCTGCCCCCGCAGATACAGCCGGTGCACGCCCCCGGGCAGCGTGGCCTCGATGGCCCCCGCGCCGCCCTCCAGCGTGGCGACCCCCAGGTCGAGTCCGCCCGCGGTGCGCAGCCGGATCGTGCGGCCGTCGGCGACGCCGTCCACCGCGAACGTCACCCGCACCCGGGCCGCGTCGCCCGGCTCCAGCGGGTCGAGCCGCTCCTGGCGGTTGACGCAGCCGTCCCCGTCCCGATCCTGCTCGACGGCCAGCGCGGTCACCGTCGGCGGGCTGCAATCGGCGACGATCTGCGCCGCCGCCGACTCGACCCGGCCGTTGCTCTGCCCCACCAGGGTCAGCCCGTGGGCCCCGTCGATCAGGGTCAGCGGGCAGCGCACGGTGGTCCCGGCCTCGGCCACGCCCAGCACCTCGCACGGGCCGGCCAGCGCGCTGTCGGCGCCGAGGCAGACCGCGTCGGGCCGCCCCTGATCCGCCGTGGTGCACACCGCGATCTGCGCGTCGGCCCCAGGGCCGGCGATCACCCCCTCGAGGTCGAACTGGCAGCCGGGCGCGGGGTCATCGTCCAGCGCCGCGTCGATGCCGACCCCGTCGGCCGGCGCGATGATCGACGCCCCGATGCGGGCCGGGTCGATGCGGGTGAGGACCCCGACCTCGGCCGTGTGCCCGCAGGCGTCGGCCGTCTCCACCGTCAGCCGGATGGGGCCCAGCGGCGCGGTGAACGGGGGCAGCGCGACCTCGGCGCAGTCCCCGGCCGGCACCGGCGCCTCGGCGGCGTACGGCGCGCCCTCGATCAGCCCCTGGCTCGTCGCCCGCACCGCCTGCCCCGCCGCGCCGCATACCCGGGCCCGCACCGCGGTCTGGAAGCCGGCGGCCGCCGGATCGTCGTCGGCGAGGTGGGGCTCGGCGGGGGTCAGCACCTCGAGCGTCGGCGCCTCGCGGTCGAGGGTCACCGGGATCGCGGCCGGCACCACCGTCACCGGCACGCCGCCGAAGACGGTGCCTTCGACCCGCAGCGTCCACACCCCGTCGGGCAGCGCCTCGGGGCCCAGATCGACGGCGAAGGCCTCCTCCCCCAGCGCGACGAGCGGGACCGGCTCGCGGGCGACCCCGTCGGGGCCCACCGCGACCACCGCCAGCCGGGGGTCGTTGCCGTCCAGATCCACCCCGACCCCGGCGACCCGCAGCCGCTGCGGCGTCAGGCAGCCGGCGTCGACCGCGGGCTCGGTCACCCGGAAGGTGGGCTGGTCGAACGACAGCCGATAGCGGCTGCGGATCTCCTCGGCCCCGTTGGGGAAGCTCTCGGCCAGCACGAAGCAGTCCACCTCGCCCCGCTCGTCGGGGTCGAAGGTGCCGATGACCGGCCGCTCGGGCACTTCGAAGCGGGTGGCGGCGTCGCTCGGGATCCGCGACCGCTGATCGGGCTGCTCACCGGGCGGGCCGCACCACACCGCGAGCCGGTAGCCGACGTCGGGTCGGGGGTCGTCGACCGCGACGGTGAACGCCACCTGCACCCCCAGGCGCTCGGGGTCGACGTCGTCCAGCACGGTCAGCCGGCGGCCGTCGGGCGGGTCGACGATGCGCACCACCGGCCGCACCGCGTCGAGGCGCACCTCGTCGGCCTCGAAGACGGCCCTGGCCCCGCAGGTGTCGGCCCCGGTCACGGTGAGCCGCCCGGCCCAGACGCTCTGCAACGGCAAGGCCGCCTCGACCGTGAACCGCCCCTCGTCGTCGACGACCGCCCGCTCGGCGGCGCCCGGCAGGGGCGGATCCCAGGCCACGGTCAGGGCGGCGCCCGGCGCCAGCCCGGTGCTGTCGCCGGCGAAGGCCCAGGTGGCCCGGCCGCTGGCCTCGTCGATCTCGCCGATCCCATTGGCCACGCCCCGCAGGATCTGCACGTCCAGCGTCGGCGCGGTCGAGCGGGCGGTGTAGACCAGCGGCCCGATCGTGCCGGGCAGCGCGTCGGACGCCCGGCCGACGACGGTCAGCTCGGCCGACCCATCGGCGAACGTCAGCGGCACCTCGGCCCGGCCCCCCTCGGCCGGCTGCTCGAAGACCGCGCCGCCCGCGCGCTGCACCTCGACCCGCGCCAGCCCCTCGCCGGTGATCACGAGCGCGCTCTGGATGCCGGGCGCCTCGGGGTCGCGGTCGTCGTCGGCGCCGAAGTCGCACCCCCCGGCGGGCAGCGGCTCGACGGCCAGCGCCAGCCGGCGCACGGCGACCACCACCTCGATCCGGTCGACCACCGGCGCGCCGCCGGCCACGATCATCGCCTCGATGGGCACCCGCTGCATCTCGGCCGCCGGCAGCGCCACGACCGCCGTCGCCCGGCCCTCCTCGACCGGCGCCCGATACTCCAGGCCGTCGACCGTGATCCGGACCCGCCCGTCGTCGGCGCCCTCGGCCTCGACCGTCACCTCGACCCGCACCCCGCTGCCGGCGTCGCCCTCCAGGTCGTCGGCCCCGGTCAGGCGGGCCCCGGCCATCGGCGAGACGATGCGGATCCGGGCCTCGGGGCCGGCGTCGGGCTCGGGGCCGGCGTCGGGCTCGGGATCGGGCACGGCGTCGAGCGAGCCGTCGATCGGCCCCTGATCGCCGGCGACGGCCGGTTGATCGTCGTCACACCCGATCAAGAGCGCCCAGACACACACCCACACCAGTCGACGGCTCATGCTCTGCCCCACGTCTCGAACGGTCAGGGGATTGTCCACGGCGCGGGCGGTCGATGCGAATCGGCCGCGCCCCGCTCATGTGCCGGGCGCGACCTCCGCGATCAGGTCGCGGGCCCGCATCTCGGCGAGCAGAGCGTCCAGATCGGCGGCGGCGGTGGCCCGGTCGACGTCGAACTCATCCAGCAGCGCGGCGAGCAGGGCGTCCCGGTCGTATGCCCGGCGGGCGATCAGATCCCAGACGAACGAGCCGGTCTCGTTGAGCCGCTGCAACGCGTCGTGGCGGGGGTCGAGGATCAGCGCCCGCCCGCCGATGAGGCGGGCGGCGATCCGGGGGTGGGGCACGACGAGCGGGCCCCGGGGGGTGGGATCGGAGGGCGGGGCCACCTCAGCGGGCGGCGAGCTTCTCGGTCAGCTCGGGCACGACGTCGAAGAGATCCGCCACGAGGCCGTAGTCGGCCACGCCGAAGATCGGGGCGTCGGGATCCTTGTTGATCGCCACGATGGTCTTCGAGCCCTTCATACCGGCGAGGTGCTGGATCGCGCCGCTGATGCCGACCGCGATGTACAGCTTGGGGGCGACGACCTTGCCGGTCTGGCCCACCTGCCAGTCGTTGGGCACCCAGCCGGCGTCGACCACCGCCCGGGTCGCGCCGACCGCGCCGCCGAGCAGATCGGCCAGCTTCTCGACGAGCGCGAAGTTCTTGGGGTCCTTGAGCCCCCGCCCGCCCGAGATGACCACGTCGGCGTCGGTCAGCGCCGGGCGGTCGGACTCGGCGGCGTCGAGGCCGACGTACTTCATGCGCAGGCTGCCGGCGTCGACCCCGGCGTCGATCGACTCCACCGGGCTCGCGCCGCCGCTGGCCTGAGCCTTCTCGAACTCGGTCGGGCGCACGGTCAGCACCTGGATGTCGGTGTTGACCTTGACCCGCCCCAGCACCGAGCCGGCCCACATCGGGCGGGTGTAGACCGGGCCCTCGGCGATGCGGATGACATCGCTGGCCATGCCCGCGTCGAGCCGGGCGGCGACCCGGGGGACGCAGTCCTTGCCGATGGAGGTCGCCGCGGCGACGACGAACTTCGCGCCCGAGGCGACCGCCGCGCTGTGCAGCGCCTGGGCGTAGGCCTGGGCGGTGTACTTCTCGAGGGCCGGATCCTCAGCCAGATAGACTTTCTCCGCCCCGTAGCCGGCGAGCGCCTCGGCCACCGCGCCGACGCCGTTGCCGGCCACCGCGACCGAGAAGCCGCCGCCGACGAAGCCGGCGAGCTGCTTCGCCGCGCCGATGGCGTTGAGGGTCGCGTTGGCCAGCTTGCCGTCCTGCTGCTCGGCGAGAACGATGATGTTGCTCATGGTGCGTGCTCCTTCGTGCCTCGCGGGCGAATCAGATGACCTTGGCCTCGTTGGCGAGCTTGTCGAGCAGCTCGTCGACCGAGCCGACCTTCTCCCCCGCCTTGCGCTCGGGCGGCATCTCGAAGCCGAGCACCTCGACCTTGAGCGTCGGCTCGAGGTCGAGGTCGTCGAGGTCGGTCTCGTCGAGCGGCTTGCGCTTGGCGCGCATGATGCCCGGCAGGCTGGCGTAGCGCGGCTCGTTGAGCCGCAGGTCGGTGGTGAGCACCGCGGGGAAGGTCAGCTCGACCGTCTCGACGCCGCCGTCGACCTCCCGCTTGACGGTGGCCCCGTCCTCGTCGTCGTTCACCTCGATCTCGTAGGCGAAGCACGCCTGGGGCCAGCCCATGTACTCGGCGACGAGCTGGGCCACCTGGTTGCTGTCGCCGTCGACCGCCTGCTTGCCGAGCAGGACGATGTCGGGCTCTTCGTCGGCGATGATCTTGCAGAAGATGCGGGCGGTCAGGTCGGAGTCCAGCTCGGCCTCGTCGTGCTCGACGAGGATGCCCCGATCGGCCCCCATCGCCAGCGCGGTGCGGATCTCCTTGGTGGCCTCGTCCTCGCCGATCGACACCACCACGACCTCGGGGTCGTCGGCGTCCTCGGCGATCTGGAGGGCCGCCTCGACGGCGATCTCGCAGAACGGGTTCATCTTGTAGTCGACGTCCTCGGTGTCGAGGCGACCGTCCTTGCCGACGGTGATCTTCGAGTACGGGTCGGTGACCCGCTTGGCCGAGACCAGGATCTTCACGGCGTGCTCTCCTGCGGTCGGATGAGGCCCCCGGCGTAGAGCCGCCAGATCTGCTCGGCGGCGTCCTCGAGGGCGTAGGGCTGAGGGTTGCGGGCGCGGCGGGCGCCGACCCAGAACAGGCTGACCTCGTCGATGGCCCCGAACAGGGCCCGCTTGAGGATCCGGGGGTCGATGTCGGCGCGGAACTCGCCCCGCTCGACGCCCTCGACGACGAGCCCCTCGAGCAGCCCGAGGTACTCGCCGAACTTGCGCGCTTTGTACTCCCGCATGAACTTCGACGACTGGCGCAGCTCGACGGTCAGCACCTCGGCGAGCTGCGGGTCGCGGGCGACCATCGCCAGGTGCAGCTCGACGAAGCGCCGCAGCCGGTCGGCCGCCGAGTCGAGGCCGGCCAGCTCGGCCCGGAAGTCGGCCAGGATGGCCTCCATCCGGTCTTCGAAGAGGCTGATGAGCAGGTCGTCTTTATTGCGGAAGTAGTTGTAGATCGTGCCCCCGGCCACCCCCGCCTCGGCGGCCACCTCGCTCACCCGGGCGTGATAGAACCCGCGCTCGGCGAAGACCTTGATGGCCGCCTCGATGATGCGCTCGCGCTTGTCGCCGCGCTCGCTGGGGGCTGGCTGACTGATCGGGCGCCTCCGGGGTCGGGGGGTCGCGGCCGCTGAATGAACCGTCATTCAGCGCCGGATATTGTTATGGGCAGCCGTCGGGGGCTTGTCAAGCGACGCCCACCATCCGGGCGAGGAACAGCGCCGGCCCGGTGGCGCCCGCCTGAGGGGTCAGCACCCGGCTGCGGCTGATGCGCAGCCCCGCCTCGCGGGCCATCGCGGCCACCGCCGCCGGGTCGAAGCCGAGGTGGACGTGCCCCATCGTGCGGCGGTACTCGGCCCGGTCGTGCCCCACCATGTCGAGCACCACGATCGCCCCCCCCGGGGCCAGGGCCCGGGCCGCCGCCGCCAGGGCCCGGACCGGGTGCTCGACGTGGTGCAGCACCAGGCACAAGAGCGCCAGATCGACCTCGCCCGGGGCGAGGGGCGGGGCCTCCAGCTCGCCCGCCCGCAGCTCGACGTGCGGCAGGTGCCCCACCCGGCGCCCGGCGGCCTCGAGCATGGCCGGCTCGCGGTCGATCGCGATCACCCGGGCCCCGGCCTCGGCCAGGTGGGCCGTCAGGTCGCCCGGCCCGCAGCCCAGATCGGCCACGGTGATGCCATCGGGCAGCAGCGCCGCGATCGCCGGCACGAGGTGCCCCTCGCCGAACATCTCCTGGCGCAGCCCGACCCACTTCTCGGCCACCCGCCCGAAGAAGTGCCGCCCGTCCTCCCGCTCGGCGAGCACCGCGGCCAGCCGGATGTGATCGTCGGGCCAGCGGGCGTCCAGCGTGCCGGCGACCAGCGCCCACAGCGCCCGCTCGGCCTCGCCGAGCTGCGGGTTGAGCTCGTAGAGCGACGAGGTGCCCACCTTGCGCCGCACCAGCCAGCCGTCGTCGAGCAGGGTCTTGAGGTGCCGGCTGACCGTCGGCTGCGGGGTCTGGACCACCCGGGCCAGCTCGCCGACCCCCAGCTCCTCGTCGGCGAGCAGCCGCAGGATGCGGGTGCGCAGGGGCACCGACAGCGTGCTCAGGCGGTGGTGGATGTCGGTCATGACGCCCCCGTGGCGGGCCGGTGAAATCCGCTGCGATCGGTTTTCATCATAGACTTGATTCACTCATTTGGATATATGAATGAAAGACGGCGCCGGGGAGCCGCCCCGGGCCGCGCACCACCGCCGAGAGCGAGGACCGATGCACGCCGAGACGCTGAAGACCGAGACCTTCCTCGATACGGGGCTGCCGCTGTTCGCCGATCTGCCGTTCAAGGTGGCCGATCTCTCGCCCGAGACCGCCCGCTTCGGCCGCAAGGAGCTCGAGCTGGCCCTGCACGAGATGCCCGGCCTCGCCGCGCTGCGGGCCGAGCACGCCGGCAAGAAGCCGCTGGCCGGGGCCCGCATCATGGGCTCGCTGCACATGACGGTGCAGACCGGGGTGCTCATCGAGACCCTCGTCGAGCTCGGCGCCGACGTGCGCTGGGTGTCGTGCAACATCTTCTCGACCCAGGACCACGCCGCCGCGGCGTCCGTCGTCGGCCCCGAGGGCACCGTCGACGCGCCGGCCGGGGTGCCGGTCTTCGCCTGGAAGGGCGAGACCCTGGCCGAGTACTGGTGGTGCACGCTCCAGGCGCTGGTCTGGCCCGAGCACGGCGGCCCGAACCTGATCCTGGACGACGGGGGCGACGCCACGATGCTGGTGCACCTCGGCAAGGAGTACGAAGATCGGGGCGAGATGCCCGACCCGGCGACCACCGACAACGGCGAGATGAAGGTGGTCCTCTCGGTGCTGCGCGACGTGCGCCACGCCAAGGGCGACGGCTTCTGGACCGCGATGGCGCAGCAGATCCGGGGCGTGAGCGAAGAGACCACCACCGGCGTGCACCGGCTCTACGAGCGGGTCGCCGAGGACACGCTGCTCTTCCCCGCGATCAACGTCAACGACTCGGTCACCAAGTCGAAGTTCGACAACGTCTACGGCTGCCGGCACAGCCTCGTCGACGCGATCATGCGGGCGACCGACTTCCTCATCAGCGGCAAGAAGGCGCTCGTCTGCGGCTACGGCGACGTGGGCAAGGGCTCGGTGCAGTCGCTGCAAGGGCAGCAGGCCCGGGTGGCCATCAGCGAGATCGACCCGATCTGCGCCTTGCAGGCGTGCATGATGGGCATCGAGGTGACCACCATCGATCAGGCGATCGAGGGCGAGTTCGACATCTACGTCACCGCGACCGGCAACTTCCGGATCATCGACGTGGGCCACATGGCCCGGATGAAGCACAACGCGATCGTGTGCAACATCGGCCACTTCGACAACGAGATCGACATGGCCGGCCTCGAGGCCCGGGTGGCCGCGGGCACCGTCGAGAAGATCCAGATCAAGCCCCAGGTGCACGAGTTCCGCTTCCTGGACTCGACCCACGGCCCCGGCGGCGGCCCCCACAGCATCATCGTGCTCGCCGAGGGCCGCCTGGTGAACCTGGGCTGCGCCACCGGCCACCCCTCGCTGGTGATGAGCGCCTCGTTCACCAACCAGACGATCGCCCAGATCGAGCTGCACCAGAGCGCCGAGGAGTACGGCGACAACCGCATCGCGAAGCCCGAGGGCAAGAAGCCGACGGTGATCACCCTGCCCAAGCACCTCGACGAGAAGGTCGCCCGGCTGCACCTCGAGAAGTTCGGCGCCCGGCTGACCCACCTGAGCCCGGAGCAGGCGAGCTACATCGGGGTGCCGGTCGAGGGCCCCTACAAGCCCCACCACTACCGGTATTGAGTTGCCGTGCTCATCCGGCCGTCCTTGGGACGGGCGTCTCGGCAACCGGCGCGGGTGTTTGGCTTCACCCCGGCGTGGGCGATGAGCCCTCGCGCCGCCGATCGTCCACCCACTGCATCGCCGCCGGCAGGACCACCAGGGTCACGAAGAGCGCGGCGCCCATCCCGATCATCGACAGCAGCCCCAGCCCGTTGAGCCCGTAGTGGTTGGCGAGCAGCAGGCTGCCGAAGCCGATCGAGGTCGTGATCGTCGTCAGCACCGCCGCCATGCCGGTCGTGCGCACCACGTAGCGCGCGCTGTCCGGCCCCAGCTCTTTGTGTCGGTGGTAGAGGTGCACCCCGTCGTCGACGCCCATGCCGATGATCGTGGGCAGCGCCAGCATGTTGAAGAACGTCAGCTTGATGTCGAAGAGGGCCATGATGCCCCCGGTGAGGCCCAGGGCCAGGCTCAGCGGCAGCAGGATCATCAGCGTGCCGCCGAGGCTGCGTTCGAAGAAGAGCAGCAGCACCACCACCGTGAGCAGTGAGGCGACGGTGGTCTCGAGCCCGTCGGTCTTCATCGCGATGAGCACGTCGGCCCAGATCATCGGCTTGCCCGAGACCACCGGCGGCTCGCCGTCGAGCCCTTTCAGCGACAGCATCTCGTCCCGGAAGGCCAGCGCGACCCGCCCGTCGTTGGTCGAGCCCCGGGGCGAGACGAAGATGAACTCCCCCAGCTTGCCGTCTTTGTCCGAGAAGCGGCTCTTGACCCAGTCGGGCAGATCGGCGACCCCGAAGTCGACCGGGTCGCAGTGGCGCAGCAGCTCGTCGGCCCCGTCCCGGGGGTCGCCCTCGAAGAGCTTCACCTTGCGCCCCAGCTTGCGGCAGATCTTCTTGATCCACCGCCGCTTCTCGGCCTGCTGCTCGGGGATGAGCGCAAACAGCGCCTCGTAGCTCTTGATGCGGGGGTGGCGGGCGTCGCCGGCGGTGCGCTCCTCGAGCTGCTGGTAGATCGCCCGGGCCTCCTCGGCGCTGTCGGCGAAGATCACCGCCGGGCTGGTCGCCTGGGTCGTGCCGTAGGTGATCTCCTGGTACTCCAGCTTCTCCTTCTGCTTCTGCCCCAGGCGGTTGAAGTTCATCTCGAACTCCACCTGCCCCGCCGAGACGAAGCCGGCGATGCCCACCAGCACCGCGACGACCAGGACCCGCCCCCCCAGCGGGAACCGGCGGCGGTCGATGCCCTCGCCGACCGTGCGGTCGACCGAGTAGCCCATCAGCTTGAGCGGGACCCAGCGCTCGAAGACGAAGACCAGCGCGGTGAACGCCCAGAAGACCGCCAGCAGGCACAAGAGCACCCCGCCGGCGGCGACCCCGCCGAACTGCGAGAAGCCGCGGAAGTCGGCGATGGTCAGCGCCAGAAACGCCGCCGAGGTGGTCAGCGCGGCGAGCACGCTCGCCTCGCCGCACGACAGCCAGGTCTGCACCACCGACTCCAGCGGGTCGTGCCCCGCTGCGCGCTCCTCGCGGTAGCGGCCGTAGAAGTGGATGCCGAAGTCGATGCCCAGCCCCAGCAGCACCGCGAAGATGAACGCGGTGATGAGGTTGAGGTAGCCCACGGTCAGCGCCACGAGGCCGACGGTCCAGCTCACCCCCATCGCCAGGGGCAGCAGCACGCAGAAGAACGCCCGGATGCTGCGGAACCACAGGATCACGACCAGCGCCAGCAGCCCGAACGACCAGCCGACCGACGAGGCGATGTCGTCTTTGATCTGGTCGGACTCCTGCAACACGTTGCGGTAGCCGCCGCCGATCACGACCCGGGTGACCGGTGCCCCCTCGGCCACCGGGGCCAGCTCGGCGGCCAGCGTCTCGTGCACCCGGGCGTCGACCACGTCGAGGATGTGCCGGCTGAAGGCCAGATCGCCCGAGCTCTTGGTGGGGTACACCTCGAGCCCGATGGTCGTGTACGCCCGATTGTAGAAGTACTCCCGATAGGCCCCCCGCTCCCGGCGGAAGGTGCGCCCCAGGTTCGACAGCCCGTCGTCCTTCTCGTGCTCGGCCCAGCCGAAGGTGTAGCGGGCGTAGGCCCCGTCCTCGGCCCCGTCGTCCTCCTCCTCGGGCTCGTCGAGCAGGACCATGCGCTTCTTGACGGCCTCCTTGATGGTCTCCGTCAGCTCCTCGTAGTAGTCCTCGAGCTCGTCGACGGTGGGGAAGATCGTCAGCGCGTTGCGGTCGATGAGGTCGACGTCCTGCTTGTAGATCACCTCGGCGATGTCGGGGTGGGCCTCGAGCGCGGCGGCCAGCTTCGGCAGGGCCGGCTTGACCGCGTCGAAGTCGTCGCTCATCAGCGCCACGACGAGGATGTCGGCGCTGCCGAGGCGCTCCTGAAGCACCTGCATCGCCTGCACGCTGGCGGCCGACTCGGGCAGCAGGTCCCGGATCTTGGTCTTGAGCTCGATCGAGCGCCCGGCGAAGAGCATGCCCGCCGAGAGGATCAGGGCGGCGCCGAAGAAGAGGTACGGCCGGCGGTGGATGGCGCCGACGATGCGGCGCACCGGGCCTTCGGGCAGGTGGATCATCGGTCCTCCGCGAGCGGCGACGGAGCGGCCGCCGATCGGAGGTATATCACGCCCCGGCCGATCACCCGGTGATGGTGATCACCGGCTCGATGCGGGCCGCGTGGGGCGACGGGTCGTCGCCGCAGCCGATGGTCTCGGGGCCGGTGTCGTCGACCGCGCCGTCCGCCGGGCCGCCGGCGAGGCGGGTGATGAGGTCCCGGTCGAGCAGGTGGCTGGCCCTGACGTTCTTGAGCGCCGCCAGCATGACCTCGCGCACGTTGGGGATGTCGCCCTGCAAGGTGTCGAGCAGCCGGGTCATCGCCTGCCGTTGGAGGCCGCTCTGGCTGCCGCACAGGTTGCACGGCAGGATCGGGAAGCCCCGCTCGCGGGCGTAGGCCGCGATCTGTTCCTCGGCGCACTCGATCAGCGGGCGGATGACCCGGAACCGGCCGCAGTCGGTGGTGTAGCTGGCCGGCATGGCTTGCAGCTTGCCCGAGAAGAACATGTTCATCAGCGTGGTCTCGAGCGCGTCGTCCCGGTGGTGGCCGAGGGCGACCTTGTTGCACCCGAGGCGCTCGGCGGCGTCGTAGAGGATGCCCCGCCGCAGCCGGCTGCACGGGCTGCAGTAGGTGCCGCCGGGCTTCGTCAGCTCGAGCACCACGCTGTAGGTGTCGCGGCTGATGATCTCGTAGGGGGCGCCGAAGTCTTCGAGCCAGCGGCGCAGCGGCGCGCCGTCGTAGCCCGGCTGCTGCTGGTCGAGGTGCACCGCGATCACCTCGTAGGGGAACGGCGACTTGCGCCGGGCCCGGTGCAGCAGGTCGAGCAGGGCGTAGCTGTCCTTGCCGCCGCTGACGCAGACCATGATCCGGTCGTCGGGCTCGACCAGATCCCAGGCGGTGACGGTGCGCATCATGCGCCGGTTGAGGCTCTTGTGCAGGCGCTGGAGCGCGGTGCGGGGGGCGGGCATGGCGGTCCTCCCGGGGTAGCGCGGGGCCGAAAGGTGCGCGAGGCGGGGCTTTTGTGTCAACCGCCGGGGAAGAGGGCCTCGATGATCGCGCCGAGCGCGGCGTCGACCCGGGTCGGATCGGCGAGCGCGGCGATGTGCCCGGCGAGGGTCGGGTCGTCGCGGCGGGTGCGGCGGATCCAGTCGGTGGGCGAGGTGCCGTGGGCCCGGCGGGCGATGGCGTGGAGCTGAGGCAGCGCGGCGATCAGGCCGGCCCGGTGCATCGCGGCCAGCGCCGGGTCGGCGTCGCGTCGGCGGCGGATGCGGGCGAGCTGGCGCCGGGCCCAGACCGGGAGCTGCACCGCGTCGATCGCCGAGGGCGCGGGCGCGGGGCCCGCCCGGTGGGCGGCGACGGTCTCGAGGAAGGGCCCGAGGTCGCCGGTGGGGTCGTGCAGCGCCGCCCCCCGGGCGAGGTGGGGCCAGCGCGCGGCGGGTCCGGCGAGCACCGCGGCGAGCGGCTCGATGAAGATATCGAGCGCGTGGCCCCCGGCGTCGCCCCACAGCCCGCCGCGCACGTCGTCGGTGGTGATCAGGGCGTCGATGTCGCCCGGGTCGTCGACCTGCCGGGCCGATCCGTAGAGCACGAGACCGGTGATGGGGGCGCCGATGATCGCCGACAGCCGGGGGATCAGGGCGTCCAGGGCCCGCCGCCGGGCGTCGCCGGACGGGCCGCGGGCGGCGAGCCGGGCGAAGTGGGGGCCGATGTCGGGGGGCAGGCGGGGGCCGAGCGCGACGATCCGCGGCGGGTTCGACGGCACGTCAGTCGTCGATGCGCACCAGGATGACGGTGATGTTGTCGGTGCCCCCGGCTTCGTTGGCCCCGTCGATCAGGGCCTCGCACTGCGCGTCGAGGTCGCCCCCATCGCGCAGGATGTGGGCCATCTGCTCGTCGCTGATCATGCCCGAGAGGCCGTCGGAGCACAGCAGGTAGACGTCCCCCTCGCGGGCGGGCTCGTGCATGATGTCGACCTGCACCGAGTCCTTCATGCCCAGCGCCCGCACGATGACGTTCTTGTGGGGGAACGCCTCGATCTCTTCGGGGGTGAGCTGCCGCATCTTGATGTAGTCGTTGAGCAGCGAGTGGTCTTCGGTGAGCTGGGCGAGCTGGCCGTCGCGGAACCGGTAGACCCGGCTGTCGCCGACGTGCCCGATGTAGCAGACCCCGTCGACGAAGAAGGTCACCACGATGGTGGTGCCCATGCCCTTGAGCTTGGCGTCCCGGGCGGCGGCTTCGTGGATCCGGCGGTTGCTGAGCTTGATGCCGGTGACGACCCGGTTCTCTTCGTAGCGCTGGCCCTTGTCCATCTTGTAGGGCCAGGTGATCTCGTCGTCTTCGGCGGTCGCCCGGAAGAACTCGGCGAGGGTCTCGACCGACATCTGGCTGGCGACCTCGCCCGAGGCGTGGCCGCCCATGCCGTCGGCGACGATGAACAGGTTCTCTTCCCTGAACAGCCTCAGACTGTCCTCGTTGTGGGCCCGCTTCATCCCGACGTGGGTGCGGCCGGCGGAGGTCAGCTTCATCGCGGCGAATCCTCGGTCACGTGGGCTCCCTGGCGATCACGGATCCTCCGGCGCGGGGTCGGGGATCGTCAGGTCGATGGTGTCGCGGGTGATGAACAGCAGCTCGGCGTCGGACAGCCCGTCGACGAGCAGCGGCGACCGCCGGATGCGGGCCGCGGCGAGCTGGGCGTCGCCCGGGCCGAGCCGCTCGAGCGCCTCGGCGGGCACCCGGGCCTCGCCGTCGCGGCCGTGGCAGACGACGCCGAGCGTATCCCGCCCGGTGTCCCGGGCGACGACGACGAGCGCGTCGTCCCGGTCGCTCCAGCGGACCCGCAGGCCGCCGTCGTCGAGCTCGCTGTCGTCGATGTGCACCGTCGGCGGCGCGAGCACCGCCCCGCCGAGCGGGCCGATCTGGTCCCCGGGCGCCGAGATCCGGTACAGGCCGCCGTCGCGATAGGGCAGCGCCTCGGGCGCGTCCCCGTCGTAGACCACCCCCCCGAGCGCGAACGAGATCGGGGGGAAGTCCCGCGGGGGCAGCCGCAGCGGCGCGTCCCGCCGGTCGGGGGCCGAGACGGTCAGCTCGCCGACGCTGAGCAGGTCGATCACGCTGCCCGGGGCCGGCGGGCCGTGCTCGGTGTGCATGAGCCGGCACTCGCCGGGCTCGAGGCGCTGGGTGGCCAGCCACACCTGCTCCGGCTGGGCGAGCGCGTGCAGCGCGGCGATGCGGCCGGGGCCCCGGGTGGCCAGGAGCTGCCCGCTGACCGTCACCCCCGGCTCGCCCCGCTCGTGGGTGAGCAGCACCAGGCCGAAGCGGGCGTCGCTCGCCACATCGCCCGTCGACGGGGGATCGATCCCCTCGGCGTCGGGGCTGCAGGCGGTCGCGGCGAGCGCGAGACCCAGCGATACGGCTGTGCGGTGGAGGCGCATGATGTCGTAAATCTATGTCCGACAGGAGACGAGACGCAAGGTCGTGCCCCATCGAGGGGCGAAACGCAAGTGACACGGTGGCCGGGGCCGGCGTCGGGAGGCGGCTTCCCCCGGCCGGCGATCGCGCGGCGGTGGGGAGTCGGTGGCATGGCGGACGGGTGGCGCGCGGTGGAGATCGGCTGGGGTCCGGCCCCCCGACGGGTCGCGGTGCCCGACGACGCCGAGGTGCTGCGGCCCCCCGAGGGGCCCCCGGGGCGGTCGTGGGGCGCGGTGATCGCCGAGGCCCTCGTCGACCCGGTGGGCAGCCCGCCGCTGGTCGATCGGCTGGCCGGTGTCCGCCGGATCTGCGTGATCGTGCCCGACGACACCCGCAAGGACGTCGCCCGCCGGGTGCTGCCGGTCCTGCGCCCGCTGCTGGCCGGGCGGGCGGTCTCGGTGGGGGTGGCGACCGGCAAGCACCCCCCCTATCCCCCCCCGCCGGGGGTCGACTGGGTGCACGACGCCCGCTCCCCGGCGCTGGTGGCGGTCGGCCGCACGGCGCACGGGACCGAGGTGCGCTATCCCCCGGCGGTGCTCGAGGCCGACCTGCGGGTCGTGGTGGGCGAGATCCGGCCGCATTACTTCGCCGGGTGGGCCGGCGGGGCCAAGGGGCTGTTCCCCGGGGTCGCCGGAGAGGCGGGCATCTGGCACAACCACCGGCTCAAGGCGGCGCCCGGCGCCCGGCTGGGGGTGGTCGAGGGCAACCCCTGCCGGGCCGACATGGAGGCCGCCGCGGCGCTGGCCGGGCCGAGCTTTCTGCTCAACGTGATCCGGGGTCCGGACGGGCGGCCGGTGGGCGCGGTGGCCGGTGATCCGGTCGCCGCGCACCGGGCGGGGGTGGCGCTGGCCCGGCGGGTGTTCGAGGTGCCGCTGCGCCGGCGCTACGGGGCGGTCGTGGTCAGCGATCGGGAGCCGGTCACGATGAACCTGTATCAGGCGTGCAAGCTGCTGCCTCCGGCGGGGCGGGCGCTGGCCGACGGGGGGCTGGTGGTGCTGGCGGCGGCCTGCGCGGCGGGCATCGGGCCGGTCGAGGTCATCAACGAGGGGATCTACCGGCTGGGGTCGGTGCACAGCCTGCCCCCCCGGCATCGGGTGGTGCTGGTCTCTGAGCACGGGCCCGCGGCGGTGGCGCCGACCTTCGCCGGGTGGGCCCCGTCGGTGCGGGCGGCGCTCTCGGCGGGCGGCCATCCGCCGGGGGTGCTGGTGATGCCCCGAGGCGGCGAGCTGGTGCCCCGCCCGGCCGACGAGCCGCGCCCCGCGGGGGAATGACCGGTGCCTTCACCGGGTTTGACCGCCCGATGACCCGTCGGTAGTTTGGCAGCGCATGCGATCCCACCCCCTCGTCACCGGCTTCGGTGCCCTCCTCCTGCTCGTGACCGCCGGCTGTGGCGCCCGTCAGGCGGACGCCGAGCGGGGCCCCTCCCCCGCCGCGGTCCGGCCCTACACCGCCGCCGGCCTGATGAGCGAGTCGGGCAACCACGCCGAGGCGGCCCGGCTGTACGACGACGCCGCGGCGGCCGATCCGGGGTCGACCGAGATCTGGCTGGCGGCGGCCCGGGCCCGGGTGACCCTCCAGGAGTGGGAGGCGGCGGCGGAGCGGGCTCGACGGGCGGTGGAGCTGGCCCCCGACGCGCCCCGGGTGGTGGACATGCTCGGGCGGGCGCTGGCCGGCGGCGGGCAGCTCGAGGCGGCCGAGGCGGTCTACGTCGATCTGGCGGAGCGGGCGCCCGACAGCGGGGTGCCCCACGCCGGGCGGGGCATGATCGCGGCTCAGCGGGGCGACGCCGAGGCGGCCGAGGCCCACCTCGAACAGGCGGTGATCCGGGAGCCCGAGCGGGCCGACTGGTGGGCCGCGCTGGGCGAGGCCCGGCTGGCCCGGGGGCGGCTGGCGCCCGCAGCGCAGGCGTTCGACGAGGCCGCGCAGCGCGACCCCGAGCGGCGCGCGGAGGACGGCCGGGTGATGCTGATGGCGCTCGAGGCCGGCGACCGGGAGACCGCCCGCCGGGTCGCCGGGCGCATGGCGGGGGACGACGCGCCGCCGGGCGCCGGCTCGCTGACGATCGCGGGGCTGCTCGCCCGCCGGGGCGATCTGCTCTCGGCGGCCAACGAGCTGGAGTGGCTGCTCGGCCGCTCGCCGGAGAACGGCGCGGCCCGCTACATGCTGGCCGGCATCCTGGTCCGGGTCGACCGCCCCGACGAGGCCCGCCGTCAGCTCGAGCGGGTGCCGCCGGGCACCCGGGAGTGGCCCGACGCGCTGCGCATGCGGGCGGCCCTGGTCATCGATGACGAGCCCGATCTGGCGGTCCGGCTGCTGGGGCAGGCCCGCTCGGCGGGCGCGAGCCGGCCGGAGGTCATCTATCAGCTCGCCGCCGCGCTGCACCGGGCCGGGCGGCTGCCCGAGGCCCGCTCCGAGCTGACGGTGGCCGCCGCGCAGTGGCCCGAGGACGCCCGGCTGGCCTTCCTGCTGGGGCTGGTGATGCACGAGATGGAGGGCGAGGACGCCGCCCTGGACCAGATGCTGGAGGTCGTCGAGATCGAGCCGGAGCACGCCGGCGCGCTGAACTACGTCGGCTTCACCTGGGCCGAGCGGGGCGAGCGGCTGCGGGAGGCGGAGGGCTTCATCCGGCGCGCGCTGGAGGCCCGCCCGGAGGACGGGGCGATCATCGACTCCCTGGGCTGGGTGCTCTTCCGCCAGGGCGAGTTCGAGCAGGCGGTCGAGGTCCTGCGGGCGGCGGTCGAGAAGTCGCCCGAGGAGGCCGAGATCCGGTTCCACCTCGCCGAGGCGCTGGCCGCCGTCGGGGATGGGGCCGGCGCGGCGGCGGAGTACGACCGGGCGATCGCGCTGGCCGACGACGACGCCGAGCGGGCGAGGTACCGGGCGGCCGCCGAG
The DNA here is from genome assembly GCA_030426085.1 of bacterium. Classification (GTDB taxonomy): domain Bacteria; phylum Myxococcota_A; class Bradymonadia; order UBA7976; family UBA1532; genus JACKDM01. The sequence continues at coordinate 143,313 of JAUHYW010000005.1, read as the reverse complement.
CGGGCCCGAAGGCGGGGCCGATGAGCGCGGAGCCGATGAGGACGACGGTGGGCGCGGTGGCGGGCGCGATGACCGGACGCGCCCTGCGCGGAGCCCTGCTGATGCTGGCGGCGGCGTTGCTGACCGGCTGCCCGACGACGTATCCCCCGCCGGCGGACTACTCCGACGACCCGGCCCGGCTGCTGGCGGCGGTCGAGCGCCGGGCGGCGGCGGTGCAGCGGCTGTCGGGCGAGCTGTCGATCGAGGTGTGGCAGGGCGATGAGCGGGTCCGGCTCACCCAGCTCATCGCGGTCGACGAGAAGGGCCGGGTGCGCATCGACGCGCTGTCCCCCTTCGGTCAGCCGCTCTCGACCCTGGTCAGCGACGGGTCGCGGCTGATGATCTACAGCCTCGAGGACAAGACCTTCCGCGTCGGCGCGGCGACCCCCGAGAACCTCGCCCGCCTGCTGCCGGTGGCCATCGAGCCCGAGGCGCTCTCGGCGCTCCTGCGGGGCGCGGTCCCGATCATGGCCCATGAGCGGGCGGCGGTGAGCTGGAACGCTCGGGGCAACGCCTATCGGCTCGAGCTCGAGCGGCCGGGGCGCATGCAGCAGGTGGAGTTCGAGCCCGAGGCGCTGCGGGTGGTGGCCCTGCGCATGCTCGACGGCGGCGCCCTGCGCTATCGGGTCCGCTTCGGCGATTATTCGGGCGCCGGTGACGCGGTCATCCCCCGCCGCATCCGCTTCGAGGTGCCCGACGAGGCGCTGCGCATCGACATGTCCGTGGTGGACTATACGGTCAACCCCGATCTGCCGGAGGCGGCGTTCCAGCTCGAGGCGCCGCGCGGCGTGCGGGTCGAGGCGCTGTGAGCCCGCGCCGGGTGCGGGCGCGCCGAGAGCTTTCCCCTCCGGGATGCGCCGGTTAAGATGGCAGCCGTTCTCCACGGGGGAGTGCCTTGAACGAGAAGCAGCGCTTCGGCGAGATCCTGGTGCGGGCCGGCGTGCTCGACCGATCCGCGCTGGACGAGGTCCTCGCCGGGCTCGGCGACCAGACGGTCGACCTCGGCGAGGTGCTCGTCGCCCGCAAGCTGGTCGACGAGCAGGCGATGCTGCAGGCGGTGGGCAAGGCCCTCAACCTGCCCAGCGTAGGGCTCGAGCAGGCCATGCCCGACGAGCGGGCCCTCGCCCTGGTGCCCCGGGCGCTGTGCACCCGCTATCACCTCATCCCGATCGAGGTCGAGCGCAGCCGCACCGGCGAGCACCTGCACGTCGCCATGGCCAACCCCACCGACGTGCAGGCGATCAAGGCGGTGACCCGCGAGGCCCGGCGCCGCATCCGGCCCCTGCTGGCCCCCGCCCGCTCCATCCGGGCGGCGATCGATCGCTTCTACGGCGGCGAGACGCCCAGCGCCGAGCACCCCAGCGCCGAGCACCCCAGCGTCGACCCGGCGGTGGAGAGCAGCACCGACCTCTTCGCCGACGCGCCGGCGGTGCGCGCCGTGCGGCGGCCGGCGACCGAGCCCGGCGTCGGCGCCCGGAGCCCGACCGTGGCCCAGCCCGCCCGGCGGCCGTCCGGCGCCGAGCCGAACGAGGCCCGGGCGCTGCTGCCCCAGGAGGCCCCGCCCCGCCCCGCGCCGAGCCGGGCGACGACCGCCCTGCGGCGGGGGCTGGACGACGACCTGATGGACGCCCTCGATCACTCGGCGATGGGCTCGGTGGCCGGTCCGGCCGAGCTGGCGCTGTCCGGGGGCCTGGGTCGGGGCGGCGACTACGGCGTCGTGCGCCGCTCCCGGCGGCCGCGGCCCCGGGGCCAGTCGGAGACCGGCAACCTGTCACCGGCGGGCTCGACGTCGAACGCGCCCGGCCCGCTGCCGGCGCTGCCCCCGGGCCTCGGCAGCCGCCGCCGACGCCCGGAGCGCACCACCAACCGCCCCGAACCCCGCCGCCGCCCGGGCACCTCGCCCCCGCCGGCCCGGGTGCCGACCTCGCGCCACGCCGGCGAGGTGCTCGAGTTCGACGTCGAGCCGCCGACGCCGGAGGGGGTCATCGACGACCGCGAGACCACCGATCGGCTCGATGTGCGCCGGCTGCTCGAGCGCATGGTCAACGACCCCGATGAGGGCGAGGCCGGCTCGGATCATGTGCTCAGCGCCTACCTCGACCGCTACGGCGGGGCCCCGGCGGGCACCGGTGATCGGGTCTTCGCCGCCGTCGACCGGGCGCTGGGCGAGGCGCAGGGCGGCACCGCGAAGCTGCTCGTCGCCCTCATCCGCCACCTCGCCCGCCGGGGGCTGGTCGACCTCGACGAGCTGCTGGCCGCCCTCGCCGAATGACCGGACCCCGGCTGCGCAGTTGACCGCCGCACCCCCCGCGTCCGCCGAGGCCCCCGAGCCGCTGCTGCGGGTCGACGGCCTGTCGATCGCCTTCGACGCCGCCGATGGCCCGGTGGCGGTCGTCGACCGGGCCCGCTTCGCCGTCGCCCGGGGCGAGGCGGTGGCCCTCGTCGGGGAGAGCGGCTGCGGCAAGAGCGTCACCGCGAAGTCGATCCTGGGGCTGCTGCCCAGCCCGCCGGCCCGGGTCACCGGCGGGGTGCGCTTCGACGGGGTCGAGCTGATCGGGGCCCCGGGGCGGGTCCTGCGCCGCATCCGAGGGGCCCGGGTGGGCTTCGTCTTCCAGGATCCGATGACCGCGCTGAACCCGGTCTACCGGGTGGGGGAGCAGATCGCCGAGCGCCTGCGGCGGCACGCCGGGCTCGACCGCAAGGCGGCGGCCGAGCGGGCGGTGGCGCTGCTGGGGCAGGTCGGCATCCCCGCGCCGGCCGAGCGGGCCCGGGCCTGGCCCCACGAGCTGTCCGGCGGCATGCGCCAGCGGGTGGTGATCGCCATCGCCCTGGCATGCGACCCCGATCTGCTCATCGCCGACGAGCCGACCACCGCCCTCGATGTCACGGTGCAGGCTCAGATCATGGCCCTGCTGCGGCGGGCGCAGCGGGCCCGGCGGATGGGGCTGCTGCTCATCACCCACGACCTGGGGCTGGTGGCCCGCTACGTCGACCGGGTGATCGTGATGTACGCCGGGCAGGTGGTGGAGGCGGCGCCGGTCGAGGCGCTGTTCGACGGCGCTTGTCACCCCTACACCCGGGGCTTGCTGCGGGCGGTGCCCGGCGCGGCGGCGCCCCGCCCCGACGGTCGCCTGTGGTCGATCCCCGGCGCGGTGCCCGCCCCCCGCGACTTCCCGACGAGCTGCCGCTTCGCCGACCGCTGCCCCCGGGTCACCCCCGAGTGCCGGGCGGCCCCTGTCGCGATGTCGGTCGCCGACGACCGCCGCTGGCGCTGCCTGCGCCCCCACCCGCCGGCTTCGGGCCCCGAGGTGGCCCGATGACGCCGCTGCTCGAAGCCCGTGATCTGGCGGTGCACTACCCCGCGCCGGGCGGCGCGGTGGTCCGGGCGGTCAACGGGGTCGACCTGGCGCTGATGCCCGGCGAGACGTTGGGGCTGGTGGGCGAGAGCGGCTGCGGCAAGTCGACGCTGGGGCGGGCGATGCTGCGCCTCGAGCCGCCGGCCGGGGGGCGCCTGCTCGCCTTCGGGCACGACATCACCGACGCCCGGCCGGCGGGGCTGAAGGCGCTGCGTCGGCGGACCTCGATGATCTTCCAGGATCCGCACGCCAGCCTCGACCCCCGGATGACGGTGGGCGAGTCCATCGCCGAGCCGCTGCGGGTGCACCGGGTCGGCGACCGGGCCCATCGAGCGGCGCGGGTGGCCGAGCTGCTCGCCCGGGTCGGCCTCACCCCCGACGTCGCCCGCCGCCGGCCGCACGCGTTCAGCGGGGGGCAGCTCCAGCGGGTGGGCATCGCCCGGGCCCTGGCGCTCGACCCCGACGTGGTCGTGGCCGACGAGCCGGTCAGCGCGCTGGACGTCAGCGTGCAGGCGGGGGTGGTCAACCTGCTGATGGACCTCCAGGCCGAGCGGGGGCTGGCCTATCTCTTCGTGGCCCACGACCTGAAGGTCGTCGAGCTGATCAGCCACCGGGTGGCGGTGATGTACCTCGGGCGGGTGGTCGAGCTGGCCTCCGCCGAGCGGCTCTTCGCCGGGCCGAAGCACCCCTACACCCGGGCGCTGCTGGCGGCGGCCCCGACCCCCGACCCCCGCCGACGGGACGACCCGCCGGCCCTCGGCGGCGAGCCCCCCAGCCCGCTCGACCCCCCGAGCGGCTGCGCCTTCCACCCCCGCTGCCCGATCGCCGAGGCCCGCTGTCGGGTCGAGACCCCGGCGCTGCGCGTCGACCGCGGCGGACATCGGGTCGCCTGTCACCTCGTATCGCTCGACGAGCCCGTGACCCGCCCGCCCGCACGGGGGGCTGGCATCGCGGGCGTCGACGGCTAGAATAGCCGCCACCTGCGGGCGAATTTTTCGCCCGATTGGATCATTCCACCGGTCCGCCCGTGCGGGGAGAGCGTTTCACATGCTCCAACTCATCCTCATGGCGTTCCGTCGGCGACGGCGGGGCGCGGCGAGCGAAGATGAGACCGACGAGGACCTCATGCAGCTCTACCAGGACGGCGACGCCCGCGCCTTCGAGATCCTGCTCACCCGCCACGAGCGCAAGATCTACAACTACTGCTACCGATTCGTGCGCAACCGCGAGCTGGCCAACGACCTCACCCAGGAGACGTTCCTGCGGGTGGTCAAGAGCGCGAAGCGCTACAGCCCCAAGGCCAAGTTCACCACCTGGCTGTACACCATCGCCCGCAACCAGAGCATCGACGCGCTGAGACGGGCCAAGCACCGCCGGCATCCCAGTCTCGATCAGCCGTTCCGCGGCGACCCCGACGGGCGGGTGCTCGGCGAGAAGGTCGCCGGGCGCAGCCCGGAAGGGTTCGGCCGGACCGACGCCGAGGAGATCCGGGCCCGGGTCGAGGCGGCGATCGGCGAGCTGAGCGACGAGCAGCGGGAAGTCTTCGTGATGCGCGAGTTCCAGCGCATGCCCTTCAAGCAGATCGCCGAGGTCGTCGGCGCGCCGGAGGGCACCATCAAGAGCCGGATGCGCTACGCGCTCGAGAACCTGCGGCTGGCCCTGGCCGATTACGCCGGCGAGCTGCCGGGGGCGAAGGACCCCATCCCGGCGAGGAGTCGAGTGTGATGCGCGACCGACTCCCCGAATCGAAGTCCCACGACGACCTGCTGCTCGCGCTGCTCTACGACGAGCTGCCGCCCGAGGAGGCGGCGGCCGCCCGGGAGACGCTGGCCGCCGAGGCCCCCGAGAGCCTGGAGCGGCTGGCCGAGTGGCGCGCCATCCGCGACGTCGTGGCCGATCTGCCCGAGCTCGAGCCCGACCCCCAGATCCATTACGACGTCATCCGCGAGGCCCGCCGGGCGGTGGAGGACGTCGAGAAGCCGTCCCGCCTGTGGCTGTGGCTGGAGCAGCTCACCCTGATGCCGGCCCTGGCCGGGCTGCTGCTGGTGGTGCTCGCCGCCGGGCTGACCCTGCGCCTGTCGACCGACATGGAGCAGGCGCCGGACGAGGCGCTGCCCGGGTTGGCGGAGCGCTCGGCGCCGGCCGTGACCAAGGACGCCCCGGCGCCGGGCGGGCCGAAGGCGGCCGCGGTCGCCCCGGCGACCGAGACCGCCGCGCCCGAGGCAGCCGACGAGCCGGCGGACGACACCGTGGCCGGGGACGCGGCGGAGGGCGAGGCGACGCCCGCGCCGGGCGAGGGGGCCACCCTCGACGGCCTCATGGCGGCGCCGGGGGACGGCCGCGCCGCCGGGGCGAAGACCAAGAAGCTGCTCGAGGCCGACGAGAAGCCGGCCGCGGTCGAGAAGGCCCCGTCGAAGGCGAAGTCGAAGGCCGCCGAGCCGGTGCCCGCCCGCAAGGCGGAGGAGCCGACGCGGTCCGATCGCGCCAGCCGGCGCGGCACCCGAGCGGAGCCGGAGCCGGTCGAGGAGCTGCGCCGCAAGTCCCCGCCCCGGAAGCGGGCCCCGAGAAAGCGCGCGCCGAAGCCGTCTCCGAAGCCCGCCCGCGAGCCGCAGACGTCGGCCGGCAAGGGCGCGATCGACGATCTGCTCGACAGCGCCCCGCCTCCGGCCCCGAGCGCCGCGCCGCCGATCGAGCCGGTCGCGATCGAAGAGGCGGAGGACGCCGAGCAGGCGCGCGCGGAGGACGCCGATCAGAATGCCGTCCTGGGCGCGGAGCTGGACAAGCAGGCCGACGACGCGCCCACGGGCGGGGCCGCGGGCGGCGCGACCCGCTACGCGCCGCCGCCGCCCGCGCCGGCGGCGGATGAGGCGCCCGCCGAGCGGGTGGTCGAGCAGGCGGTCGGGCAGGCGGTCGGGGCGAACGCCCAGCCAGAGGCGGGCGGGGACATCACGTTGCAGGCCGACGCCGCCGCGACGCCGCGGGACGAGGAGCAGCGGGAGGAGACGCAGCGGGCGGTCGACGGCGACGAGGAGCGTCTGAGCCGGGCCCGCATCCTGCGCGGGCGCGGCCTGCACCGGGAGGCGGTCGGGGAGTACGAGGCGTTCCTCAACGAGAACCAGGGGGCCAGCGGGCTCGATCGGGTGTGGTACGAGGCCGCCGAGAGCTACCGCGCGCTGGGCCAGACCGACCGGGCGCTGCAGCTCTATCGGCTGGTGGCCGGCGGCGACAGCGGCTACGCCGACCGGGCCCGGGACCGCATCGCCACCCTCACCAGCCGGGAGCTCGACCGGGCCAAGGACACCCCCCGCGCCGCGCCGCCCAAGTCCCGCTCCCAGGCGGCCCCGGTCTTCGACGAGGTCGAGGCGGTCGAGCGGGAGTGAGCTTCAGCCGCCCTTGATCCGGGGCATGAGCTGGATGAAGTTGCACGGCTTGTGGCGCACGTCGAGCTGCTCTTTGAGGATGCGGTCCATCGCCAGGGCCACCGCCCCGCTCGACCCGGGCAGCACGAAGACCAGCGTCGACTCGCACAGCCAGGCGTCCGCCCGGGACTGGATGGTCGAGCTGCCGATGTCCTGGAAGCTCAGCCAGCGGAAGAGCTCGCCGAAGCCGGGGATGTGCTTGGTGCCGAGGGCGGCGACCGCGTCGGGGGTGACGTCCCGCCGGGTGATGCCGCTGCCGCCGGTGAGCACGACCACGTCGATCTCCGGGTTGGCCACGTAGCCGGCGACCAGCGCCTGGATGCGCCGCTTGTCGTCGGGCACGATCGAGCGGGCGACCAGCCGGTGCCCCATCGCGTCGAGGCGCTCGATGGCCAGCTTGCCCGAGGTGTCGGTCTTGAGGGTGCGGGTGTCGGACACCGTCACGACCGCGCAGCCGACCGCGATGAACTCCTGATCCTCGTACATCGTGCCTTCCCCATCATCGATGCCGGCGGACGCCGCCAGACCGGACGGGCCGTCGGCGCGGCCCTGGCTCCCTGATACACGGCGCGATATATCGGTCGCGTGGTCGCCTCCCCCCGAGCGCGCCGGCTGGCGCCGTGGGCCCGGGTCTTCGCGCTCGGTTCGCTGCTGCACCTGACTCTGCCCGACTTCGACCAGCCCGGGTGGACCGCCCCGGCGCTGCTCGAGCTGGCCGGCGCGCTGTGGCTGCTCGCCCGGCCCTCGCCGTGGGCGTTTGCGCTGTGCGGGGCGAGCACGCTGTGGCCCCTGCTCGCGCTGCGCGACGTGCTGACCCAGTCGGCGTTGCTGACGGTCTACGCCGCCATCGGGGTCGCCGGCGCCCTCGGCTGGCGCGACGCGCTGAGCGGGGCCCGCCTGGTGACCGCCGCCACCTACGCCCTCGCCGCGCTGCACAAGCTCAACACGACCTTCTTCGACCCGGCCTACGGCTGCGCCGATCACGCCTGGCGGCAGGTGGTCGAGCGCATGCCGCCCCTGGGCGCGCTGCCGCTGCCCGACGGCGCGCTGCCCCTGTTGGCGGTGGGGACCGAGGCCGCGCTGGCGGTCGCCGTCTGGCGCCGCAGCCGGTGGATGTGGCCCCTGGGCATCGCGTTCCACCTGCCGCTGACCGTGACCCTGGCCCCGGCCTTCGCCGGGGTGATGTTCATCGGCTACGCCGCCGCGGTCCCCGCCCGGGACTGGGTCCGACTGCGGCGGCGGGCCCGGCGCCACCCCCTGCGGCTGCTGGGCTGGGGGCTGCTCGCGGGCGCGGTGGACGCGGCGCTGGCGGGCGGCGTGCCCGACGGCGCGGCGTGGCTCAAGGTCGTCGCCGCCGGGGCGCTGCTGGCCTGGACGCTGCCGCTGCTGCGCGCCGGCCGCCCGCCGCGCAGGTCGGCCGGCCGCGCGGCCCGGCTGCTGGCGGTGGGCTGGGTGCTGCACGGGCTCACGCCGTATGTCGGCGTCCAGTACCAGCACACCGCGGCGATGCTCTCGAACCTGCGCATCGACGCCGGCTGCCACAACAGCCTCGTGATGCCCGAGTCCCTGCGGGGCGCCGACCCCTACCTGCGCATCGACGCGGCGTCGATCGGCGCCGGGGCCCGCCCCGAGCGGGAGGCGAGGGTGGAGGCGACCCTGTGGAACATCGCTGCGTTGCACACCATGCGCCGCAATTGGTGCATCCCCGAGCTGCGGCCCATCCGCTTCGCCGGCACCTGGCGCGGGCGGCCGTTCGAGATCGCGGATCTGTGCGCCCCGGGCTGGCTCGACGCCCTGCCGGGGGCCGAGCGGTGGCCGCCGGGCTTCCAGCGCTTCCAGAAGAACCTGCTGCGGATCTGCCCCACGGCCTGCGTGCACTGACGCCACGGGCGGGCGGGTCAGAGCCGCAGCACCGGCCCCATCTCGTCGAAGACCTTCGCCCGCCACTGCGCCTCGGGGCTGGCCACGTCGAGCAGGCGGGCGGTCTCGGCGAGCACCTCGTCGAGGTCGATCAGCGCGCAGCGGGGGTCGGCGGAGGACCAGCGGGCGCCCGCGGGCAGCCGCCCCGGAGACCACGCGGCCATCACCCGGGTCTGCCCCGCCGCCAGCGCCCGCACCGCGGCGTGCCCCAGGCGGGTGGCGATCAGCCGGTCGGTGGCCGAGGGCCGCCCGCCGCGCACGATGTGCCCCAGCACCGTCACCCGGGTCTCGACCGCGATCCCTCGCGACGCCAGCGCGCCGTCGACCCGTGACTTCAGCCCGTCGGCCGAGACCTGCACCCCCTCGGCCTTGATGATCATCGCCCGCCGCCGGCCCTTGCTGCGCAGCTCGACGAGGGCGTCGGTGACCTCGCCGACGAGGGTGTCGGTGGACTTGCCCGACTCCCGGAAGAGCACCACGTCGGCCCCGGCGGCGATGCTGGTGGCCATCGCGAGGTAGCCGCACTCCCGCCCCATCACCTCGACGATGAACGCCCGATCGTGGGCCGCGGCGGTGTCGGCGATCTTGTCGCAGGCCTCGACGATGGTGTTCATGGCGGTGTCGACCCCGATCGCCAGCCGGGTGTGCCCGATGTCGTTGTCGATCGAGGCCGGGATGCCCACCACCGAGAGGGCCTGCCGCCCCAGCTCTTCGGGGTCGGCCAGCGCCCGGGCCCCGGCCAGCGAGCCGTTGCCCCCGATGACCACCACGCTGTCCAGGCGGGCGTCCGCCAGCCGCCGCCGGGCGGTGTCGCGCCCCTCGCGGGTGCGGAACGCCGGGCAGCGGGCCGAGCCGAGCAGCGTGCCGCCCCGCCGGATGGCGTCGATCACGTCGTCCGGTCCCAGGTCGATGAAATCGGCGTCGATCAACCCCTGATAGCCCGAGCGCACCCCGACCACCGAGAAGCCGAGATCGGAGCCGACGAGCACCGCCGCCCGGATCGCCGCGTTCATGCCCGGCGCGTCCCCCCCGCTGGTCAGGATCGCCAATCGCCTGCGCATCATCGACCTCCTTCGGGCGCCGCGTCGGGCAGCACCACCGTATCGCACAGGGTGCCCCGGGCGAGCGCGCCGGGCCAGACCACCGTCCGCTCGAGCGCTGCGCCGGGGGCCACGGCCGCCCCCCGGTCGACGAACGTGCCCCGGCCCAGCCGGGCCCCCCGTCCGATCCGGGCCCCGGGCAGGACCGCCACCTCGCCCTCGATCTCGACATCGGCGGCGATCTCGGCGTCGGCCGCGATCCGCCGCCCGGCCTCATCCGGCGGGGGCAGGTGCGGCGCCGGCAGCCGCCCGTCGAGGAAGGCCCGGTGGGCCGCGAGGTAGCGCGCGGGGTTGCCCACGTCGAGCCACACCCCGTCCTCGCGGGCGAAGTCGCCGTACAGCGGCGCCCGCTCGGCGATGCGCCGGGCGTAGGCGCTGCGCAGGATGTCGCACGGCCCCGGAGGGATGGCCTCGATCAGCGCCGGCTCCACGATCTGGATGCCGGTGTAGGCCCCGATGCGCAGGGTCCGGCGGTCGGCGTCGGGCCCGCTGATCTCGGCGATGCGGTGCAGCCGTCCGCCCTGATCGACGCCCACCCGGCCGAACGGCGCGTCCGCCGGCACCGCCCGCAACACCAGCGTCGCCATCGCCCCCCGGGCCCGGTGCCGAGCCAGGATGGGGGCCAGGTCGAAGTCGAACAGCGCGTCGCCGTTGATCACCACCAGCGTGCCCCGGGGCAGCGCGGCGGCGATGCCCCGGATGCCGCCCCCGGTCCCCTGGAGCGTCTCCTCCTCGACGATGTGCAGCGCCTCGCGGCGGTCGGCGAGGCCCGCCCGCAGCGCCGAGGCGAGGTGGAACGCGTTGATGCCCACCGTGCCGATGCCCAGGCCGGCCAGCGCGTCGAGGCCATAGGCCAGCAGCGGTCGGCCGGCGACCGGCACCAGCGGCTTGGGCAGGTGATGGGTCAGGGGCCGCAGCCGGGTGCCGTAGCCCGCCGCCAGGATCGCGCCCATCGTCTCCATCCCGCGCCTCCGCCGATGCGCGCCGCGCATCGCGACGCGTGGCCTCCCCCATACCGCGCCGGGCGCCGCCCCGTCACCCATTCGGCGCCCGGGGCCCGATCGATCTGTGTGCGGCCCGGGTGACACCGATGTCAGAGCGGTCGGGCGACCCGGCCCTGCGCCGGGCGCCCCTGACCGGCGGGAACGGCGCCCGCACGCGCCCCGGGCGACGTCGCCTCCGCAGCGTGGGCCCGGCGGCACGATCCCTGCTTCGATCGGCGCCCCGGAGACCCCATGCCGACGAAGATCACATCCCTCGCACTGCTGATGTCCGCCGCCGCGCTCACCGGCCTCGGGTGCGACGCGCCGGACGACGCCGCGCCCGCCCTGCCGATGGCCGACGCCGCGGCGCCCCCGGTCGACGCCGCCCCGCTGCGCCTGACGCTGCTCGACCGCACCAGCGGCCTCGTCGCCGCGCCCCGGGGCCCCTTCCGGCTCGTCGCCGAGGAGACCCGGGGGCAGGCCCGGGTCGAGCGCCTGCTCGCCGACCGCATCGACGCCTGGCCCCACACGGTCGAGACCGAGGCCCTGCCCCCGGGCACCTGGCGGCTGACGGTCTATGCCGACCGGGATGACGACGGCCAGCACGACCCCTGCCCGTTCCCCCCCGAGCCGGGGCACGCCGAGCGGGCCGACACGCTCGACAACATCTCGGGCGCCGTGGAGGTCCAGAGCGGCCGGTCCGCCGAGGTGAGCCTGCCCATCCGGCGCCTGATCTGCGGCCCGGGGGCGGTCGACACCGGGCTGTCGGGCGCGCTCGTCCGGCCCGACGACCCGGCGCTCGACGGGGTGCCCATCCGGGCGGTGCTCACCCCCGAAGAGGTGCTCGAGCCCATGCCCCAGGGGGCCGAGGCCGACGACGCGCCTCGACCCCAGGCGCTGCGCTTCCCGCTGTTCCCCGAGGGCAGCCCGGTGGGCGAGGCCGACTTCCGCATCGGCGAGCTGATCCCCGGTCGCTACCGGCTCCAGCTCTTCGCCGACCACGACGGCGACGGCGCCCCCAGCCCGTGCCACGACGGCGCGCCGGGCGGCGGCGACCGCTTCGTCAGCCGGATCGTGGAGGTCGAGGTCAGCGCCGACGTCCTCAGCCCGCTCGATGCCCCGATCACCCTCGAGGCGGCCCCCTGCCCGATCGAGCTGACCGGCGTCACCGGTCGGGTACGGCTGCCGGCCGAGGCCCCCACCCCCGACGGCGCGCTGCGGGTCGAGGTCACCCCCATCGAAGGCGGCCCCCCGGTCGCATCGGCCGAGATCGCGCCGACCCTGCGGGGGCGCGCGCTGCCCCGGCCCTTCACCCTCAGCGGCCTGCCGGCGGGCATGTGGCGGGTCCGGCTCTTCGTCGACCGCGACGCCGACCGCCGGTTCAGCCCGTGCGCCGGCATGCCCTCGACGGTCGGCTTCGACCACGTCTCGGCCACCGTCGACGACGTCGTGATCGACCCCGGCGAGCTGCTCGACCTCGGGCCCGTCGAGCTGGCCGACGCCGCCTGCCCGCCCTCGGCGGGCATCGCCGGGACCGCCGAGGTCGAGGTCGAGCCGGGGCCGCTCTCCAGCGCCCGGGCGGCGCGCCTGCACCTCGAGCCGCTCGACGGCGGCGAGCCGGTCGCGCTGCAGCTCTTCTCGGACCACGTCGACCGCGACGGCACCGGGGGGCGCTTCGGCCGGCGGATCCCGTCCGGCCGCTATCGGGCGCTGGCCTACGTCGACACCGACCGGGACGGCGCGGTGACCCCGTGCACCGACGCGCCGTTCGGCGACCGGGCGCAAAGCGCGCCGTTCGAGGTCGACATCGGGCCCGACGAGGTGCTCGAGCTGCCGCCCATCTCCATCACCGACCTCGGCTGCCCGGTGCCCGACGCCGGCCTCGCGCCGGTGCTGCACCTCGACGCGCTCGCCTCCGACGGCCGCCGCCCCGACCGCCTCGCCCTCGACATCCTCGAAGACGGCGGCTGGCTCGAGCAGCGGGTCGTCGAATTGCGCGGCGCCGACGACGAGATCTCGGTCGACCGCATCGACCTCGTCCCGGGGCGGTACACGGTCACCGCCTATGTGGACGGGGACGCCGACGGCGCGCTCGATTCGTGTGACGAATCGATGCCCGACCCGTACCAGACCCGAGTCAGCCTCACCCTCGACGCGGCCCACCCCCTCGGCCGCCCGCCGCTGCGCCCCGCGCCCTGCGATCGCTGAGCGGTGAGCACCGCTCGGGGACCCGCGCCCCCGCCCGCCGATCCCCCGTAGACGCCATCCCGGATTGCGGTTGACGCATAGGGGGCCCTCTGCTAGCTTCCCGCGTCCACCGGCACCGAGGAGCGCGACGGCACCATGGATCCGTTGCAAATCACCGTCCGGTCGATGGGTGGCGTCATCATCGATCTCGACGGCTCTTTCTTCATCCAGCTCGCCATCGTGCTGCTGGTCATGGCTGTCCTTCGACAGCTCGTCTTCAAGCCCTACCTCGACTCGCTCGAGGCCCGGGAGGCGAAGACCGACCGCACTCGAGAGGAGGCCGAGGCCGTCAAGGCCCGGGCCGACGCGCTGGCCGAACGCTACGAAGCCACCCTGAGCGAGGCTCGCCAGAAGGCGGTCGACGCCCGCCAGTCCTTGCGGGACGACGGCAACGCCCGGCGGGACGAGGCCATCGGCGAGGCCCGACGGGTCGCCAACGCCAAGATGGACGCCGCCCGGGCCGCCATCGACGCGCAGTACGAGGGCGTGCGGTCCGACCTCAAGGGTCGGGTCGACGAGCTCTCGGAGCTGATCGTCGACAAGGTGCTCGGCCAGCAGGGAGGCGCCCGATGAGCCGCGCCCCGATCATCCCGCTCGTCGCCGCCGCGCTGCTGCTGTCGGCCCCGGCCCATGCCGCCGGGGACGGTGGCTGGGGGCTGATCATCTTCCAGGCGATCAACCTCGCGATCCTCGTCTTCCTGCTCGTCAAGTACGGCGGCAAGCCGCTCAACCGGGCGATCAAGGCCAAGGCCGAGCGGGTCGAGAAGGACATCGCCGAGGCCGGCCGGCTGCACGCCGAGGCCAGCGCGATGCTCGCCGAATACGAAGAGAAGCTCGCCGGGCTCGACGCCCGCACCGAGGAGCTGATCGAGCAGTACCGCCGGGACGGCGAGGCCGAGAAGGCGCGGCTCATCGCCGCCGCCGAGGCCGAGGCGGAGCGCATCCGGCAGGACGCCGAGCGGTCGGCGAAGAACGAGATCGACCGGGCCCGGTCCCGGCTCGAGGCCGAGGTCGTCGACCTCGCCATCGAGGCCGCCGAGCAGGCGGTCCGCGAGCGGCTCGGCCCCGCCGAGCATCGCCGTCTCACCGCCGACTACCTCGGCCGGCTCGAGGAGACGCTGCGCGGCTGAGCCGCCGGCGAGGAGGAACCAAGGTGCGCGCGCCGACCATCGCCCATCGCTATGCCCGAGCGCTGCTCGACATCGGCATCGACCGCAAGAACTTCGAGCAGCTCGCCCGGGAGCTCGACCGGGTCGCGGTGTTGTTCCGCCACGACGAGATCGGTCAGCTCTTCCGCAATCCCAAGTTCGGGCTCGAGACCCGGCGGGCGGTGCTCGGCGACCTGCTCAAGCGGCTGATGGTCAGCCCCATCTGCCGCAACTTCCTGCTGCTGCTCGTCGACAAGGGCCGCATCGGCTTCCTGCCCGAGATCGCCCAGGCGTACCACGGGCTCGCCGACGAGCACGCCGGCCGGGTGCGGGCCGAGGTCACCGTGGCCAGCCGCCTGCCCGAGTCCGACATCGCCCGGCTGCGCAACGTGCTTCAGCAGGCGACCGGCAAGCAGGTCGTCGTCGAGCAGCGGGAGGACCCGGCCGTGCTCGGCGGGGTCATCACCCGGATCGGCGGCCGGATCTACGACGGCAGCGTGCGCACCCAGCTCGAGACCATGAGGGCCCGGCTCAAGCAGGGTCGCTGAGACAACAACCACCGGTTACGGAGAGAGCGACCGCAATGGAGATCAAGGTCGAAGAGATCAGCCGGATCATCCGGCAGCAGATCGAGGACTACGACAAGCAGGTCGAAGTCAGCGAGACCGGCACGGTGCTCTCGGCCGGTGACGGCATCGCCCGCATCTACGGCCTCGAGAACGCGATGGCCGGCGAGCTCCTCGAGTTCCCCCACGGCGTGACCGGCATGATCCTCAACCTCGAGGAAGACAACGTCGGCGCGGCGTTGCTCGGCGAGGCCAACAAGATCAAGGAAGGCGACGAGGTCAAGCGGACCGGGCGCATCGTCGACGTGCCCGTCGGCGAGGCGCTGCTCGGGCGGGTGGTCAACGCGCTCGGCGAGCCGATCGACGGCCTCGGGCCGCTCGACACCGCGCTGCGGCGCAAGGTCGAGATCAAGGCCCCCGGCATCATGCCCCGCAAGTCGGTGCACGAGCCGCTGCAGACCGGGCTGAAGGCCATCGACTCGATGGTGCCCATCGGCCGGGGCCAGCGGGAGCTGATCATCGGTGACCGCCAGACCGGCAAGACCGCGGTGGCCATCGACACGATCATCAACCAGAAGAACACCGACGTGCACTGCATCTACGTGGCCATCGGCCAGAAGCAGAGCACGGTGGCCCAGGTGGTCGCCAAGCTCAAGCAGTACGGGGCGATGGAGTACACCACCGTCGTCTCCGCCGCCGCCGCCGAGCTCGCGCCGCTGCAGTTCCTCGCGCCCTACACCGGGTGCACGATGGGCGAGTACTTCCGGGACAACGGCAAGCACGCGGTCATCATCTACGACGACCTCAGCAAGCAGGCGGTGGCCTACCGCCAGATGTCGCTGCTGCTGCGCCGTCCGCCCGGGCGCGAGGCGTACCCCGGCGACGTCTTCTACCTGCACAGCCGGCTGCTCGAGCGGGCGGCGAAGATGAACGACGAGCGGGGCGGGGGCAGCCTCACCGCGCTGCCGATCATCGAGACCCAGGCGGGCGACGTCTCGGCGTACATCCCGACCAACGTGATCTCGATCACCGACGGCCAGATCTTCCTGGAGAGCGACCTGTTCAACTCGGGCATCCGGCCGGCGATCAACGTCGGCATCTCGGTGTCCCGGGTGGGCGGCTCGGCCCAGATCAAGGCCATGAAGAAGGTGGCCGGCACGCTGCGCCTCGACCTGGCGCAGTACCGCGAGATGGCGGCGTTCGCCCAGTTCGCCAGCGACCTCGACAAGGCCACCCAGGACCAGCTCGCCCGCGGCGAGCGGCTGACCGAGCTGCTCAAGCAGCCGCAGTACCAGCCGATGCCCGTCGAGCATCAGGTGCTCGTCATCTACGCCGCCACTCGAGGCTACGTCGATCACCTGCCGGTGTCGGCGCTCGGCCGCTGGGAGTCGGAGCTGCTCGACTTCTTCAAGACCCGCCACCAGGGCACGCTCGACGCGCTCGGCGAGGCGGGCGGCAAGCTGACCGACGAGGTCAAGGCCGGCTTCGAGAAGGGCATCAAGGCCTTCAACGAGGGCTTCACCGCCTGAGAGGCGGCGGCGGTCCCCCGCCGCGGTCGAAGAGGAGTGCCGAGGCATGCCGAGCCTCAAAGACATTCGCAAGCGCATCGGGACGGTCAAGAACACCCAGAAGATCACCCGCGCGATGAAGCTCGTCTCGGCGGCCAAGCTGAAGCGGGCCCAGGACGCGATGCTGATGCTGCGGCCGTACGCCGAGAAGCATCGCGAGATGCTCGTCTCGCTCGCCGCGCAGGTGGTCGACGGGGCCTCGGCCCATCCGCTGCTCGCCCGCCGGGAAGAGGTGAAGCGCATCGGGGTGCTCGCGATCACCAGTGATCGCGGCATGTGTGGCGCGTTCAACGCCCAACTCCAGAAGGCGGTCGCCCGCTACATCGAGGAGCAGGACGCCGAGGTCATCGTCAACCCGCTCGGCCGGCGCATGGCGCTCTACGCGCGCAAGAACGCGCTGCCGACCGGCGAGAAGTTCGGCGAGGTCATCCCCGCCGCGGCCGACGACCGGGTCCGTGAGATCACCGAGCGCCTCGTCGACCTCTTCATCGAGGGCGAGGTGGACGAGGTGGTTATCTTCTCGAACCGCTTCATCAGCGCCCTGACCCAGACCCCGACCATGATGCCGCTGCTGCCGGTCGTGCCCGAGCAGGGCGACGACGAGGCGGCCGGGGCCGACATCGGCGGGAGCAGCGACCTGTTCTACGAGCCCGACCAGACGTCGCTGTTGCAGTACGTCGTGCCGCGCTACGTGGAGGTGCAGGTGCGCCAGGCCATCCTGGAGTCCATCGCCGCCGAGCACGCCGCCCGGATGAACGCGATGAGCAGCGCCACCGACAACGCTGGCGAGATGATCAAGACGCTCACCCTGCAGATGAACCGCGCCCGTCAGGCCGCCATCACCACCGAGCTGATGGAGATCATCGGCGGTGCCGAGGCCCTGAAGTAGCGCGCCGGCAGGCGAGCCAGAGAGAACGAACCCTTTGACCGCCGCGTACGCGGCGGACCGATGATGCTGGAGACACCATGAGCGAGCAGCTTGGAAAGATCTCGCAGGTGATGGGCCCCGTCGTGGACGTGCACTTCGAGGCGGGAGAGCTGCCCGAGATCTACACCGCGCTCAAGATCACCAACTCGGCGATCAGCGAGGACGAGTGGAACCTCACCGTCGAGGTGGCGCAGCACCTCGGGCAGAACACCGTGCGCACGATCGCCATGGACTCCACCGACGGTCTCGTGCGCGGCACCGCGGTGAAGAGCACCGGGCAGCCCATCGCGATGCCCGTCGGCGAGCCGACCCTCGGCCGCATCCTCAACGTGACCGGCGACCCGGTGGACGAGTTCGGGCCGGTGAGCGCGGGTGAGACGAGCCCCATCCACCGGCTGCCGCCCACGCTCGAGGACCAGAGCGCGACCGTCGAGACGTTCGTGACCGGCATCAAGGTCATCGACCTGCTCGCGCCGTACGCCAAGGGCGGCAAGATCGGCCTGTTCGGCGGCGCCGGGGTGGGCAAGACGGTGCTCATCCAGGAGCTCATCAACAACGTCGCCATCAAGGGCGGCGGCCTGTCGGTCTTCGCTGGCGTCGGTGAGCGGACCCGCGAGGGCAACGACCTCTACTGGGAGATGGTGGAGTCGGGGGTCATCAACGAGGAGAAGCGCGAAGAGTCGAAGGTGGCGCTCATCTTCGGTCAGATGAACGAGCCGCCCGGCGCGCGCTCGCGGGTGGCGCTGTCGGCCCTGACCATCGCGGAGTACTTCCGCGACGAGCAGGGCAAGGACATGCTGCTCTTCGTCGACAACATCTTCCGGTTCACCCAGGCCGGCTCCGAGGTGTCGGCGCTGCTCGGGCGCATCCCCTCCGCGGTGGGCTACCAGCCGACGCTGGCCACCGAGATGGGCGCGCTGCAGGAGCGCATCACCTCGACCAAGAAGGGCTCGATCACCTCGGTGCAGGCGATCTACGTGCCCGCCGACGACCTGACCGACCCCGCGCCGGCGACGACCTTCGCCCACCTCGACGCGACGACGGTGCTCAACCGCAAGATCTCGGAGAAGGGCATCTACCCCGCGGTGGACCCCCTCGACTCGAGCAGCCGGCTGCTCGACCCGAGCATCATCGGCGAGGAGCACTACAACGTCGCCCGCGCGGTGCAGGAGGTCCTGCAGAAGTACAAGGATCTGCAGGACATCATCGCCATCCTGGGCATGGACGAGCTCAGCGACGAGGACAAGAAGGCCGTCGACCGGGCCCGGCGCATCGAGCGCTTCCTGTCGCAGCCGTTCTTCGTGGCCGAGCAGTTCACCGGCAGCCCGGGCAAGTTCGTCGAGCTCGAGGATACGATCAGCGCCTTCAAGCGCATCGTCGAGGGCGAGTTCGACCACCTGCCCGAGCAGGCCTTCTACATGTGCGGCGGCATCGACGACGTCATCGCTCGGGCCAAGGAGATGGCCGGCTGAAGCCGGCCGACGCACTCAGCGGAGACAGACCGTGGCGACGATCAAGCTCGAAGTGGTGACCCCCCGGGGCAAGGTGCTCGATGTCGAGGCCGACAGCGTCACCGCGCCCGGCGCGCTCGGTGAATTGGGCGTGCTGCCCGAGCACCGGCCAGGGCTGGTGATGCTCGGCGGTGGTGAGCTGCGCTACGAGAGGGGCGGCGCCGAAGGCGAGCCGGTCTTCATCCGCGGCGGCGTGGCCGAGATCCGGCCCGACGGCGTGCTGGTGCTCGCCGACGAGGCGCGCACTCCGGCGAACGCCGACAAGGACCGGGCCGAGGCCATCCTGGAGAAGGCCATGGCCGCCCGGGACCAGGCGACCTACCTCGACGACGCCGAGCTGCAGCGCATCGCGAACGACCGGGCCTACGCCGAGGCCGTCCTCAAGGTCGCCGGGCACTGACAGCCCGCGCCGGGGCCGGCGCGGCGCGGGTTCCGACGGGCCGCGCTCGCCTCTGACGAACCGGCCCTGCTCAGACCCCTTCCAACCCCGAGATCAGATCGATCAGGCGCTCCAGCTCATCCAGGCTGTGGAACCGCACCTCGATGCGCCCCTTGCCCTTGCGGTTGACCAGCTTGATCGGAGCGCCCAGCGCGGCGCGGAGCTGGGACTCCACCGCTCGGACCGACGCCGACGGCATCTGACCGGGCTCGCCCTTCTTCGACGTACCCGGCGAGCGGGCCGCGCGAGCCCGGCGCTCGGTCTCCCGCACGCTCCAACCCTCGGCCACGGCCGACTGTGCCAGGGCCTCCTGGGCCTCGACCGGCGCGGTCAGGATGGCCCGGCCGTGACCGGCGGTCAACGCGCCGGCGGCCACCAGCGCCCGGACCGTCTCGGGTAGCTTGAGCAGGCGCAGCGAGTTGCTGATGGTCGCTCGATCACGCCCCACCCGCCGGGCGATCTGCTCCTGCGTCATCTGGTGGGTCTCGGCCAGATACCGAAACGCCTCTGACTCTTCGAGCGGACCCAGATCCTCCCGCTGCACATTCTCGATGAGCGCCAGCTCATAGGCCTCGGCATCGGTCACGTCGCGGATGACCACCGGCACCGACTCGAGGCCCAGGCGGCATGACGCCCGATAGCGGCGCTCGCCGGCGATGATGGTGTAGCGCTCGGGGCCCTCCTGACGCACGACGATCGGCTGGAGCAGCCCATCGGTCTCGATCGAAGCGGCCAGGGCCGCGATGCGATCCTCATCGAAGTCGGTGCGCGGCTGATTCTGCGCGGGGTGGATCCGGTCCAGCGGCAGGGTCTGGGCCCCGGTGCGCGGCTCCTCGGGGCGGACGTTGGCCCCTGGGATCAGGGCCGAGAGGCCGCGCCCGAGGGCCGGTCTGCGGGATTGACTCATCGGATGCGACCTCCAGCGGGCTCGACCGGCGCGGGGTGGCGCTCCATCAGCACCCGGGCCAGCGCGCGATAGGCGCGGGCGCCGCGGGACGACCGGTCGTAGTGGTGGATCGACTTGCCGAACGATGGACTCTCCGACAGCCGCACATTGCGGGGGATGACCACGTCGAACACCTTGTCCCCGAAGTACTCCCGGGCCTCGGCGGCCACTTGATGCGAGAGGTTGTTGCGGGTGTCGAACATGGTCAGGAGGATGCCCTCGATCTCGAGGGCCGGATTGAGCCGCCGTTGGATCAACTGAATGGTACGGGTCAGTTGTGACAGGCCCTCCAAGGCGTAATACTCGCACTGAAGGGGAATGAGCGCGGCGTCGGCGCAGGTGAGCGCGTTGACTGTGAGCAGCCCCAGGGAGGGAGGACAATCGACGATGATGAAGCGGGGGCGGTCGCGGCTGCGCTCGATGGCTTCCTTGAGGCGATACTCGCGGGCGATGGCGTCGACCAGCTCCACCTCGGCCCCGAAGAGGTCCTGGTTGGCCGGCAGGACGTGCAGCCGCTCGACGCCGGGCGCGGCGACCCGCAGATCATCGAGTTCACCCATCCCGATCAGCGCGTGGTAGATTCCCCGACGTTGCGCCCGGGGATCGATACCGATGCCGCTGGTGGCGTTGGCCTGGGGGTCGAGGTCGACGAGCAGGGTTTCGGCACCTTCGAGCGCGAGACCCGCCGCCAGATTGACCGCGGTGGTCGTCTTGCCGACGCCGCCCTTCTGGTTCGAGACGCAGATCGTATAGGTGCGCATGTCGCGGTGGATAGCACACCCCGCGAGAGGCGACCAGAGGTGGGGCGCTGTTTCACGTGAAACATCGCCCCGATCGAGGGGAAACACAACGTGTTCGGAAGACGCAAGCGACGCGCCGACGAGCCGAAATCCGCGCCCAGGTCGGCGGTCCGCGACGGACCCGATCGACCCCGGGCGCTGCCCCCCGCCGAGCCGGCGGACGAGCCCGCGCAGCGCGCGGTATTCGAGACCACTGCTACCAAAGAGGCGCCAGTGAAGAGGGAAGACTTGCAGAATGCCCCCGGACGCGGCGGCAACCACGGTGCGTTGCTCGGCCGGGGCAGCCGGTTCAAGGGCAAGCTGACGTTCGAAGGCACCGTCGTCATCGAGGGTGAGTTCATCGGCGACATCGAGTCCGAAGGCCACCTCGAGGTGGGCAAGGACGCCAAGGTCGACGGCACCATCCAGGTCAAGTCGGCGGTGGTCAGCGGCGAGGTCGGCGGCACGATCACGACCTCGGGCGAGCTGGAGTTGAAGGCCAGCGCCCGGGTCACCGGAGACCTGGACGTGAAGTCCCTCGTGGTCGAGCGAGGGGCCACCTTCGACGGCACGGTGAAGATGCGGGGCACGGGGGCGGCGGCCCGGGCGCCGGGGCGGTCGCAGATGGCCTCCCCTGGCGAGGCGCCGCCGATCGTGGCGCCGCCCAAGAGCTGAGCCGTCTGCCCGGCGGACGTTCTACACTCTCCCCGGGAGCTGCTAGGAGGGTGTAGAACGTTGGCCGACGCGTCGCCCAGCACGCCCCCGTCGACCGATTTCGGTGTCCCTCAGCCTCGAAATACGTTCGAGTATTTCTGCGGCTTCGGTCCTTGAACTCGGTCAACGGTGACGCACTGTGCTCGGTCGTCAACGCCCTACACCCTCCTAGCCCGCGTCGGGCCGGTGCACCCAGCGCTCCACCCGCCGCAGGCCATCCGGGCCGAGGTCGTAATCCGCGGCGGCGCCCGGCTCGAAGTCGGGCAGGGCCATACCCGGCCGGCGGGCGGCGAGCATGCGCACGATGCCCCCGACGATCGGTCCGCCCCGCTCGGCGAGCGCGGGCCAAGCCGCTGGGTCGACGACCGCCCGGCTGACCACGTCCGCTCCACGTTCGGGCACCCCGTAGCGGTGGCCGATGCCGCTCACCGGCCACCGCCCGCGCTCGACCCGCACCGCCTTCAAGCCCAATCGGCCCGCCACGCTTCGCAGGAACGCGGTGCGCTTGGCGATCGGCTCGACCAGGATGACCGTGCGCTCGGGTTGCAGGCAGGCCACCACCAGGCCGGGCACGCCGCTGCCGGCGCCTACGTCGATCAGCGGTCGGGCGGCGGGCGAGATGTGGGCGACCGCTGCGCCGTCGATCAGATCGGCCCCCCAAGGATCATCGAGCGCGCGGGGCCCGGAGAGGTTGTGCACGCCGCCCCATGCCCGACGGGCCTCGAAGAACGCCTCCAGGCGCGCGGCGGCGCCCTCCGCCCGCCAGCGTTCGACCGACTCGCCCGGCAGGCCGGCGCGCTCGATGCGGTCCAGGGGGTCCGGTGGGCTCATGAGTCACCCCGCGTTACACCATCGGGCCGTGATTCGAAGAGCGCGTCGCTCTCGGCCAGCGCGGCGAGCAGGGGCGGGTGCAAGCCCGGGTTCGCCGCGACGATCTCACCTGCGTCCACCCGCCAATCTCTTCCCTGGTGATCGCTGATGACACCCCCCGCCTCGCGCACCAGCAGTGCCCCCGCCGCCAGATCCCACGAGTTGAGGCGGCGCTCCCAATAGCCGTCGAGCCATCCGGCGGCGACGAACGCCAGATCGAGGGCCGCCGAGCCGAGCCGCCGCAGCCCTTGCGCCGCGCGCAGCAGGTGGGCGAAGCGGTGGCTGTTGTTGTCCGGCGCGCCGTGGCGGTCGTAGGGGAAGCCGGTCGCGAGGACGGCCCGCTCGAGCCGCTCGGCGGCGCTGACCGAGAGCGGGGCGCCGTCGAGCCGGGCGCCGCCCCCGCGCACCGCATCGAAGACCCACCCTCGGGTCGGCTCGACGATCACGCCGACCCGGACCCCGTCGGCGTCGGCGCAAGCGATGGAGACGCAGAAGTGGGGGAGCCCGTGGCTGAAGTTGGTGGTGCCGTCGAGCGGATCGACGAACCACGAGCGGCCCGAGCCCTGCCCGTCGTCGATCCCACCCTCCTCGGCGACGATGCGATCGCGGGGGAAGCGACGCCGGATCAGGTCGGTGATGACCCGCTCGGCGGCCAGATCGGCCTCGGTCACGGGATCGATGGGTCCCTTGAAGCGGACCCGCACCCCGGAGCGCCACTTCTCCGCGATGAGCGCCCCCGCCCGCTGGCCGGCCAGCCGGGCGATCGCGAGGTCATCGAGCAGGTCCACCGGGACCGTGAGCGGCTCGCTGTCGTGGTGTTTCACGTGAAACCGTCCTCCAGCCAGACCCAGCCGGCGTCGTGCAGCCGGGGCCGCAGCTGGCGGATGCCCGGGTTGGCCCGGCTGGGGTGGATCCGATTGGTCAGCAGCGTCATCACGACCTCTGCGTCGGGGTCGATCCAGATGGATGTGCCGGTGAAGCCCAGGTGTCCGAACGCCCGGCGCCCGAAGCCGGTACCGGCCGATGACCGCTCCGGCGTGGGGGTGTCCCACCCGAGCACCCGGGTGCCTCGGGGGTGCATCCACCGGCGATCGAGCGCCGCCCGGACCAGCGCCGAGTCGATGCCCAGCGCTCTGTCGTCGCCCCGCGCGGCCCGCAGCCAGCGCCGGCCCATCCCGTGTACGGCCGCCAGATCGCCGAAGAGGCCGGCGTGCCCGGCGATCCCGCCCATGACCCACGCGTTCTCGTCATGCACTTCGCCCTGCACGACCCGCTCCCGCAGCGGGCAGCGCTCCGTCGGCGCGTAGCCCGGAGCCGGGCCCGGGGGCTCGCGCGCGGGGCGCATGTGCAGCGCTTCGGTGCCGTGCCCCGGCAGCTCCGGCCAGCGGATGGCGAGGGGGGCGTCGACCGTCTCACCCAGCCATTCGAGCAGCATGAAGCCGAGGTCGCTGTAGACCTCGCGGTCGCCGGGACCATACGTCGACCCGACCCGGGTGAGCATGCGCCGGATGGCGACCCTCGCCCGGTCGAAGTGACCCGAGAGGCGCACGGCGGGACCCAGGCTGTGGAAGTCGCGTCGATGCGCCGGCAGGCCGGCGGTGTGGTTCAACAGCCGCCACAGCGGGGCCGCCGCGAGCGTCGGATCGGCGATCGGCAGGCCGGTGCCTATCGGGCGCTCGAGGCTCAGGTGGCCCGCGTCGACGAGACTGAGGATCCAGGTCGTGGTCGTCAGCGGCTTCGTCAGCGAGGCGAGGTCGAAGCGGGTGTCGGCTCCGGTGCGCTGCCCGGGGGCGACCTGCCCGGCGAAGCGGGTTCGCGGCGGCCCGTCCCCCCGGGAGACGGCGAACGCGATGGCGGGCGTCACGCCTTCGGCGACCGCCGCCTGCATGATCTGCTCGACCTGGAAGCACCCCTTCACCGGCCCTCGCGGTCGACCCAGGGGTGGGGGCTGGAGAAGGTGCGCGCCTCGGGGTCGAGGGTGCCCCAGCCCCCGATGGGCAGGATGTCGAGCCGCCCGCGATGCCCGGCGGGGGCGCCGTTCACCAGCGGCAACGCGGCGTCGTCGGCGAGGTGAACGCGGGCCGAGCGCTCGGCCTCGTCCGAGAGCCCCAGGTCCCCCAGCCAGAGCGCGCGGGCGTCGCCCAGCGCGTTGGCCGCGCGGAGTTGCCAGAAGCTGCGGTCGAGGCGATACGGTGGCTCGCCCACGTCCTCCAGCAGCCAGATCGCGTCGGCGACCGGATCCGGGGCGACGGGCGTGCCCATGCTCGCCGCGAGCACGGTGAGGTTGCCCCCCATCAAGCGGCCTTCGATGGCGATGCCCGATGTCGGCTCGCCCGCTGCGGGGGCAGCGTCGGCGAACGGGATCTCACGCCGCGCCCCGCGCAGCACGTCGAGAACCGCGTCGAGTTCGACCTCGATCGCGGGGTGCCCCAGGCTGGTGACGGCCGGCCCGTGAAACGTGACCCAGCCCACCCGGCTGGCGAGCAGGTCGAGGAACACGGTCGCGTCGCTGAAGCCCACGACGATCCGCGGGGGGCGGTCGGCGGCGGCGCGGGCCACGCGCTCGGCGATGCGGGCGCCGCCGCTGCCGCCCCGGGCGAACCACACCCCGTGCACCCCCGGCTCGTCGAGCGCGGCGACGAACTCGGCGGCGCGGGTCTCGTCGGTGCCCGCCAGATAGCCCCGCCAGCAGTCCTCCGCGCGGGTCGGATCCCACCGCACCTCGCACCCGGCGGCTTCGAGGCGGGCGAGGCCCGCTTCGAGCGGGCCCTGGTGGGGTGCGAGGGTGCCGCAGGGGTGGATGACCCGGATCACCGGGCGGTCGGGCAGCGCGGGTGGGCGACGCATCGGGCCTCACGGGTCGAGTTCGCCCCAGGGTACGGGCGGTCCACCCGGGCGGCAACCGCCGCGCGCGGCCCGGTCGGCTCAGCCGCTGGCCGCCTCGTCGGCGCTGCGCCGGGCGAGCAGCGCGTCCCGCCGAGCCAACCGGAACTCGCGGCGGGTGATCGCGTCGGCGAAGCGCCGCTTCTCTTCGGGGCTCTCGGGGGTGACCGGCGGGATCACGGTCGGCGCGCCGTCGTCGTCGAGCGCGACATAGGTCAGGTAGGCGGTCGCCGCGACCTCGCGCTCCCCGGTGGTGATGACCTCCCGCTCCACCCGCACCCCGACCTCCATCGAGGTCCGGTGCACATAGTTCACCGCCGCCTTGAGCACGACCACGTCGCCCAATCGGACGGGCACCGCGAAGTGCATGTCGTCGAGGGAGGCGGTCACGACCTTGCGGTGGGTGTGGCGCTGAGCGGCGATGGCACCTGCGATGTCGATCCATTGCAGGATGCGTCCGCCGAAGACGGTGCCGTGATAGTTGGTGTCCGGCGGCAGCACCATCTCGGTCATCTCGACGTGGGAGGCGCGGCACGGGCGGGCCGGCGGGCGGGCCGGCGGGCGGGCCGGGGGGTCGCTCGAACGCGCGGCGCTCACTTGAGCAGGAAGAACGCCACGCCGGCGAGCACCGCCGCGATCAGGACGGCCGCGACCAGGCGCCCGCTGCCGCCCGACCCGACCGCGGGCGCGGGCTCGGTGGGGCGATCGGGTGAGGTGATCGGGGGTGGATCGCCCGGCTCGGGATCCGGGCCCGGCGCCGCGCCGGCAGCGGGCGGTCGGGAGGGGCCCCGGGGTGCCGACGGGCCCTGGTCCGGGGCGGCGGCGTCGGCGATCTCAGCCCCACCGGGCGCGTCCTCGGCGCCCGTCGCTCCGGCAGCCATCGGATCGGCGACCCCCGCGGTCTCGGCCGGGGCGGCGGCCGGCGGCTGGGAGCCCTCGGCGCCGAAGTCGTCCTGAAAGCTGCCGAGCGACTGGATCGAGGGCCCGCCGCTCGCGGACGCCTCGTCCGCCGGGGCCGCAGCCGGGGGCGCGCTGGGCTGGCGCGCGGGCACCGAGACCGCCCGCTGCTCGCCGGTGGTGAACAGCGGCATGCCCATCACCGTGCTGCCCGAAGCCGAGCGGGCTCGTTGCTCGGGCTTGCGCCGATCCGACGGTGAGGTCTGACCGCCGCGCAGGGGCGAGGCCATCGACCCGACCTTGGGGCGGGGCAGGCCGGCCATGAGGTTGCTCGGCGGCGTCGCGCCGTCGGGCTCGCGGCCCATGCGCGTCATCAGCTTCTCGAGATCCTTCTCGCCGAAGTGGCTCGTATTGCCGGGCGCATCGGGCTCGGGCAGCGCTGCCCCGCACTGCGGGCAGTGCCGCAGATCGTCGGGCGATTCGGTGCCGCACGCGGTGCAGACGGTCATCGAGGCATCCTCCAGGCGGGCCGCGCCCCCGAAGCGCGCCCGGCGAGTCTTTCACCGATCGGTCGCCCGGTCAATGTGCCGCCCACGGGTGTCGCCGTCGACCGGGTGGACGTCGACCGGCAAAATGACCAGGATGATGCCCCGCTCGGGCAGAGCCGAGCCGCAGCCAAGAGAGCCCACGCCCCATGCCGATCCAGATCCACGACACGCTCGCCGGAACCAAGCGCCCCTTCGAGCCCCTCGAGCCGGGGCGGGTGCGGATGTACGTCTGCGGCGTCACGCCCTATGCTCGGAGCCACATCGGCCACGCCCGGTGCTACACCGCATACGACATCATCTACCGCTACCTGCGCTACGCGGGCTTCGCGGTGACCTATGTCCGCAACTTCACCGATGTCGAGGACAAGATCATCAAGCGGGCGAACGAGCGGGGCATGGACACGCTGGCGCTGGCCCAGGAGAACATCGACACGTTCTACGCCGACATGGACGCGCTCGGGATCGCCCGGCCGGACCACGAGCCGCGGGTGAGTACCTCGATCGACGACATCATCGCCCTGGTCCAGCGCCTCGAAGATAAGGGGTTGGCCTACGACGTCGACGGGGACGTCTTCTACGACGTCGCCAACTTCGCCGACTACGGCAAGCTCAGCAAGCGCCCGCTGGACCAGATGCAGGCCGGGGCCCGGGTCGAGGTCGACCCCCGCAAGCGCAACCCGATGGACTTCGCGCTGTGGAAGTCGGCCAAGCCCGGCGAGCCCAAGTGGGACAGCCCGTGGGGCGAGGGCCGACCCGGCTGGCACATCGAGTGCTCGGCGATGAGCATGGCGGCGCTCGGCGAGACCTTCGATCTGCACGGCGGGGGGCGGGATCTCATCTTCCCCCACCACGAGAACGAGGTCGCCCAGTCGGAGGGCGCCACCGGCTGCACCTTCGCTCGCTACTGGATGCACAACGGCTTCATCACCATCGACGAAGAGAAGATGAGCAAGTCGCTGGGCAACGTGTTCAGCGTGGGCGACATCGCCGAGCGCTACGAGCCGCTCGTGCTGCGCTTCTTCCTGGCGACCGGCAGCCAGTACCGCAACCCGATCAACTTCAGCGACGCGATGCTCGACGAAGCGGCCGCCCGCCTGGCCTACTACTACGAGACGCTGCGCAAGGCGGCCGTCTTCCTCGCCGAGGCGCACGCCGAGCACAAGGGTCCGCTGCCGGGCCAGGCGGTCATCGACGGGGTCGAGGCCCGGTTCCGGGAGGCGATGGACGATGACTTCAACGTGCCCCGGGCGATGGATCCGGTCAACGAGGCCTTCCGCACGCTCAACGAGCTGATCTCGACCCGCAAGAAGAAGAAGCAGGCCGCCGCCGCGGCCGCCGCCCGGCTGCTGCTGGACAAGATCCGGGCGATCGACGGGGTGCTCAACCTCTTCGGCGAGGACCCCGGGGGCTATCTCGAGCGCCACCGGCAGAAGGCGGTCATCCGCCGTGAGCTGAGCGTGCAGTGGATCGAGCAGCAGATCTCGGCCCGTATCGCCGCCCGCACCGCCCGGGACTGGGCCGAGGCCGACCGGATCCGGGACGAGATGGAGGCCGCCGGCGTGATCCTGATGGACCACCCGGGCGGCACCGACTGGCGGGTGCTCGACGTGCCCCCGGGGGCCGGGGGCGAGGAGGCCGGCGAGGGGGAGGCGCGTTCCACGTGAAACACGTGAAGCGTTTCGAACTGGTCTCGGACCACGAGCCGCGGGGCGACCAGCCGGCGGCGATCGACGCGCTGGTCTCGGGGCTCGAAGGCGGTGACCCCCATCAGGTGCTGCTCGGGGTCACCGGCTCGGGCAAGACCTTCACCATCGCCAATGTGATCGCCCGCACCCAGCGCCCGACGTTGGTCCTGGCCCACAACAAGACCCTGGCCGCCCAGCTCTACGGTGAGTTCAAGACCTTGTTCCCCTACAACGAGGTCCAGTACTTCGTCAGCTATTACGACTACTACCAGCCCGAAGCCTATGTGGCGTCGACGGACACCTTCATCGAGAAGGACGCCCGCATCAACGAGGAGATCGACCGGATGCGCCACGCGGCGACCCGCGGTCTGCTCGAGCGGCGGGACGTCATCATCGTCGCCAGCGTCTCCTGCATCTATGGCCTGGGCAGCGCCGCGGCCTATCACGGGCAGCTCGTGCAGCTCGAGGTGGGCCAGACCGCCGACCGGGACGCGGTGATGGCCCGGCTGGTCGACATCCAGTACGCCCGCAACGACTACGACTTCCACCGGGGCACCTTCCGGGTCCGGGGGGACGTGCTCGAGATCTTCCCGGTGCATGAGGAGAGCGCGGCCTATCGCATCGAGTTCTTCGGCGACGAGGTGGAGTCCATCGCGCTCATCGATCCGCTGCGTGGCCGGCGCATCGAGGCGCTGGACAAGATCGCGGTCTACCCCGGCTCGCACTATGTGGTCGGTCAGCAGCGCATCGACGAGGCGATCGAGGAGATCCGGGTCGAGCTGCGCGAGCGGCTGCAGGCGCTGAACGCCGAGACCCGGCTGCTCGAGGCGCAGCGGCTCGAGCAGCGCACGATGTTCGACCTCGAGCAGCTCGAGCAGCTCGGGTTCTGCAGCGGCATCGAGAACTACTCCCGCTACCTGACCGGGCGGGCGCCGGGTGAGCCGCCGCCGTGCCTGCTCGACTACTTCCCCGACGACTGGCTGCTCGTCGTCGACGAGAGCCACGTCTCGCTGCCCCAGGTGGGCGGCATGTACCGCGGCGACCGGGCCCGCAAGCTCAACCTGGTGGAGTACGGCTTCCGGTTGCCGTCGGCCCTCGACAACCGGCCGCTGCGCTTCGAGGAGTTCGTCGAGACCCAGAACCAGGTGATCTACGTCTCGGCGACCCCCGGCGACTACGAGCTGGAGCAGTCGATGGGGGTGATCGTCGAGCAGATCATCCGCCCCACCGGGCTGGTCGATCCCGGCGTGGAGGTGCGCCCGGCGACGGAGCAGGTCGACGATCTGCTCGACGAGGTGCGCCAGACCGTCGACCGCGGTCTGCGGGTGCTGGTGACGACCCTGACCAAGCGCATGGCCGAGGATCTGACCGAGTACTACCGGGATCTGGGGGTGCAGGTGCGCTACCTGCACGCCGACATCGACACCATCGAGCGCACCGCGATCCTGCGCGACCTGCGGCTGGGAGTGTTCGACGTGCTGGTGGGCATCAACCTGCTGCGGGAGGGGCTCGACCTGCCCGAGGTGGGGCTGGTCGCGATCCTCGACGCCGACAAGGAGGGCTTCCTGCGCGATCAGCGCTCGCTCATCCAGACCATCGGCCGGGCGGCGCGCAACGCCGAGGGGCGGGTCATCCTGTACGCCGATCGCATGACCGGCTCGATGCAGGCGGCCCTCGATGAGACCGACCGCCGGCGGCAGATCCAGCTCGACTTCAACGCCAAGCACGGCATCGTGCCCCAGACGGTCACCAAGAAGATCACCGACCTCGAAGAGGCCGCTCGGGCCTTGGCCGGTGAGCCGGAGGAGGAGGCGCCGATGGTGGACGTGGGCGTGCTCGCCGACGTCGCCGACCTGAAGCAGCGCATCGAGGCGACCCGCAAGGACATGCTCGCCGCCGCCGAGGCGCTCGACTTCGAGCGGGCGGCGACCCTGCGGGATCAGCTCCTCGCGCTCGAGAAGATGCAGCTCGCGGTGGGCTGATGCCGTTCGACCCCCAGACCGATATCGAGCGGCTGCCCACCGAGCCCGGCTGCTACCTGATGCGCGACGCCGAGGGCCGCGTGATCTACGTCGGCAAGGCGGCCAACCTGCGGGCCCGGGTGCGGCAGTACTTCGGCGCGACCAGCGACACCCGCTACTTCGTCCGGCTGCTCGACCGGTTCCTCGACCGGATCGAGGTGCTGATCACGTCCAACGAGAAAGAGGCGCTGATCCTCGAGAACGAGCTGATCAAGCGCCACCAGCCGCGGTTCAACGTCGAGCTGAAGGACGACAAGAACTTCCTGCACCTGCGCATCGACGATCGGGTGGACTGGCCCCGCATCGACGTCGTGCGGCGCCCGCGGCGGGACGGCGCGAAGTACTTCGGGCCCTACCACTCGGCGAGCAAGATCCGGTCGACGCTCAAGCTCGTCGAGCGCCACTTCAAGCTGCGCAACTGCGACGACCTGAGCTTCAAGAACCGCTCCCGCCCGTGCTTGCAGTACCAGATCAAGCGCTGCCCGGGGCCCTGCGTGCTGCCGGTCGACCGCGACGAGTACGCCCAGCAGGTGGGCGAGGTCATGCTCTTCTTGCAGGGGCGGCGGGACGAGCTGGCCCGCCAGCTCGAGGAGAAGATGAAGGCCGCCGCCGCCGAGATGGCCTACGAGCGGGCGGCGCGCTATCGGGATCAGCTCCAGGCGGTGCGGGGCAGCCTCGAAGAGCAGCACCTCGTCGATCTGCGGGCGATCGATCGGGACGTCTTCGGGCTCTATCGCGAGGGCGGCTTCCTGCAAGTGGTCGTGCTGCTGGTGCGCTCGGGCAAGCTGGTCGGCTCCCGGGCGTTCGGCTTCGACCGCCAGGGCACGCCCGACGCCGAGGTGCTCAGCACGTTCTGCAACCTGTTCTACAGCGGCGGCAACCCGGTGCCCCACGAGGTGCTGATGCCGGTCGAGCCCGACGGGGCCGCGGCGCTGCACGAGCGGCTCGAAGAGCTGCGCGAGACCCGGGTCCGGCTGAAGGTGCCTCAGCGGGGGTCGGGCAAGCGGCTGCTGGAGATGGCCCAGGCCAACGCCGAGCACGCGTTCTTCCAGGCCCGGCGGGAGGAGGCGGTGCGCGATGGGGGGCTGGTGCGGCTCAAGAAGAAGCTGTCCCTGCTCAACATGCCCTATCGCATCGAGTGCTATGACATCTCGTTGTTCCAGGGGGCGCAGCCGGTGGCCTCACGGGTCGTGTTCGAAGGCGGGGTGCCCAAGCGCTCGGGCTATCGGCACTACAAGATCCGGGAGGTCGAAGGCACCGACGACTTCGCGATGATGCGCGAGGTGCTGCTGCGGCGCCTGGGGCGGGGGCTCGAGGAGGGCGACCTGCCCGACCTGATCGTGGTGGATGGGGGCAAGGGGCAGCTCAACGTCGCGGTCGCGGTCTTCGAGGACCTGCGGGTCACCGGGGTCGACGTGGTCGGCCTGGCCAAGTCGCGGGTGCTCGACGGGGGGGCCGGGCCGGACGGCGCGCCGCTGCGCTCCGCGGAGCGGGTGTTCCTGCCGGGTGTCAAGGATCCGATCGTGCTGCGGTCGCACACCGACGAGCTGTTCCTGATGACCCACCTGCGGGACGAGGCCCACCGGTTCGCGATCACGTTCCACCGCAAGCTGCGCATCGGCCGCAACTTCGTGAGCGCGCTCGACCGCATCCCGGGGGTGGGGGAGACCCGCCGCAAGGCGCTGCTGCGCCACTTCGGCAGCCTCAAGCGGCTGCGGCGGGCGACCGTGGAGCAGCTCGCCGAGGTCGATGGCATCGGGGTCCAGCTCGCCCGCACCATCCACGAGGCGCTCGCCGAGTAGCCCCCGAGCCCGGCGCGCGCAGAATCGTCGGCGAGGCCGGTCGGAATCGAACGTCGCCTGCTGTAAGATGCTCGGTGAGCCAGCGAGCGGGGGGGCATGAGCACGTCCGACGACGACCAGCGCGAGCAGCGGTCGACGCCCGGTGACGGCCGGTCGATCGCGATCCCCGGCTATCGACCGGCCGCCTCCGACGGCCCGCGGCATCGCCCGCCGTCGGTCCAGCGCAGCGAGGCGGCGGGGCGGGTGCGCACGACCGGACCCCATCGCGCCGTGCGCCCCGGCGCCCGGCAGTCGGGGCGGCACAGCGCCGTGCGGGCCCGGGTCTCGGGCGCCGGCGCCTCCGCGCGGCCTCCGGTGGGCGACCGATCCGGCGCGAGCCGTCGCCCGGGCCGCTCGACCGCTCCCCCCGCCGCGGGCGATCGATCGCGCGCATCATCGCCCCCCGAGCCCGACCGGCCGAGGACGGCGCCGCCCGGCGCGGCGCGAGCAGCCGCGAAGCCGCCGCCCTCCGACCCCCCCGACGAGCCCGCCCGCGCCGAGCCGCGTGGGATCGACGAGCTGCAAGCCGAGATGGCCCGGGACGACATCCGCCTCATGGCGCGCCAGATCGCGAGCGCGCCGGCCGAGCCCCGGTCGGCCCCGTCGCTGGCGCGGAGCGGGGCCGACGGCATGCAGGCGCTGCGCAAGTGGCGCCCGTACCTCGCCGCTGCGCTCCTCCTCGGGGCCTTGATCGTGGGCGGCCTGCCGGTGCTGTCGCTCAGCGGAGACCGCGACGACCACGCCCGCCTCGCGGCGGCGGTGCAGCAAGCGGCGCAGGTGGCGGGCGCGGGCGCGGCGCCCGGGGAAGTCGCCGGCTGGATCCGGGAGCGTGACCTGCCGGCGCTCAAGGCGTTCTACTCAGCCCAGCGCCCGCGCATCATCGAGGCGCTGCACGGGGCCGGATTCGAGGAGGTCGGCTCGGGCAACGTCACCATCCGGGTCGACTACGAAGACGCCACGCTGATCATCGGGGTGCAGCTCGACCGGGGGGTCGACGGCAGCTTGATGGCCGCCGCCGATCTCAACGGCGAGCTGGTGGGCCGGGCGCCGCCGCCCGCCGGGCTGGCCCCGGCCTTCGCCGAGCAGGGCGGCACGCTCGGCCTGTTGCTCGCCGGCGCCGGGCTCGGTTGCGCTGCGTTGTGGGTGGTGCCCGCCGTCGCCCGGCGGCGTCAGGGTGATTGAGCGGGGCGCCCCCTCGCGCCGCGTCGGATCGCCCGCGCCCGTCGCCGACGGGCGATCCGGGCCCCCGCCCGCCGGACCCAGCGGCGGGTCCGTGGGGCCTCGGCCAGATCGAGGAGCAGGTGCCAGAGGCGCTGCCGCAGGCGGTGGAGCGGCGGGCTCATGGCGCGGGCTTCGGCGGGGCGGTCTTCGAGGGCGGCGCGCCCGGAGCGGGGGTTCCGGGCTTCGGCGGGGGCTTCACCCCGTGGGCCTCGCGCCACGCGGGCCACTCGGCCTTCGCGAAGCGCTCGCCTGCGGGGGTCAGGGCCTCGAATCGGCGATGTTTCACGTGACACGTCCCGCAGAAGGTCTCCTTCTCCCGGGCGAGAGCCCACA
This sequence comes from bacterium, assembly GCA_030426085.1. Classification (GTDB taxonomy): domain Bacteria; phylum Myxococcota_A; class Bradymonadia; order UBA7976; family UBA1532; genus JACKDM01. Next base: position 109,351 of record JAUHYW010000005.1, on the reverse strand, counting down.
TCGGCGCCGCGCGCTGCCCCAGAGGCGTCAGCCCGTCTCGCCCGGCGTGGCACTCGGCGCACGTCACCCCGTGCTCGGCCGACAGCGCCATCATCTGCTGGCTGATCAGACGCTTGTCGGTATACCCGGTGAAGTCCGGGGTGTGGCAGTATCTGCACGGCTGGCGAAGCGCCCGGGTGACGGCGCGCATCTCCTGCCGGCGCGCGGGTTCGTCCTTCGCGGTGAACCACGCCTCCGACCGGGCCCTCCAGTCGGCTTCGACCGGCAGCGGCGCCGAGGGTGACGCGGCCGGCTCGGCGGTCGCCCGGAGCGCGAGCAGGACCGTGGCGGTGAGCAGGGCCGCGGCGACGAGGCGGGCGTCGGACATCTCGATGCTCCTCTGTGCGAGGGGTCGGGGCGAGCATAGCGGGTCTCCGGAACGCGCTCGACCCCAGGCGATTCATTCCGGAGCGGGGGTATGCGTCGTGCGCATCCTGGTGGTCATGGATCCCATCGAGCGGGTCCTCATCGACAAGGACACCACCTTCGGCTTCCTGCTCGCCGCCCAGCGGCGGGGGCACGAGGTCTTCTACTGCAACACCGAGCACCTCTACGCCGAGGGCGGCGAGGGCTGGGCCCGGACGGCCCCGGTCACGGTGAAAGAGGACCACGGGGACTTCTACCGCCTCGGGCCGTGGGTCGACGCCCGGCTGGGCGACTTCCACAGCGTCTGGATGCGCCAGGATCCACCCGTCGACCGGGATTACCTGCACGCGAGCTTCATCCTGGATCTGGCCGGGGACGCGCTGGTGGTCAACAACCCCACCGGGGTGCGCTTCGCGAACGAGAAGCTGTATGCGTTGCAGTTCCCCGAGTTCTGCCCCGAGACCCTGGTCACCCGCGACATCGCGGTGATCCGGCGGCGGCTGGCGGAGAAGGGCGAGCCGTTGATCGTCAAGCCGGTCGACGGGCACGGCGGGGCCGGGATCTTCTTGCTGCGGCCCGATGACCGCAATGTGTCCAGCATCCTCGAGACGTTGACCGGCGAGGGCGAGCGGTGGGTCGTCGTTCAGCAGTATCTGCCGGCGGCGCGGGAGGGCGACAAGCGCATCATCCTGATCGACGGGGTGCCGGTGGGCGCGATCCTGCGCACCCCGCAGGCGGACGACAACCGGGGCAACATGCACGTCGGCGGCACGGTGAGCCACGCCGAGCTGACCGAGCGCGACCGGGCGATCTGCGCCGCCGTCGGCCCCCGGCTGCGGCAGGACGGGCTGTGGTTCGTGGGGCTCGACGTGATCGGGGGCTACCTGACCGAGATCAACGTCACCAGCCCCACCGGCATCCGCGAGGTGGAGAAGCTGGCCGGGGTCGATCTCGGCGACGCCTACGTGAAGTGGGTCGAGGGGGCGGTCGCGGCGCGGGCTCAGGTGCCGTAGGTCTTCTCGCCCTCGTGGGCCTTGGGCGGGGTGGGGTAGCCCAGCCGCTGCCACAGCCGGTCGGTCTTGAGGTTCTGCAGGCTGCGCAGGGTCTTGGCGTAGGCCCGGGTGTCGAACTCGCCCGGGCCGCCCTGCTGCGCGTGCTGAGCGGTCCACGCAAGGTGCCGCTGAAACACGTTGATCATCATGTGGATGATGTCGTGCGGCTCGTCGCCCCGCTTGAGGCGCAGGCGGTAGAAGACCTCGGCCTCCTTGGGGTTCCGGTTGAAGATCTGGGAGCCCATCATCACGTGGAACGTCAGGTGCACGAAGGGGTTCTGCCCGTCGGGCAGGGTGTCGTCGCCCTCGAGCAGCCCGATCGTCTCGAACAACGGGAACCACTGGGGGTGATCGGCCATCGAGCGGCCGATGTAGAACTCCTGCCCCTCGAGCTCTTCGCCCCGGCGCATCTTGTCCCAGACGTGCTTGAGCACCCGCTTGTCGACGCCCTTGAGCTCGACGGTCACCTTGCCCGACTTGCCCCGGCTGCTGCGCCTGCTCATCTCGGTCTCCTCCCCGGTCGGGCGCGGTCGGAGCGCAGGTAGCGCTGCACCGCGCGCTGGTGCTCGGCGTACGTCTCGCTGAAATGGTGCTCGCCGGTGCCGTCCCGTCGCGCCACGAAGTACAGCAGCTTCTCGGCGCGGTCGCCGGTGGCCGGCTCGAGCGCCGCGGCGAGCGCGTCCCGGCCGGGGTTGGCGATGGGGCCCGGCGGCAGGCCGTCGATGACGTACGTGCTGTATCGATTCTCCGGGTTCTTACAGTACCGGGGGTGGGGCACCTCGCGATACCACCGGGCGTCGTAGACGCAGGTGGGGTCGGTCTGCAGCTTCATGCCCCGGGCCAGCCGGTTGTGGAAGACCCGGGCGATGAGCCGTCGATCGCGGGGGGTGCGGCCCTCCTTCTCGATCAGGGACGCCAGGACGATGTGCCGGCGCACGGCGGCGGCGTCCTGCGGGCGGGCCGCGGGCGGCGCGGCGGCGAGCACCTCGGCGTGCACCGCCTCGAAGCGCGCGGTGAGCACGTCGAGCACCGCCTCGGCGCCCGCCTCGGGGCGGAAGCGGTAGGTATCCGGGAAGAGCCGGCCCTCCAGATCACCCCGCTCGACCCGGGTGAGGAAGTCGGCCCGGTCGACCAGCCCCTGCTCGGCGAGCAGGTCGGCGATCTGCCAGCGGTTGAAGCCCTCGGGGATGGTGACCCGCGCCTCGGGCGGCAGCGTGCCCGCCTCGAGGGCTCGGAGCAGCGCGCGCGGGGTCTGGCGGGTGTCGACGGCGTAGGTCCCCGCCTTGAGCCGGCCGCCTACGCCCAGATAGCGGCCGTAGAGTTCGAAGACGAGCGGGTCGCGGATGAGGCCCTCGGCGTGCAGCCGGTCGACGATGCCCGCGAAGCTCATGCCCGGCTCGATCTCGACCGTCGCAGTGCCGCCCTCGGCCGAGAGGGGCGCGTCCAGCGAGCCGAGCCGATGCCAACCGTAGGCCGCGGCGGCCCCCGCCACGACCAGCAGCCCCAGCCCGATGCGGACCAGCCATCGGCTCAAACCGTCTCTCCCTGCTCCCGGTCCTGCGGCGGACGGGCGTCCAGCCAGCTCTGGAGTATCAACGCCGCCGCGACCTTGTCCACCACCTGCCGCCGGGTCGCGCGGCGGGCGCCGCCTTCGATCAGGGCCCGCTCGGCGAGGCGGGAGGTCATGCGCTCGTCCCACCGCTCGATGGGCAGCCCGGTGCGCCTGGCCAGCGCGTCGGCGAGGCGGTCGACGATCCGGGTCATGGCCCCCGGGCGGCCGTTGGGCTGGAGCGGCCAGCCGACCACGATCCGGTCGACGGCGTGCTCGGCGACGAGGGCTTCGAGGGCGGCCAGATCGGCCTTCAGCCCGGTACGGCGCACGGTCGTGACGCCCTGGGCGATGATGCGCAGCGGGTCGCTGACGGCGACGCCGACGGTCTTGAGGCCGACGTCGAGCGCCATGACCCGGGTCCGCTCGGTCATCCGTCCCCCGGGGCTGGCGGGTCGTCCGGGGCGTCCGGAGCGCCCGCAGCGTCTGGCGCCTCTGGCGGGGGCGGGTCGACCGGGGGCACCGCCTCGACCGGCTCCGGAGGCGGGGGCACGGCCGGCCCGCCGCCCTTCCGGCTCGCTTCGAGCAGCGCCCGCAGCCGGGCCAGCCGGCTCTCGGTGGCGGCGACCCACTCGTTCTGGGCCCCGATGCGCTCGCTCATGGTGATGTTCTTCTCGTAGATCGCCAGCGACTGCTCCAGCAGCGGCTCGAGCTGCGTGCGCAGCTCGACGAAGTAGAACCGGCGGGTCACCGGGTCGAAGTCGGTGGGCACCTCGGCCTGGAGCACGTCGAGGTAGAACTGCTCGTACAACTCGCCCAGCTTGAGCCCGGCGGCCGTCGCCCAGTAGCTGTGGCGCACGTTGAGCGCGGCGATGAAGCTGTCCTGCGCCTGGCGGAAGAACCGGGCCTTGTCCGCCAGATCGGTCTTCATCTTCGCCACCGGCAGCTTGAGCGCGACGTTGTGCGACAGCCGCTGGTAGATCTCGCCCCGGCGGAAGTGGGCCTCGGCCATCAGCTCCGAGCCCTCGACGAAGCCCTCGGTGCCCTCCTCGACGAGCGCCATCGCCCGCTTGAGGTCTTTCTCGGCCGCGCCGGGCCGGCTCAGGCGGAACTGCGCGATGCCCCGCCGCAGGTGGCACTCGGCGCGGTCGAGCGGGCCCAGATCGTCAGCGTCGAGCAGTCGGTTGTAGAGGTGGATCGCGGTGGGGTAGTCGCCGGTCTTGACGAGGTTGTAGCCCCAGCGGAACTCGCCGTCGCGCTGGTCGCGCAGCTCGGTCGAGAGCTGCGCGTGGCGTCGGAAGTGCACCGCGGCCCGGCCGTGCTCTCGGAGCTGCTCGAGGCACAGGCCCCGGTTGTAGAGTCCGGTGTGCACGAAGCGGCTCTGGGGGAAGCGCTCGAAGAGCTGGCCGTAGAGGCTGTCGCAGGCGGCGAAGTCGTGCCGGGCGAAGGCGCCCTGGGCGTCCTCGAAGAGCGACTGGGCGTCGTAGGCCCGGATGGCGTCGTCGCCTTCGGCCTCGGCGTCGTACTCGACGACGAGCGGCTCCATCTCGACGACGGCGGGCGGTGGTTGATCGCGGACAGCCGGTCGGCTGCCGCAGGCGGCGCTCGCGAGGCCGAGCCCGATGAGCAGGGCGGCGCGGGCGATGGGCGAGGTCTGTAGATGCTGCATGGGCCGTGCGACAGCCGGCGTCGGGTCGGGTTTCGCGGCGGCCGGACTTCGCCGCCCCCGATCGAACCGCTGGCCCCGCCGGCTCATGCCTCGACCGGCTGGACGTGGCGCGCCACCCGGTCCAGATCGGCCAGATCACGGATGGGGTGGGCGAACAGCGGGATGCGCCACGGGCGGTGCCCCGTGGCGCGTTCGAGCAGCTCGGCGGCCTGCATGTCGGCGTCGGCCAGTCGGTTGTGGCGGGCGAGGCTCTCGTACAGGCCGTCGAGCAGCCGCGCCCGCTCGGCGGACGGCAGCCCGTCGAGGCCGGCCTCGACCAGCGCGGCGTCCAGCTCCGCGCGGGTCCCGGGGCCGTCGGGCACCGGCGCGAGCGGGGCGTGGGTCCGGTTCAGGATCACCCCGCCCAGCGGGAAGTCGCGCTCGGCGAGCTGGCGGCGGAAGGCCATCGCCTCGTCGACGTTGCTCCGGGTGGGGCTCGTCACCAGGAAGAAGCGGGTGTCGTCGGCCCGCAGCCGGGCCTTGACCGCCTCGCCGGAGACCTTCAGCGCGTCGAGGATGCTGCCGAAGACCGTCAGGAACCGGGTCAGCTCCTCGATGAACGGGCCGCCGGTGAGCTTGTTGAGCCCCTTGAGCACCAGCCCCCGCCCGCTGCGGGCGAGGCGGGACGCGAGGCCCCCGTCCTCCTTGGCCCGCAGCATCTGCACCGGGCGGCTGCCCAGCCCGCTCACCAGGCGGTCGGGCGCGTCGAGGAAGTCGATGGCGTGGGCCGCCGGCGGAGTGTCGAGCACGACGAGGTCGAAGCCGCCTTCGTCGATGAGCGCCCGCACCTGCTCGATAGCCACGTACTCCTGCGCGCCGGCCAGCGACGTGCTGAAGTACTGGTAGTAGCGGTTGTCGAGGATCGCGCGGGCCGCCTCGGCGTCGGGCGCGAAGCGGCGCACCATCTGATCGCCGGTGGTCTTCACGTCGAGCATCATCGCCCACAGCTCGCCGGCCGCGTCGAGCCCGGCGTCGGCGAACCGGGACGGCTCCACCCGGCGCAGCTCGCCGGTCAGCTCGCCGAGTCCGAGGGCATCGGCCAGCCGGCGGGCGGGGTCGATGGTCAGCACCGCGGCCCGCCGGCCGAACGACGCGGCCCGCACCGCCATCGCCGCGGCGGTCGTGGTCTTGCCCACCCCGCCCGACCCGGCGGTGACCAGCAGCCGCGCCCGGCGCAGCTCGGCGTCGAACGGCAGGTTCATCGGCCGCCCTGCCGGGCTGGGTCGTCGGACGTCCCGGGGTCGCTCACCTGGGTCGCGAAGCGCTCGGCCAGCGCGTCGATCGCGGCCCGATCGAGGGCCCGGGCCGGGCGCTGGGGCAGCTCGATCGTCGGCAGCCCCATCTCGCGCAGCGCGCGGGCGTGCTGCTCGGCGTTGGCCGCCCGCCCGGCGCGGATGCGGGCCGCGGTCCACAGCCGGCGCAGCCGGGGGTCGCCGGGTTCGTCGACGCCGTCGAACGCCTCGGCCAGCGGGCCTTCGAACGGCCGCTCGGGCAGCATGTTGATCACCAGCGCGCCCAGGGGGATGCCCAGGTCGTCGGCGAGGCGGGCGTGCAGCTCGCGGGTCTCCTGCACCGGCAGCTCCTCGGGCAGCGACACGAGGTGCACCGCCGTGCGCCGGGGGTCGGTGAGCAGGGCCCACATGTCGGCTGCCTCCCGGTGCATGTTGCCCGCGGGCACCGCATCCCGGATGATCTTCGGCAGCCGGAAGAACGTGATCCCGTGCCCGGTCGCCGGGGCGTCGATGATCACCCGATCCCACACCGGGCGGCCGGCGTCGTCGGTCTCCCGCTCGTGGTTGAACGCCTTGCCCAGCATGAGCAGGTCGTTGACCCCCGGCACGAAGCGCACCAGGGACTCGACCAGCGGGTTCTCGAAGACGAGGCGGTACAGCGCCCGGAAGCGCAGCTTCATCAGGGCGTACTCTTCCATCGCCATCGACGGGCGGATGTCGACCACCGAGAGGTTCTCTTCGATCTCGGTGACCTCGCCCCCGACCGGGGGGTGCCCCAGCATCGGCGCGATGCGCTCGTGGGCGTCGAGCTCGCAGATGAGCGTGCGGGCGCCGGCGCGGGCCGAGAGCAGGCCCAGGATGGCCGTCACCGTCGACTTGCCGACCCCGCCCTTGCCCGTGACGAGCATGAAGCGGCGGTCGAACAGCGCGGCGCGGTCGACGGGGGTGGAGTCGGGCATCGAGGCAGTCGGTCGGGTCGGGGTCGCAGGCGAATCAGAGTCAATCGTAGCGGTAGAAGCCCTGGCCGACCTTCCGGCCGAGCTTCCCCGCGCGCACCATCTGGCGAAGGATGCGCGGGGGGCGGAAGGTGTCGCTCCCGATCTCCCGATAGAGGTGCTCGCTGATCGCCAGCCGCACGTCGAGGCCCACCAGATCGGTCAGCGCCAGGGGGCCGATGGGGTGGCGATAGCCGAGCTTCATCGCCTTGTCGATGTCCTCGGCCGAGGCGACGCCCTCCTCGAACATGCGCATGGCCTCGTTGCCCAGCGCGATGCCCAGCCGGCTGGTGGCGAAGCCGGGGGCGTCGTTCACCTCGATGCACTGCTTGCCCATCGCTTCGGCGACGGCCTGCCCGGCGGCGAGCGTCTCGGGCGCGGTGTGGTGCCCCCGCACCAGCTCGACGAGCGGCATGACGGCGACCGGGTTGAAGAAGTGCATGCCCAGCACCCGCTCGGGGCAGCCGGTGGCCGCGGCGATCTCGGTGAGCGACAGGCTGCTGGTGTTCGACGCGAGCAGCGTCTGCGGACCCGACTGCGCTTCGAAGGCGGCGAAGAGGGTCTTCTTGAGGTCCATCCGCTCGGGCACGGCCTCGATGATCAGGTCGGCCTCGGCGACCGCGGCGTCCAACTCGGTGGCCGTCTTCAGCCGGACGCGCCCGGCTTCGACCTTCTCGGCGGGCACCTTGCCCCGGTCGACGCCCTTCTTCCAGGTGCGCTCGATCTGGTCCATGGCGGCCCCGACCCGGGCCGGGTCGACGTCGAACATGACGACGTCGAACCCGCTCAGCGCCGCCTGCCCGGCGATGCCGTTGCCCATGGTGCCGGTCCCGATGACCGCGATCCGCTCGACCTGCATGCAAACCTCCCGGCGTGGGCGCTGTCCCGCGCGGCCGACGGATGATATGACGCGGCCCGGGTGACGGCAAGGAGGTGCCCATGAGCGAGTCGATCCGGGCCGATCGGTTCGGTGATCCCGACCGGACGCGGGTGGTCTACGAGAAGCGGGGGCCGGTGGCCCTGCTGACGCTGAGCGACGAGGGGCTCAACGGCTACACGTTCCGCATGTTCCGCGAGCTGGACGGGCACATCCTCGCCGCCCGCTTCGACCCCGAGGTGCAGGCCATCGTGATCACCGGCGCCGGCGAGCACTTCTGCGCCGGGGCCAACATCAAGATGCTCGAGCGGGCCGACGCCACCAGCAAGTACTACTTCTGCCTGCACGCCAACGAGACCCTCAGCCGCCTCGAGCAGACCCCCAAGCTGGTCGTCGCCGCGATCAACGGGCACTGCGTGGGCGGCGGCTTCGAGATCGCGCTGGCCTGCGACCTGCGCATCGCCCGCCGGGCCGGGGGCCGCATCGGGCTGCCCGAGGTCAACCTGGGCGTGCTGCCCGGGACCGGCGGCACCCAGCGCCTCACCCGGCTGGTGGGCGGGGCGAAGGCGATGGCGATGATGATCGGGGGCGAGACCTACGACACCGAGGCCGCGCTGGGCCACGGGCTGATCACCGACGCGATCGGGGAGACGGCCGAGGTCGAGAAGCGGGGCAGGCGGCGCACGGTGCCCGCGCTCGAGCGGGACGCCTTCGTCGACGCGGTGGTCGAGAAGGCCGCCGGCTACTGCGCGCCCGGCCGGGCGGGGCTGGCGGTGGGGCACATCAAGCGGGCGGTCCAGAGCGGCGGCGAGCTGCCGCTGGAGTACGGCCTGGCCCTCGAGCGTGAGCTCCAGGCGAAGCTCTTCGCCAGCGACGACGCCCGGGAGGGGCTCGAGGCGTTCGTGCAGAAGCGCGCGGCGGTCTTCACCGGGCGCTGAGTCAAGCGGAGGGCGTCGGCTCCGGGCGCTGGCGCAGCGCGGGGGCCTCCCGGCGGCGGCGGAACAGCAGCGCCCCCTCGGCCAGCAACAGCACGAACAGCCCGCCCAGCGCGGCGTGCCACAGCTCGGTGCGCCGCCCCACGCCGAGGGCCGCCGCTCGGGCTTCGGCCGCGCCCTGCGCCTCTTCGCCCACCACCCGCGGCCCGCGCAGGTCGGCGCCGGCCGGGTCGAGCGCCACCGCGAAGCCGGGAAGGGCCACCAGCCCTGGCAGCGGCGGGTCGGGGCTCAGCCGGTACAGGCCGGGGCGGGCGGTCTCCTCGAACACCCACGGGTCTTCGCCCGAGGGCCGCTCCGAGACCCGCAGGTCGCCGTCCGGCGTCTGCACCTTCACCCGCCGCACCCGCGGATCCTCGACCGGCACCGGCGCCGCCCGCCCGACGAGCACCGGCGCGGTGTCGACCTCGGCGACCCGGGTCAGGTAGCGCAGCGTATTCTGGAGCAGCGGCAGGAAGTCGGGGCGGATGGGCAGGTCGCCCCAGTCGCGGTCGAGGGTGCCCGTCAGCAGCGCCACCCGACCGCTACCCACCTCGCGGGTCAGCAGGAACGGCGCCCCGTCGTCGAGCCCGATCACCACCTCGCCGGCGGCCTCGGGGGCCGGGTCGAGCAGCATGTAGCGGGTGATGCGGGCGCTGGCGAGGCTGCTCGCCTCCGGGTCGGGGATGCCCCGCAGGATGGGGTGCCCCCGCTCGAAGCCGGTCGGGCGGGTCGCCTGCCGATCGCCGCCCTCGGCGCTCGCCGCGGCGTCCCCCGCCTGACGGACCGTGCGCAGCGTGCGGGGCAGCAGGCCGGCGAGGGCGACGTTGGCCTCGGCCGGCTCGACCCGATCGCCGACCGCCATCAGGAGCCCGCCGCCGCCGTTGACGAACGCGGTCAGCGCCCGAGCCACCGGCGGGGTCGGCGCGCCGAAGTTGGCCAGGACGACCACATCGAACTCGGACAGATCGAAGCGGTCGAGGGTGTCGGCCCCCGAGATGGTCAGCCGGACCCGGGCCCCGGCCGTGGCCGAGGGCGCCAGGGCCCGCTCCAGGTAGAACAACTCGTCGCGATAGGGGGTCGGGCGGGGGTCGCCGTTGACCGCCAGCACCCGGATGCGGGGGGCCGGGCGCAGCCAGAACGGGCGGGCGTCGTCGGCCTCGAGCGCGTCGGGGTCGAGCACCACCCGGGCCGGCACCGCGGCGTCGGTCTCGATAGGCGCGTAGAACGTCTTGACCGCCTCCTCGCCCGGCCCGAGGCTCAGGAAGCCGCGCACGGTCACCACCCCGTCGACCTCGAGGTGCACCGGCAGTCGCTTCACCGGGGCGTCGGCCGCGTTGAGCACCCGGGCGTCGATGCGCCAGTGGCTCGCCCCGATCTCGGGCGCCGGGCGCAGGGCGACCCCGGTCACCGCCCGGTTGGGCACCGACGCGCCGCCCGAGACGGCCACCGGCACCAGCTCGACGCCCGCGGCCGAGGGCTGCGGCAGGTCGCTCGCCGCGCCGGCGGGGGTCGTCAGCACCGCCACCCGCCGCGGGCCCGGTCGATCTGCGAGCAGCTCGTAGGCCCGGGACACCGCCTCGCCCAGGTCGGCCGGGCGGTGCCCCGGCTCGATGCGCCCCACCTCGCGCCGGACGGCCGCCAGATCGCCGGTCAGCTCGTCGATGGGCACCTCGACCCGGTCGCCGGCCACCACCAGCGCCGCCAGCCCGCTCCCGTCGGCCAGCAGCGTCTCGGCCTGGAACCGGGCCCGGTCGAGCAGCGCCTCGCCGTCCAGCCGCCAGCGCATGGGGTAGCCGGCGTCGACCACGACCACTGTCGCCCCGTCCGGCTCGCCGCTCATCGCCACCGGCGCGTCGTCGTGGGTCAAGAGCGGCCGGGCCAGCGCGAACGCCAGCAGCCCCAGCAGCACGCTGCGCACCGCCATCAGCAGGATCTGCTTCACCCGGAAGCGGCGGGCCGTCTTGCGGTTCGAGCGGCGGATGAACTCCAGCGCGGGGAACCGCACCACCACCGCCCGCCGCCGCAGGATCAGGTGGATCAGGGGCGGGATGGCGGCGGCGAGCAGCCCGAACAGCAGCGCCGGGGAGAGGAAGCTCATCGGGCGGCCCCGGCCACGATGTCGTAGAGGCAGCGCTCGATCGGGACCGCGGTGTCGACGAGCCGGTAGGTCACGTCGCCGTCGAGCAGGTCCCGGCGCAGGCCCTCGCACCACGCCCGGATCTCGGCGAGGTAGGCGTCGCGCATGCCCCGGGGATCGGCCAGCTCGCGCTCGGCGGTCTCGAGCTCCTCGAACTCGGTCAGCTCCTTGAACGGGAAGTCGAGCTCGTCGGGGTCGAGGACGTGCAGCACCGCGACCCGATGCCGCCGGCGGCGGAGTTGGCGGGCGATGCCGGCGAGGCGGTGGTCGAAGTCCATGCAATCCGACAGCAGGATCACGAGGCTGCGCCGCCCGGCGACCTCGGCGATGCGCTCCAGAGCCCCGACGACGTTGGTGCGCCCCGAGACCGGCGCTTTCTCCAGCGCCTCGACCAGCCGCCAGAAGTGGTCCGGGCGGGCCCGGGGCGGCAGGTAGGTGCCCAGCCGCTCACCAAACGTCAGCAGGCCCACCGCGTCGCCCTGGCGCAGCAGCAGCCAGGCCAGCGCGGTCGCCAGCCGGGCCGCGTAGAGCATCTTCGAGGGCCGCCCGCCGCCGCCGTAATCCATCGAGCCCGAGGTGTCGAGCATCAGGTAGCAGCGCAGGTTGGTCTCGTCCTCGAACTGCTTGACGTAGTACCGGTCGCTCTTGGCGAACGCCTTCCAGTCGATGTGCCGGATCTCGTCCCCCGGGCTGTACTCCCGGTGCTGGGCGAACTCCACGCTCGAGCCGTGGTGCGGGCTCTTGTGCATGCCGGTCAGGATGCCCTCGACCACCTGCCCCGCGCGCAGCGTCAGCCCCGAGAGGCGGGCGAGCAGGGCCCGGTCGACGACCGCCGATTCGTCTCGGTCGCTCACCGTTCGCGCCGGGCCTCGACCAGCCGATCGATGATGTCGCCGCTCGCGACCCGCTCCGCCTCGGCGTGGAAGTTCGTCATGACCCGGTGCATCAGGACCGGCCGGGCCACCGCCAGCACGTCGTCCCGCCCGTAGGTCTCCCGGCCGGCGAGCAGCGCCCGGGCCTTGGCCGCGAGCACCAGGTACTGGCTCGCCCGGGGGCCGGCGCCCCAGCTCACGTACTCCTTGACGACGTCCGGCGCGCCCGGGTCGTCGGGCCGGGTCGAGCGGGCGAGCGCCACCGCGTAGCGGGCGGCGGCGTCGTTGTGCGGCATCTGGCGGACGAGCCGCTGCAGCGCGAGGATGCGGGCCGGGTCGAGCACCGGCTCGATCGTCGACTCTTCGGCGCTGGTGGTGCGCAGCACGATCTCCAGCTCTTCGTCGGCGTCGGGGTAGCCGACCTCGATCATGAACATGAACCGGTCGAGCTGGGCCTCGGGCAGCGGATAGGTGCCCTCCTGCTCGACCGGGTTCTGGGTCGCGAAGACCAGGAACGGCGGGTCGAGGGTGTAGGTCTTGCCCGCCGCCGTCACCCGGCCCTCCTGCATCGCCTGGAGCAGCGCGGCCTGGGTCTTGGGCGGCGTGCGGTTGATCTCGTCGGCCAGCAGCAGGTTGGCGAAGACCGGCCCCCGGATGAACTTGAAGTGCCGCCGGCCGGTGGTCTGATCCTCCTCGAGGATGTCGGTGCCGGTGATGTCGCTCGGCATCAGGTCGGGCGTGAACTGGATCCGGTTGAAGGTCAGGTTCAGCGCCTCGGCGGTGGTGCTCACCAGCAGCGTCTTGGCCAGCCCGGGCACGCCCACGAACAGGCAGTGACCGCGGGCGAACAGGGCGATGAGCATCTGCTCGATCACCGCCTTCTGCCCCACGATGCGCCGGCTGACCTGTTCCAGGATGGCGTCGCGGGCCCGGGCGGCCTCGGCGACGGTCGGGATCGCCCCGGGGGCGTCACTCATTGCATGGTCTCCAGCGTCTTGCGGGCGCGGGCGGCCTTCTCCGGCTGCCCGAGGCGGGTATAGAGATCGACCAGCGCCTGATGAGGTCGCGGGTGGAACGGGTTGATGCCCACCGCCCGGTCGAACGCCTCGACGGCCTCGGCGTCCCGGCCGAGCTTCATCAGGGCCTCTCCCAGGTGGATGTGGGTCGTCACGAAGCCCGGATAATACGCGGAGACCCGCTCCAGCGTCGCCGGCACGGTCGCGAACTCCCCCAGCTCGAGCATCGAGGCTGCCGCGCCGTTCTGGACCAGCGGGTTGGCGTCTCCCCCGAGCACCATCGCCTTGCGATACTCGACCAGCGCCGCCTTGAACCGGTCGCGGGCCCGCAGCAGCTCGCCGAGGTGGGCGTAGTCCTTGACCTTCTTCTCTTCGATCGTCGCGTACTCCGGCTCGGGCTCGGCCGCCGGATCATCGGGGTCGCCGGGGCGCTTGAACTCCAGCGAGCGCTGCACCAGCCCGGGGTGGGTCTTCAGCCCGGCCCGGGCCATCGCGCTCTTCCAGGTCAGCCACAGGCCGTCGAGGTCGAAGCCGTAGACCCCCCGCAGCGCCGGATCCATCTTCTGCCCGTCGCGCAGCGCGGCGATGAGTCGGTTGATCGAGCCGTAGCCCGCCCGGCGGTGCAGGAAGTCGATGACCATGTGCACCTGGGCGAACGCCAGCCCGGCGGCCTCCTGACTGGGCAGCTTGGCCATCGAGGGGTGCATCTGGTCGAAGGTGATCAGCTTGTCCTCGGCCAGCGAGCGGGCGAGCAGGTCCTCTTCCGGCGGGTCGAGCGGCGCGCCCGGATCGGCCCGCCAGCGGGCCTCCTGGAACTTGGCGATGCCCTCGTGCAGCCAGATGGGGATCGTATTCTCGCTCTTGCGGGTCAGGTAGTAGTGCACGAACTCGTGAGCCAGGGTGTCCCGCCACTGGTAGCCCCGGACCAGCGCCCGAGGCGAGGTGAACATCAGCCGATTGTACTTGCACAGGGCGATGGTGCCCGAGGTCTCGATCTCGGCCTCGGTGAGCGGGCTGACCGCCCCCAGGTACCGGATCTCGGGGTAGATCTCGACGACGACCTGCCCCTCCGGGCGCCAGGCGAAGTCCTCGGCGAGCACCGCGTCGGTCTTCTGGAGGACCTCCAGCGCGAACGGCACCACCAGCGCGTCCCGGCCCATGTAGCGGATGCGGAAGCGCCCGTCGGGCGAGACGAACTCGTCGAACGCCTTGAGGGTCTCCTGGGTCGTGGCCACCTCGTCGCGGAACTGGCGGATGACCGGAGACACGTCGTCGCCCAGCTCGGCCACCAGCGCGTCGAGCACGGTCAGCGCCTCGGTGTAGCGGCCCTCGAAGAAGAGGAGCCGCCCGTCGAGGAAGCGCAGATCGACGTCATCGGGGTCGTCGGCGAGCAGCGGCGTCAGCAGGCGCCGGGCCCGGGGGGTCTGCCAGTTCGAGATCAGGCCGTGCAGCTCGCCGAGCGTCTCGTCGTCGGCGGCGTGGGCCGGGCGGGGCGCGGGCAGGAGCAGCGCCAGGAGCGCCAGCGCCAGCCCCGCGCGCAGCGTGGGGGCGATCGTCTTCATCGGATGAGCGACTCGTAGTAGCGCTTGACCTGTTCCTGCCACTGCTCGCCGGGGCGCTGCTTCATGGCGTCGAGCAGCTCCTCGCGGAACTCCGCCGGGGGTCGATAGCCCTCGGCGCCGGGGATGACGACCCGCTCGTCCGCCATCCGTCGGCCCTGGCGCTGCCCCTGCGAGCGCTGGGCCCGCTGTGGCTGGGCCGACTGACGCAGCCCCTCCATGAGCGACTGGAGCTGGCTCTGGGCCTGCTGCTGCCCGGGGCGGGCCTGGGCCGGGCGCTGACGGCGGAGCTGCTCGGCGGCGTCCCGCATGGCGTTGCCCGCCTCCCGGGCCTGCTGCTGGGGGGCCTCGCTCATGCCGGGCATCTTCTGCCCCTGCTCGGCCACGCGCCGCCTCAGCCGCTCGGCGGCCTCCGAGAGCGCCTGCTGCTCCCGGCGCAGTTCCTGGGCCTGTCGGGGTGAGACCGAGCGCTCGGTGCGCTGGCGGGCCTCGTCGATCAGCTCGGCGAGCGAGCGCATCACCTGCCCATCCTGCCGCTGGCCCTGCTGCACCAGACGCGGCAGCCGCTCGGCGTCCGGCTCGAAGCGGGCGAAGCGATCGAGGTTGTCGAGGTGGTCCATCGCCCGCTCGGCCATCTCGAGGGCCTCCATGAGCTGCTTGCCGTCGAGCGCGCGGTTCAGCTCGTCGACCCGCTGTCGCAGGTGATCGAGATCCTCCTCGCCGATGGCCGGCAGCCGCTCGCGGGCGATGTCCTCGACCGTGCGCCGCAGGGCCGCGGCCTCTTTCTCGATGTCGTCGAGGCGCCCGGCGAGGTCCTCCTCGAGCGCCCGCCGCCGGGCCTCGGCCTCGGCGTCGGCCAGCGCCTGGGTCTTCTCGCCGACGTCCTCCTGGCGTTTCATCAGGTCGCGGGTCTGGTCCATCAGCTCGCTGATCGCCCGCTGCATCTCGGGGTTCGTCTCTTCGTGCAGGTCCTGCATGTCCTGGTCGAGCGAGGCGCTCAGCTCGTCGAGCGCCTTGTCCATCTCGTCGAGCGCGGCCAGGGCCTCGTCGATGCGGCCCTCGTCGAGCATCTTCTCCAGGTCGGAGAGCTGGTTGCGGGTCTCGTCGAGCCCCTTGGCGACGTCGTCCTGCTTGATGCCGTCCAGGTTGAGGAACTCTTCGGGCAGCTTCTGGCGGAGCTGCGCCATGCGGGCCTGCATCTCGGCCATGCGATCACGCAGCCGGCGGATGTCGCGCATGATGCGGGCCTTGAGCGCCTCGTCGTCCGGGTTCTGACGGTACTGCTCGACCAGCTCCCGCAGCCGGTGCTGGGCCGCCTTGAGCTCATCGGCGAGCGCGGCCATGTCCTCGAGGGCCAGCCGGGCGCCCATCGCTTCGACCAGGATGATCGCCGGCTCCAGCGCGTCGACCACCGCCTCGTTGGCCCGGCTCGCGGCGCGGATCGCGTCGCCCTGACGGGCCTCCAGCGCCGCCGTGCGGGGCTCGACGGCGGCCTTCTCCCCGGCCATCGCCTGCTCCAGCGTGCCCAGCGCCCCGGCCAGCGCCAGCCGGACCTCGTCGGGGGTGAGCGGATCGTCGGCCATCGCCTCGACCACCGCGCCCAGCGCCCCGGCGGCCTCCCGGGTGCCCAGCATGAGGTCGGCGATGCGGGCCGGCAGCGGGCGGTCGGTCGCCTGCCAGTCCAGCTCCAGGCGGTCGGCCAGGGCGTCGAGCAGCACCTCGATCGTCTCGCGCAGCTTCTCGGTCAGCGCCAGGTGCTCGGCCTGGGGCGAGTGCACGGTGATGAAGCGGGTGGCGCTCACCCCCCGCTGGGGGCCGTCGACGTCGTTGTTGTCGTAGGCCTCGACGAAGAGCATCAGCCGGTCGCCGGGCCGGGCCTGCACGATGGAGAGGTCGACCTCGTCCCGCCCGTCCATGCGCCGCCCGCGCGCGCCGGGCTGCTCGATGCGCTCGGGGTGCTCGCTCTCGGCGGCGAGCGCGACGACCACCGCCGCTTTGCTCAAGCCGAAGTCGTCGCGGGCCTCGAATACGACCGGCACCGTGCGCAGGTCGTCGAGCTCCAGGTCCTCGGCGGGCAGCTTGAGGGTCACCGTCGGCGCCTGATCGACCTCGAGGCGGACGTGCCGCTCGATCGACTCGATCAGCCGCTCGCCGTCCCCGGTCGTCAGCGCGACCCGCCACACGGCCGGGCCCTCGACGACGAACTCGCCGGTGATGTCGCGCCCTTCGATCAGCTTCAGCGGCAGCTCCGCGTCGCCGAACTGCATACGCGCCTCGTCGGCCGGGGCCAGCGTCGTCGCCCGCAGCTCCACCCGGGTGCCCTTGGGGGCCTCGACGTCGCCGGTGGAGTTCGGGATCTGGCGCGGTGAGCGCCCGGTGTAGGCCGGGTAGTGCAGCGTCAGCGTCAGGTCGCCGACCAGCGGGCCGACCTCCCGGGCGCCGCCGGTGACCGACTGCGCCGCCAGAGCGCTCGCCCCGCGCTGAAGCACGTCGGGGGCCACGAGCCCCAGCAGGCCCCAGCCGGCCCCGACCAGGGCCACCGCGATCCAGCCCCGCGCCGCGGCCGCCATCGGGGTGACCTGCCGGGGGTCGAGCCGGTCGAGCCGGGCGGCGATCTTCTCGGCGAAGGCCGCGGCCATCGAGGGGTCGCCCCGCCCGGGCGCGGGCCACTCCCGGGCGAACTGCACGCTCGCCGTGACGCCGTCCCCCAGCGCGTCGACCTGCGACTCGATGTGATCGGCCACCGCCTCGTCGGACGCCGCCCGCCGGGCGGGCGCGATCACGGCCCTGACGAGCACGGCGAGCGCCGAGGCGCCGAGCGCCGCGAAGGTCACCCACCGCGCCGCCGCACCGTCCGCGCCGAGGCCCATGGCCCCGATCGCGAGCAGCAGCACCCCGCCGACCGTGGCCCCGAGCCACCCCAGGGCGCCGAGGCCGGCGCGCAGCCACAGGCGCCGCCGGGTGCGGCGGAGCACGTCGCCGATGCGGTCGAATTGTGGAGGACGAGCCGTCATCGGCGTCTCACAACAAGGCTGTCGGCCATATCCTTCCTCGGGCCTCGGATGCGGCGCGGCGGGCGGTCATCGACCCTCGCCCCGCGGGCGCTCGGCGGGCGGGTGACACCGCTGCGGGTGCACTCGGCATCGCGTCTCGGTGTTTTTTCCCATAAGATGCGCTCCGCGTGAATGAAGATACAGGGGCGTCGTCGGTGGCCGAGGATGCGTTGAAACCGACGGAAGATGAGCTCATTGCCCGCTGCAAAAGCGGGGATCGCCAAGCGTTTTCGATACTGGTCTCGAAGTATCAGCGACGCGCCTTCGGCATCGCCTACGGGATTCTCAAGAACCCCGACGACGCCATGGACGCCGCGCAGGATGCCTTCGTCAAGGTCTTTCGGAACATCGGCGGTTTCCGGGGCAACAGCTCATTCTACACGTGGTTCTACCGGATAGTCGTGAACGTGTGCATCGACCAGTGCCGGAGGCGGAAGAAGATGAGGTCCGTCGAGTACGACGACTCGTACCGCCGGCGGGACGAATCGACCGGGGTCCACCCGCTTCAGGGCAATACCCGGCCGATGCACCCCGGCGAGAAGTTCCGCCAGGAAGAGCTCGGCGAGGTGCTGCACGCCGCGCTCGAGACGCTGAGCGACAATCACCGCACCATCATCGTTCTGCGCGAGATCGAAGGCATGAGCTACGAGGAGATCGCCGAGACCATGGACTGCCACCTCGGCACGGTCATGAGCCGACTCCACCACGCGCGGAAGAACCTTCAGAAAGCCCTCAAGCCCTATCTCGAGGAGGCCGGTGACCCCCGCGCCGATCGAGCGGGGGCCGGCGTGCGGAGGAAGCGGTCGTGAACGAGCAGGACATGGAGATGCTCGAGCGGTTCGTCGACGGGGAGCTGCCCCCCGACGAGATCGCGGCGGTCGAGCGGCGCATCGCGGACGAGCCGGGCTGGTCGGCGGCGCACGCCGACCTGATCAACCTTCGGGAGATCCTCCAGGCCGACGTGGCCGCCGCGGTGGACGCCGCCGACTTCGGCGACTTCTTCGCCCGGATCGAGGCCCGCCTGCCCGACGAGGCGCCGGCCGTCGAGGCGTCGCCGGTGGCGGCGCGGGAGGCGGCCACGCCCTCGAACCCCGAGGCGTCGGACGGCGCGTGGAGCCGGCTGAAGGGCTGGTGGGCCCGCAACTGGACCCCAGCCCTGATCGGCGCCGCCGCTGCGGCAGCGGTCGCGTTCTGGGTCGCGTCGCCGGCCCGGGACGACGGGGGCGAGGGGGTCACCGAAGTGGCCGGCGCGGTGGTGGTGGACGCGGTCAGCAACGAAGGCAACAAGACCGTGCTCATCAGCCAGCCCGCCGAAGACGAGGGGGCGACGGTCATCTGGCTGCTCGACGAGGAAGAAGCGGACGACAAGCCGCTCGACGGGGAGGATCCCATCTGATGATCACACGCAGAACCATTGTCGGCGCGCTGGCCCTGACCCTGATGTCCGTCACGCCCCTGGTGGCGAGCGCCTCCGAGGGGGTCACGCTCAAGGTCTCGGTGGTGCACGCGACCAAGAACGGCACCGACACCGACCCCGCCCTGGCCAACATCCAGGGGTCGCTGTCCAAAGTCTTCGGCGGGTACACCTCGTTCAAGCAGCTCGACAAGGCCGAGCTGCGGCTGACGGCCCAGAAGGGGGGGCAGGTCTCGCTGCCCAACGGTAAGACCGCGGTCTTCGCCTACAAGGGCAAGAGCGGGCGGCAGCACCAGATCAAGCTGACCATCCCCCAGAGCAGGGTCGACGTCGACCTGCGGGCCCCCGCCCGCAAGATGTTCTATCAGGCCGGCATGAAGCACGCGGGCGGCATCCTCATCCTCGCGCTCTATCTCAAGGAATGAGCCGGTCGGCATCGGCCCGGTGACCCGCGACCACCCGCCATGATACATCGGGGCATGCGTCCGCAGCCCACCCGCCGACGCCCGCCGGCGGTGTCGGTGCGCGCCCTCACCCAGCAGATCAAGGGAACGCTCGAGCGCCAGTTCCAGCGGATCTGGGTCGAGGGCGAGATGGCCCAGGTCAAGGTGCACCAGAGCGGCAACCTCTACTTCACCCTCAAGGACGCCGACGCCCGCATCGACGGCGTCGTCTGGCGCAGCACCGCCGAGCGGATCCAGATGTTCGGCGGCTATCAGCCGCTCGATGGGCACCGGGTGCTGGCCCTCGGCGCGCTGTCGGTCTACGCCCCGCGGGGGGCCTACTCCCTGATCGTCGAGCGATTCCTGCCGGCGGGCACCGGTGACCTGCAAGCGGCGTTCGAGCAGCTCAAGCGCCGGCTGGCCGCCGAAGGGCTCACCGACCCCCGCCGCAAGCGGGCGCTGCCGACGCTGCCCCGAGCCGTAGGCGTCGTCACCAGCCCCAGCGGCGCCGCCCGTCACGACATCCAGAGCGTCCTGCACCGGCGCGCGCCCCAGATCCCGATCGTGCTGTACCCGGCCCAGGTTCAGGGCGAGGGCGCCGCGGCCGACGTGGCGGCGGGGATCGCCACGCTGGCCGCCCATCCCCAGGTCGAGGTGATCATCGTCGGCCGGGGCGGGGGCAGCCTGGAAGACCTGTGGGCCTTCAACGAGGAGCCGCTCGCCCGGGCCATCGCCGGCTGCCCGGTGCCGGTCATCAGCGCGGTGGGCCACGAGACCGACACGACGATCGCCGATCTGGTGGCCGACGCGCGGGCGGCGACGCCGTCGGAGGCCGCCGAGATGGCGGTGCCCATCCGCAGCGACCTGCTCTACGCGCTCGACGGCATCGCCGAGCGCCTGGGCCGGGCCCTGGGGCGGGCGCTCGAGCGGCGTCAGATGCGGCTGGCGGCGGGCCGGCAGCGACTGCGCGCCGGTGTGCGGACCGATGGCCACCGCCGTCGGCTGGAGCGCCTCGCCGAGCGCCTCGATCGGGCCATGCGCCAGCGGCTGGATGTCCATCAAGCCCGTCTGCGGCGCCACGAGCAGGCCGTTCGCGAGCTGCACCCGATGACCCGGTTGACCCATGCCCGGCGGCGGCTGGACGCGGTCACGCTCAAGCTCGCGACGCACGGCGCGGCCCGGGTCGCCCGCAAGCGGGCCCGGGTGGACGCCCTCGGCGATCGGCTCACGCGGGTCGGCGGCGCCGCCACCGCCGAGAAGCGGGCGGCCCTGCGCCTGCTGAGCGCCCGGCTGGAGGCGCTGTCGCCCCTCGCGAGCCTCGGCCGCGGGTTCGGTATCGTGCGCCGGGGCGCGCGGGTCGTGCGCGCGGCGGGCGACGTCGCGGTGGGCGAGCCGATCGAGATCCTGCTGCACCGCGGGCGCCTGGAGGCGACGGTGACCGCGGCCCACCCCGACAACGACGACGACGAGGAGCATCGGTGAGCGAAGAGGAACCCCAGCGTTTCGAGGAGATCATCGACACGCTCGAGGAGCTGGTGCGGGCGCTTGAAGGCGGCGAGCTGCCGCTGGAGGAGGCGCTGCGGCTCTACGAGCGGGGGGTCGGGCTGGCCCGAAAGGGGCATACGCTGCTCGAAGGCGCCGAGCGGCGGGTCGAGGAGCTGCAGCGGGCGCTGGCGGAGCCGCCGAGTTGAGGGGCGTGACGCCGGTGGACACCGATGAGTTCCTCGCCGCGAAGGCCCGGCTCATCGAGCGGTTCGAGGATGCCTTGCAGCGCTATACCGAGCGGTGGTCGGCCTGGCCCGAGGGGCTGGTGGCGCCGGTGCGCCATGTGCTGTTCGGCGGGGGCAAGCGGGTCCGGCCGCTGCTGGCGATGCTGTCGGCCGAGGCGCTGGGGGGCGACCCCGGGCCCGCGATCCCGTGGGCGATCGCGGTCGAGATGATCCACACCTACAGCCTGGCCCACGACGATCTGCCGGCGATGGACGACGACGACGAGCGCCGGGGGCGTCCGACGTGTCACGTCGCCTACGACGAGGCCCACGCGATCCTGGCCGGCGACGCGCTGTTGACCGAGGCGTTCGCCGCGCTGGCCGACGGGGGCTGGGCGGCCGATACGACGGTGGCCCTGATCGGGCTGCTGGCGGCGGCGAGCGGGGGCCGGGGCATGGTGGGCGGTCAGATCCTCGACATCGGCGGAGCCCTGGAGACCATGCAGGCGATGGAGCACATGCAGCGCCTCAAGACCGGCGCCCTGATCCGGGCGGCGGCCGAAGGCGGGGCCATCGCGGCGGGCGGTCGGCCGGACGAGGTCGCCGCGATCCGGGCGTGCGGCGAGGCGCTGGGGCTGCTCTTCCAGATCACCGACGATCTGCTCGATCGCCTTCAGGATCCGACCGAGGACGGCAAGAACGTGCTGGACCTCGTCGACCTGGACGGGGCGATCGATCGCCGCGATCGGGTCGCGGCCGGCGCTCTCGACGCGCTCGCGCCGCTGGGTGATCGGGCCGGACGCCTCGCCGCGCTGGTGCACGCGGTGGCCCACCGCTCGCAGTGAGCCGCAAGCCGCGCCTCGACGAGCTGCTGGTGGCCCGGGGCATCGCGCCCGATGTACGCACCGCGGCGGCCTACGTGCTGGCCGGGGAGATCATCGTCGGCGAGCAGCGGGCGGACAAGCCCGGGATCCGGGTGCGGGCCGACGTGCCGGTGCGGCGGCGGACCCGGCGGGGGCATGACTTCGTGAGCCGCGGGGGGCTCAAGCTGGCCGGGGCGCTCGACGCGTTCGCCGTCGACCCGAGCGACCGGGTGGCGCTGGATCTGGGCGCGAGCACCGGCGGCTTCACCGACTGCCTGCTGCAACGGGGCGCCCGGCGGGTCTACGCGGTGGACGTGGGCTACGGCCTGCTCGACTGGCGGCTTCAGCGTGACCCGCGGGTGGTCAACCTCGAGCGGACCCACGCCGACGCGCTGACCCCGGCCCAGGTGCCCGACCCCATCGAGCTGCTGGTCGCCGACATCTCGTTCAACTCGCTGGCCCGCATCCTGCCGCAGCCGGTGACGCTGCTGGCGCCCGGGGCGTGGGCGGTGGTGCTCGTCAAGCCGCAGTTCGAAGCGCCGCCGGAGGCGGTCGGCCCCGGCGGGATCGTCGACGATCCGGGTGTGTGGCAGGCGGCGTGTGACGGGGTGGCCGCGGCGGTCGAAGCGCTGGGGCTGAGCGTCGTCGGGGTCGAGCGGTCCTCGATCACGGGGACCAAGGGCAACGTGGAGTTCCTGCTCGCCGCGCGCCGCCCCTCAGTCGGATGAGCGCATGCGGGCGATGGCCAGCGCGCCGATGGCCAGCCCGGCGAGTCCGCCCGACAGGTGCCCGGCCGAGCTGATCATCGGGGTCACGGCGTCGAGCGCGCTCTGCAGGACCACCAGCATGATCGCCAGCCGGGCCGCGGCGCGCCCGGTGCGGGTGCCCCGGACCCGGGGGTGGCCCAGCGTCACGACCACGAGCCCGCCGAGCAGGGCCATCGCCCCGGCCGAGGCACCGACGGTGATGCCCGGGGCGCCGAAGTAGCTGATGCCCAGCCCCCCGATGAGGACGCCACCCACGAAGAGCGCCAGGGTCCAGGCGGCGCCGAGCGCGTGGTGGCACATCGGGCCCAGGATCGCGACGGCGACCGCGTTGGCGGCGAGGTGCAGCGGGCCGGCGTGCAGGAAGCCGTAGGCCAGCAGGCGCCACGGCTCGTCGGGCAGCCGACCTTCGGCGTAGAGCGCGCCCAGCTCGAGGGCGACGCGGCCCTCCGTCGCGCTGCCGGCGCGAAGCTGAAGGCCGAAGCCGATCGCGATCAGGGCCAGCACGAGCAGCGCCACCGGCGCGCTGCGCAGGGGGCGGGTGCGCAGCAGGTCGCCGGCCTCGACCTCGCGGGTGAGGTCGGCGAGCACCGCGGCCGCGGCGGGGTCGATGGCGCGAGGGGTCGGCAGCGCCGCCCGGCGGGCCTCGGCCGCGATGCGCACGGCGGCCGGGTGCCGGGGGTCGTCCAGCACGTCGGTCAGCGCCCGCCGGGCCGCTGGGTGGTCACCGGCGGCGGCCTGGGCGGTGGCGCGCCAGATCGCGCGGGCCACCGCCGGCAGCCGCATCTGGGCCATCAGCCGCTCGAGGGTGTCGCCGCGCCCGGCGAAGGCCAGCGGGGCCAGCGCGGTGCCCCGGGCCCGCCGGACACCGATCCAGCGCATGCGGGGGGCCCAGGCCCGGGCGGCGGTCTCGATGCCGGCGTCCAGCTCGCCCAGCTCGAACAGCGCCCGGGATTGCAGGTCGACCGACACCGCGAACCGGGCCGACGTCCAATCCCGGGTGAGGCCCATCAGCGCCTCGCGCCGGACCCGGCTCTCCGGGTGAGGATCGGCGGCGAGGGCCTGCGCCAGACGCCGCGCCGGCTCGGTGTCGCCGGCGTAGTAGCGGTCGGCGGCGTGCCACAGCGCCTGCCAGGGGCGCCATTGGGGCAGGACCCGGCCGAGCCATCGGGCCATGGCCGCGGCCCGGGCGAACTCGCCCCGCATCGCCCGGCGGCGGGCGCGGTGGCCGAGCCACGCCGGGCCGATGACCCCGATGACGGTGACCGCGACCGCGGCGGCGAGGGCCCAGGCGCTCTCGACGAGGTGGCCGGCGACGCCGAGGCACACCGCCAGGACCGCCGGCAGGGGCCAGCGGCGGGGGTCGAGCCCCCGGGCGACGAGGCTGCCGAGGCTCGCGGCGACAGCCAGGACGGCCAGGACGAAGAGCAGATCCAAGGGGTGGGTCAGCCCGGGGGCCAGCTCAGCGGGCGGCCGCCGATGACGTGCAGATGCAGGTGGAAGACCGTCTGGCCGGCGGCGGCGCCGTTGTTGACGACGACCCGGAAGCCCTCGAGGCCCTCCTTGCGGGCGACGAGCGTCGCGACCCGCATCAGGTGGCCGATGAGGGGCTCGTCGGCCTCGTCCATCGCGTCGAGTCGGGGGATCTCTTTACGGGGGATGACGAGGATGTGGGTCGGCGCGCCGGGGTTGATGTCCCGGAACGCGATGCACTGGTCGTCTTCGTAGACCCGGTCGCTGGGGATCTCGCCCCGCAGGATCTTGCCGAAGATGGTGGACATGGGGGCCTCCGCGGGCGCAGTCGGCGGCATCCTACGACATGGATCCCGCCGGGGAAAGCCGGGGGCTCAGCGGCAGGCGTTGGCCCGCCCCGGGGTCGGCGGGCGCAGGGTGAAGTCGGCGCCGTTGTCGTCGCTGTCGGCGCCGTCGGGGCAGCGGGAGAGCCCATCCTCGTCGATGTCGTCCGGAGCGGGGGCCGCCTCGGTGGTGCCGTCGAGAGCGCCCTCGTAGCTCATGCCGTCGACCACCGCCCCGTCGGCCACCCGCACGATGCGGACCCCGTCGGGCCCGTTCTGGATGGACTCGATCTGGATGCCGAGGGCCCCGGCGGGCAGCGCGGCGATCACCTCGGGGCCGCCGACGACGAGCAGCCCACCCGGGGCCAGCTCGATGCCGGCGTTGGCCAGCTCCATGACCAGATAGGGCACGTTGCCGTTGCCGTTGACCAGCTCGAGCCGGTACTCGAACAGCGCGACCGGGGCCGCGCCGGCCCGCAGCTCGACGAAGTCGCCCGTGTCGGCCCCCGGCTGATCGTAGTCCACCTCGTTGATCACCAGCGGCGCCTCGGCCTGGACCGTGAGCGCCACCGTGGCCCGGATCTGGCCGTCGGCGACGGCGAAGGCGGTGAGCTGCACCTGCCCGATGGCGGCCCCGGTCACCGCGAAGTTGATCTGCCGCTGGCCTGGGGGCACGACGACCTCGTCGGGGAGCTGGACGACGCCGGCCCGGTCGGTGCTGAAGCGCACCCGGTAGCCGCCGGCCGGGGCCGGGATGTCCAGCTCGACGAGCCCCAGCGCATCTTCGCCGACCCGCAGGGTGCTGGGCGCGACCCCCAGCGCCAGCGCGCTCGGCTGGGCGTCGGCCCGGATGATGCGCACAGTCGCCAGCCGGGTGCCCCCGTCGTCGGTGGCCCGCAGTGTGGCGTCGCCTGGGCGCACCCCGGTCACCGTCACCGGCGCGCTGCGCGAGCCGGCCGCGATGCGGACCTCGGGCTGCACCGTGGCGATGGCCACGTCGTCGCTGCGCAGCGCGACGGCGACCCCGCCGGGCGGGGCGGGGAAGTCGAGGCTGACCATCAGGGGGGCGTCGTCCAGCGCCGGCACGCCGACCTCGCCGGCGCGCAGCAGCGCCCCGGTCGGGCCGAAGTCGACCACCCGCGGGGGGCCGAGCTCGACGTCCCCCGCGTCCCGGGGCTCGAGCTTCGTGTCGCCGTTGCCCAGGCGCAGGACGCCGGTCAGCCGGCGATAGATCGAGCCGACGGCGGGGCGGGGTTCGGCGAGGTGGAAGTAGTCGTCGACCCGCAGGCTGTCCTCGACGACGAACTCCTCGATGGGCGCCCGGTCGCCGGGGCCGATGGGCGGGTCGATCCCGGTGACCTCGGCGTCGGAGATGCGCACCAGCAGCCCCTCGTAGGGTCCGGCGAGCGCGCCGCCGGTGGCCACGTTGGCCGGCTGGACGTCGATCGGGGCGACGGCGCCCTGGCCGATGACCTCGAGGGCGCTGACTTCGAAGAGCTGACGCTGGTCGAAGAAGTCGTTGATGCGCGCGGTGAGCCGGATCTGCGCGCCGCGTCCGGGGTCGACCACCGGATCGAACAGCGCGTCGCCCAGGTAGACCCACACGCCGCTGTACGCCGGGCCGTCGAACCACGGAGCCGCCGGCGGGACCTGGACGACGAGGTGGGTCAGGCCGTCGGCGGTGAGCCGGCGGGCGGTGACGACGCCTTCGACGGTGACGAGGGCGCCGACCGGCAGGTCGCCGGGGTCGCGGGCCCGATAGATCGTCGTGCGGCACGGCTGGTCGGGCGCGAGCAGGCCGCAGTCGTCGAATTCGCCCTCGCCTTCGCCCTCGCCTTCGCCCTCGCCCTCGCCCTCGCCCTCGCCCTCTCCCTCGCCTTCGCCCTCGCCTTCGCCCTCGCCCTCGCCCTCGCCCTCGCCCTCGCCCTCTCCCTCGCCTTCGCCCTCTCCCTCGCCTTCGCCTTCGCCTTCGCCCTCGCCCTCTCCCTCGCCTTCGCCCTCTCCCTCGCCTTCGCCCTCGCCTTCGCCCTCTCCCTCGCCTTCGCCCTCTCCCTCGCCTTCGCCCTCTCCTTCGCCCTCGCCCTCGCCCTCGCCCTCGCCCTCTCCTTCGCCCTCTCCTTCGCCCTCGCCCTCGCCCTCTCCTTCGCCCTCGCCCTCGCCCTCGCCCTCGCCCTCGCCTTCGCCCTCGCCCTCTCCTTCGCCCTCGCCCTCGCCTTCGCCCTCGCCCTCTCCTTCGCCTTCGCCCTCGCCCTCACCACCGTCCATGGCGCCGGTATCGGCGCCTGCGTCCTCGTCGCCGCCTCCACCTCGCCCGCCCGAGGGCACGCAGGCCAGGAGGGATCCGCACAGCAGGGTCAGGATGCATGCTCGCAAGACGCTCATCGGGCACTCCGGTGGGTGGATCTGGCTTCGGTATACCGCAGGGGGCGGGGTCGATGCGGCGATCCGGGGCCGCGGGCGCTCAGGAGTCGGCGTCGGGCTCGATCGCCGCGTCGACGTCCGCGTCGGAGTTCCCCCCGTCGGGCGCCCCCGCGTCGGCCGGGGCCGGGGGCTCGTCGTCCAGGCCGATGCACAGGGCCATGCCCCAGCTCCGCTCGGGGTCGGTGCCGCCCGATGCCGGCACGTAGGGCATCAGCGCGAAGAGGCGGTCGTCGGCGTCGGGCAGGATCGAGGTGCCCTGGTCGTCGAAGAAGCTGGCCTCGCCGTAGAGCACCGCCGTATTGCCCACGGTCGCCACCGGGCCCTCCCGCCCGTCGCTCCACTCCACCCGGTCGCCGGCGATCGTGCCCCGGCGCGCGCGGCTGACGACCGCGCCGTCCTCGACGGTCAGCCCGGCGCAGAACAGCGCCCGGTCGACGAGCGCGGCGTTGCCCGGCTCGCGCCACATCAGGAGCGGCCCCCGGGGCAGGCCGCCGGGCCAGAGGGTGACCCCGATCGCCGCCTCGCCCTGAAGCAGCGGGGTGAGCAGCCAGTCGCCGCCCACGAGGTCGGCCTGCCACCGGCGATCGGACGCGTTCTCGAACTCGACGGTGCGGGCGTCCTCGACGGTCTCGGTCAGGGTGTAGCGCCCGGTCTGGCGGTACTCGCCCTGGATGAGCTCGAGCCGGCCGAACTCGGCGCTCGCGCCGTCGGTCGGGGGCACGATGAGCTGCACCGTGCGCCCGCCGAGCAGCGTGACCCGGTCCGCCGGGCGGCGCACCAGCATCACGAAGGCCTCGGCGTCGGCGGGGTCGCTCTGCACCAGCAGCCCGACCCCGCGATCGGCGGCGAAGTGCCCCGAGACCGATCCGATCACCGGGCCCAGGTCGAGCTGCCACCGGCCGTCGTCCCGGCGCTCGGCCCGGGTCGCCGCGCCGCCGTCGAGCGTCACCGCGCCGTCCTCGCCGATGCGCACCTGCTCGAGCACCGGGTCGCCGTCGGCGTAGCCGTAGACCGCCCACTCGCCGGCGATCGCCTGCGCCGCGCTCGACGGCGGGTCGGGCACCGGGATGTCGCCGATGATCAGGGTGCACCCGGCCAGGCCGCACGTCAGCCCGCCGAGCAGTCGCCCGCGGTTGCTCACGCCGAGCGCTCCACCCGTCTGGTGATGCGCGCCAGCCCCTCCTCGAGCAGCCCGATGAAGTCGCTGCGGGCCTCGCCGGCGGTCGCCTCCACCTCGGCGTGATCCAGCGGCTCGGCCGACAGCCCGGCGGCGAGGTTGGTGATGCACGACACCCCGCACACCCGCAGGCCGGCGTGGCGGGCGGCGATCACCTCGGCGACGGTCGACATACCCACCGCGTCTCCGCCGAGGATCGACAGCATCCGGATCTCGGCCGGCGTCTCGTAGCTCGGCCCGGCGAGGCCGGTGTAGACCCCCTCGCGCAGCGTCACCCCGGCGGCCTTCGCCCCGGACCGCAGGTCGTCGCACAGCTCGGGGTCGTAGGCCGCGCTCATGTCGGGGAACCGGGGCCCCAGCCGGGGGTCGGCCGGGCCCACCAGCGGGTTGGTGCCGGTCATGTTGATGTGGTCGACGATCAGCATGAGGTCGCCCGGCGACAGCTCGGGGTCGATGCCGCCCGCGGCGTTGGTGAGCATCAGCCCCCGCACGCCCCACCGCCACAGGGTGCGCACCGGGTGCACCACCTGCGCCGGCGAGTGGCCCTCGTAGAGGTGCACCCGCCCGGCGAGCGCGGCGACCCGGGGGCCGCCCTCGCGCAGCCGCCCGACCACGAGCCGGCCGGCGTGCCCCCGCACGCCCACCGCGGGGAAGTGCGGGATGTCGCCATAGGAGATGATCTGAGGATCGCGCAGCCGGTCGGCGAAGGCCCCCAGCCCGCTGCCGAGGACCACCGCCACGGCCGGCGCCTCGCACCGGCGGGCGAGCGCGGCGGCCGCGTCGTCGGCGGCAGAGTACGGATCGAATCGCATATCTGAATCTAACCCCAATCGGCCCGGTGTTCACCCGACAGGTTACATCGCGGTGACCCGGCCCACGCAAATCCCTTGCGTTTTTGTCCCGCAGCCGCCCGAATGCCCCGGTCGCCCGGCGCCGCCCCCGGATTCACCGTGCTGTTCAACTCCCTGGAGTACATCGCGTTCCTGCTCGCCGTCTTCGCCCTGTACTGGGCGACGGTGCGCTTCGCCCGGGTCGCCCTCGGGGTCCTGCTCGCCGCCAGCCTCATCTTCTATGCGAGCTGGAGCCCCTACTATCTGCTGCTCATCATCGCCTCGTCGCTGGTGGACTTCACCATGGGCGGGGCCATCGGCCGCAGCGCCTCGCCCGGCCGGCGCAAGGTCTTCTTGTGGTGCTCGGTGGTCTACAACCTGGGGGTGCTCGCGGCGTTCAAGTACGCCAACTTCGTGCTCGAGGCCCTCGGCGATCTGGTCGCCCTGATCGACGCCGAGCTCGCCGCGCCGCTGCTGCGCACCGCCCTGACCGTCGACGGCGGCTTCGTGGGGGACGCCCGGCTCGACTTCCTGCTGCCGGTGGGCATCTCGTTCTTCACCTTCCAGTCGATGAGCTACACCATCGACATCTACCGGCGGCGGCTCGAGCCCATCGCCGACTACCCCCGCTACCTGCTCTACGTCAGCTTCTTCCCCCAGCTCGTCGCCGGGCCCATCGTGCGGGCCCGCGACCTGCTGCCTCAGTTGAAGGACCGGCCGCCGGTGACCGACGCGATGGGCGGGCGGGGGCTGTTCCTCATCGGGCTGGGGCTGGCCAAGAAGGTCATCGTCGCCGACTACCTCGCGATCAACCTCGTCGACCGGGTCTTCAGCCAGCCCGACCTGTACAGCAGCGTGGAGCTGGTCGTGGGCACCTACGCCTACGCGGTCCAGATCTACTGCGACTTCAGCGGCTACTCCGACATCGCGATCGGCTCGGCGCTGCTGCTCGGCTTCCGCTTCCCCGACAACTTCGCCGCGCCGTATCGGGCCGAGAACCTGCAAGCCTTCTGGCGCCGGTGGCACATCTCGCTGTCGACGTGGCTGCGGGACTACCTCTACATCTCGCTGGGCGGCAGCCGGCGGGGGGCGTGGCGCACCTACCGCAACCTGATGCTGACGATGGTGCTCGGCGGGCTGTGGCACGGGGCGGGCTGGAACTTCCTCATCTGGGGCGCGCTGCACGGGGGCGCGCTGGCGGCTCAGCGGGCGTGGCAGCGGCGGCGGGAGGCCGCCGGGCGCAAGCCGCTGCTGCGGGGGCCGGTCGGGCGGGCGGTGGCGATCGGGCTGACCTTCCACTATGTATGCTTCGCCTGGATCTTCTTCCGCGCGCCGACCTTCGAGGCGGCGTGGGCGGTGCTCGACGGCATCGCCGGGGCGACGCTCGGGGCGCCCAACCTGGGGCCGACGCTGCTGGCGGTGCTGCTGGCCGGCGCGGCGACCCACGCGGTGCCCCGAGGGCTCTACGATCGGGTCGTGCAGGGCTTCGCCGCGCTGCCGGTCCAGGCGCAGGCGCTGGGCGTGATCGCCGTGGGGCTGGCCCTGCGGGACATGGCCTCGGCCGACGTCGTGCCCTTCATCTACTTCCAGTTCTGAGGGACCTGTGCCGCCGCCGCCCCCCGAGAGCTCGCCCCGCCTGCTGTGGTCCAAGACCGGGCGCACGGTGTGGCTGGCGGTGCTCTTCGCCGCGGCGTTGCAACTCGCCCCCGGCCTCGAGCCGCTGCGCTGGGCGCCCGCCGACCCGCTGGCCTTCGTGCCGGGGCTGTTCCGCCCGACGGTGCCCGAGCTGGAGGAGGCGGCCCCCGACGAGGTGGACGAGTCCCGGCTGGTGGCCCTGGGCCCGGGCGCGGTCGACGGGCCGGCCGACGACGACGACATCCCGGTGGGGCTGCGGCCGGTCGAGGCGCTGCACGTCGACGAGCCGGGCGGGCCGGGGGTCGCGCCCGACGGCGGCGAGGAGGAGCCCGAGCCGGGCCCGGCGCTGGTGTGGGATCCGAACGCCGCGCTGCCCCCGCCGCCCGAGGTCCGCCGCACCGGCTCGGGCCTGCCGCTGCTGCCCATCGAGGACCCCCAGGGCGGTCTGCGCCGCTTCTACCGGTCGCTGGAGCGGGTCGAGCGGGCCGAGCCGGGCGCGCTGACCCGGGTGGTGCACTACGGCGACTCGCTCATCACCGGGGACTACGTGACCCAGACGGTGCGCCGGCTGATGCAGAAGCGCTTCGGCGACGGGGGACACGGCTTCGTGCTCGCCGGGCGCCCCTCGCCGTGGTACCGGCGGGACAACCTCGACCTCGACACCAGCGACGGGTGGCGGGTCAACCGGCTGACCCGGCCGCCCATCGACGACGGGGCCTACGGCCTCGGCGGGGTGACGGTGCGCACCCGCAAGCGGGGGCAGTGGGTGCGCATGCGCCCCGACGCGCCGCCGGAAGAGCCCGACCCCGAGGACCCCGAGCCGGTCGGCACCCGGGTCTCGCGCATGCAGGTGCTCTATCTGGGCCAGCCCGGCGGCGGGCGGTTCCAGATGCGGGTCGGCGGGCCGCCGGTGATCATCGAGACCGACACCGAAGACAAAGCGTCCCGGGTGGCCGAGATCCGGGTGCCCGACGGGCACCACACCTTCGAACTGCGCACGCTGGGCAAGGGCGAGGTGCGGCTCTTCGGGGTGGTCTTCGAGCGGGACGGGCCGGGCGTGGTCTACGACAGCCTGGGGCTCGACGGGGCCCGGGCCAAGCTGCTCAAGCGCTTCGACCGGCCCCACTGGCACGACCAGCTCCGGCTGCGGCGGCCGGACCTGCTCGTGCTGCACTACGGCACCAACGAGAGCCAGTTCCGGCGGCTGAGCAGCAAGCGCTACCGGGCCGACCTGTCGGGCACCATCGGCCACCTGCGGGCGGCGCTGCCCGGGGTCTCGTGCCTGCTCGTGGGGCCGATGGACCGGGCCGAGAAGCACCCCGAGAGCGGCAAGCTGGTGACCCGGCCGGTGGTCAAGCGCATCGTGCGGGTGCAGCGGGAGGTCGCCTGGCGCCAGGGCTGCGCGTTCTGGAACACCTACCGGGCGATGGGCGGGGAGGGCTCGATGGCCCGGTGGTATCGCATGAAGCCCAAGCTGGCCTCGGGCGACCTGACCCACCCCACCCGGCGGGGGGCCGATCGCATCGGGCAGATGCTGTACCTGGCGCTGATGGACGGCTACCAGCGGCACCGGGCGGCGCAGGCCCCGAAGCCGCCCCCGCCCGCCGCGCCGGCCGAGCTGCCCGAAGACGGCCCGGTGGGCCCGCCGGTGGGCCCGTGGCCCCAGCGCCCCGCGGGGCCGGGAGGACCCCGATGATCGCCGAGAGCGCCTCGCTGATGCTGATCCGCCGGCCGGCCGACCCCGAGGTCTACTGGGTCCGCCGGGCGCCGCACGCCCGGTTCCTCAGCGGGTTCCACGCGTTCCCCGGGGGGCGGGTCGACCCCGGCGACGGGCCCGACCCCGAGGCCGCGGCCCGCCACGCCGCGCTGCGGGAGACCGCCGAGGAGACCGGCTGGCTGCCCGGCGGGCGCATCGATGACGACACCCGGCGGGCCATCCGGGACGCCGGGGCGCCGCTGCCGATCGACGTCGAGGCGGCGGCGAAGCGCCTGATCCCGGCCGGGGTCTGGACCGCGCCGCCCTACCTCGTCGCCCGCTTCCGGACCCGGTTCTACGCCCTGATCGTCGCCGATGACGCCGACCCCCGGGTCGAGCCGGGCGACCCCGAGCTGGACGCCGGCGCCTGGATCCGCCCGAAGGACGCGCTGGCCGCCTGGGGTCGAGCCGAGGTGCTGCTCGCCCCGCCGACCCGGGCCCTGCTCGGCGCCCTGGCCGACGGCGCGCTCGATGACCCGGCCCGCTTCGTGGTCGAGCCGCCCGAGGAGAGCCCCATCGCCCCCGGGCTGACCCTGCTGCCCCTGCGCACCCCGACCCTGCCCCCGGCGACCCACACCAACTGCTACATCGTCGGCCACGACGAGCTGCTGGTGGTCGAGCCGGCGGCCGGCGACCCCGGCGAGCAGGCCCGGCTGGACCGCCTGCTCGACGCCCGGATCGCCGCCGGGGCCACCGTGCGGGGCATCGCGCTGACCCACCACCACCACGATCATATCGGCGGCGTGGCCCACCTCGCCGGCCGGCTGGGGGTGCCGGTGATGGCCCACCGGCTGACCGCCGCGCGCATCGATCATCCGGTCGACGTCCTGCTCGACGAGGGCGATACGATCGCGCTGCGCGGGGGCCCGACCCTCGACGTGATGCACACCCCGGGGCACGCCGTGGGGCACCTGTGCTTCCTCGTGCGGGAGACCGGGTACGCCATCGTGGGGGACATGGTCGCCGGGATCGGCAGCATCCTCGTCGAGCCGGACGAGGGCGACATGGGGCAGTACATCGCCGGGCTCGAGCGCCTGCGGGCGGCGAAGCCCCGGGCGCTCTTGCCCAGCCACGGGCCGGTGATCGGGGGCGCCGACCACAAGCTGGCCGAGTACGTGACCCACCGGCTCGACCGGGAGCGGCAGGCGCTCGCCGCGCTGGCGCAGGGGCCGGCCGACCTGGCCACTCTGGTGGATCGGGTCTACACCGACGTGCCCCCGATGATGAAGGCCGGGCCCCACGGCGGGCTGGCCGGGCTCTCGCTGCGGGCCCACCTCGACAAGCTCGTCCGCGAGGGGCGGGCCCGGCGCGACGGCGGCGTATGGTCGGCCTGATCGCGGCGCTGGCGCTGCTGGCGCCGCCGACCGGGCCGGTGGCGGTGTTCTGGGGCGGGGGGCGAACGTGGGCGGTCGACGCCGACGCCGAGCGGCTGTGGGTGAGCGCCGGCTGGATCACCCCCGACGGCACCCGCTATCGGCTGCGCCGGGTCGCCGAGCGCATGCCCCGGGGGGCCGACCGGCTGCCCCGTCCGGCCCATCGGTGGACCACCCTCGAGCGCCTGGCCCCCGGGACCCGGGTCTGGACCCCGCTCACCGACCGGCCCCCGCTGCCCGCCGAAGGCCAGCTCTTCGACGAGCAGCGGGCGGTGCAGTTCGTCGGCGACCGGGTGGCGCTGATGCGCTTCCGCCGGATCCGGGAGGGCGGGGCCACCACCGACCGGATCACCGCCGAGACCCGGGCGCTGCCGAGCGGGCGGGCCCGGCCGATGCCCCCCGACGTCGGGGCCTCGCTCGGCTGGCTGCGGCGCGCGCTGCCGGGCCTCGTCGAGCCGTGCGTCGAGGCCCCGGCCGGCCTGCTCGCGCTGGACGCGCCCGGGGGGCACCCGATCCGCTGGCTGGCGCTGGCCGGGCGCGGTCGCTGCGCCGATCGGGCCCACGCGCTCGCCATGGATCGACCGCCCGCCGAGCGGATCACGCTGCCCGGCGCCCGGTGGGTGGCCGACCGGCTCGCGCCCGACGTCGGGCCGACTCTCACCGGGGTGGTCGACGTGCGCCCCGGGCCCGACGGGCTGGCGCTCGTGCTCAGCGGCCCCCCGCTGGCCGCCGCGGACCTCGTGCACCGCGACCTGACCCGCTTCGCCGACCCGTGCACCGCCCGGGAGCTGACCTTGTGGCGGGGGGGCGTGACCCGCCCGCTGGGCCGGGTGCCGGCGCTGCACGGGGCCCGTTGGCTCGCCGCCGACGACCCGCTGCGGGCGATGCTCGCGGCCCGCTTCACCCCGGCCGACGCCCCGCCGTGCCATCGGCCGCTGGGCTTCGAGCGCCGCTCACCGACGGGCCACGCCTGCCGGATCACCGAGGACGAGCGGGCCTGGGCCGGGCCCGCCGATCTGGCGGCGGCCGCCTGGGCCGAGGACGACGGCCGGCGCCTGATCGTGTCGGTCGAGGTGCGCGACCCCGAGCGATCGGCCGAAGACGGCGTCGAGCTGTACCTGGGCCCCGACCGGCGGCCGGCGCGGGTGCACCTGAGCCCTGGGGGCCTCGACATCCGCGGCGGCCGGCGGGCCCGGCGGCGCATCGGGCGCAAGGTCGACGCCGACTGGCGCGCGGGCGAGGGGGGCTACACCGCCCGCTTCGCGCTGGAGCGGTCGCTGCTCGGGCGGCCGCCGTCGATCACGGTGCGGGTCGACGACCACGACCCCGAGGTGCCCGGCGCGCTGCGGCTGTGGCCCGCCGGATCACCCATCGACGGCCGCAACCCCCGGGCGACGCCGCTGGAGGCCACGCCATGATCCTGGCCGGGCTCGCCGCGCTGCTGCTGGCCGCGCCCCCGCAGGGCGCGGCGCCCATCGAGCACCCCGAGCGCCTCGGGCGGGCCTTCGCCGCGCTGGCCGGGCTCGCCTCGGACCCCGCGCCGGTGCGCATCACCCACCTCGGCGACTCCCACATCGTCGCCGACCTGTGGACCGGCCCGGTGCGGGAGGGGCTCCAGGCCCGGTTCGGCGACGGTGGCCGGGGCTTCGTGCTCGCCGGGCGCCCGTGGTCGAGCTACTGGCAGAAGCGGCTGGACAACAGCGCCGAGGGCCGGTGGCGGGTCGACGGCCTGCGGGGCGGGCTGGACGACGGTTGGTTCGGCGTCGGCGGCTGCTCGATGGCCTCGGCCGATCCGCACGCGGCGGTCCGGGCCCGGGTGCCGGGCGCCGCGGAGGGCGGCGGGGCCCGGTTCGTCGAGGTCCATCACCTGCGTCAGCCGGGCGGCGGGTGCTACGAGGTGCGCCTCGACGATACGCCGGCGGGCCGGGTCTCGACCGACGGCCCGTGGCCCGCGGCCGGCTTCGCCCGCTTCGACCTGCCGCCGGGCGGGGCCGCGGTGAGCGTGCACCCCGTCGGCGGGCGCGAGGTGCGGCTGGGCGGGCTGTCCTTCGAAGGCGGCCGGGGGGTCATCTACGACGCGATCGGGATCAACGGGGCCCGGGCCGACCGGCTGCTGCGGCTCGACCCGACCGGGCTGGCCGACGGGCTGCGCCGGCTCGGCCCCGCGCTGCTGATCCTGAGCTATGGCACCAACGAGCTGTTCGACCGGGACCTCGACCCGGCGGATTACGGCCTGCGCCTCGACCGGGTGCTCAGCGGCCTGCGGGCGGCGGCGCCGGGGGCCGACTGCCTGCTGACCGGGCCGCCCGACGCCCAGCGCCGCCGGCGGCCGCTGCCCCTGGCCGACGCGGTGATCGAGGCCCAGCGGGCGCTGGCCGAGGCCCACGGCTGCGCCTTCTGGGACACCCGGGCGGCGATGGGCGGGCCGGGCAGCATCGTGCGCTGGCAGCGGGCCCGGCTGGCCCGGGGCGACCGGGTGCACCTGACCCGCGACGGCTACGCCCGGCTGGCCGAGGCGCTGCTCGGGGCGCTGCTGCACGCCTTCGAGACGGCCCGCCCGCCGACGGCGCTGCCCCGGCGCCCCGGCGGCGGTATAGTGGCGCCATGAGGCCCCTCGCCATCGCCGTCATCGCCGCCTCGTGGTGCGCCCTCGGGTGCGGCGGCGCGCCCCCGCCGGGGGGCACCGTGCGGATCGCCGAGCCGCTGCCCGACGGCGAGGCGGTCTACCGTCTGCGCTACAACCCGCCCCCGTGCATCGCCGACCAGCCCGAGCTGCACGTCGAGCTGAAGACCCCCGCCGGCTGGGAGCGGGTCGCGCTCGAGTCGGGCGTCGAGGAGGTCGATCAGGTCCAGGCGCTGCTCGTGCGCTTCGGCCGCAGCCCCGGCGCGGTGGTCCCGGTGCTGGGCAACCTCACCGACCGGGCCCGCACCTGGGCCGGGCAGCACGCCAGCCGGGTCTTCGTCGTGCAGGCGGTGGATCCCCCGGTCGAGCCGGACGCGACCGAAGCGCCCCCCGATGAATCCGAGCCCGATCGGGTCGATGCGCCGCCGGCCGGCTGAGCCTGCGGCCCCGACCCCCGGCCCATCGAGAGAGCCCATGCCCCGCACCCGATCCGCCCTGGTCTGCATGCTCACCCTGTGCGCCCTCCCGGCGCCCGCGCCGGCTCAGGAGGGCCCCTCCACCGAAGAGCTCGACGCCAAGGTCGACGCGCTCGCCAGCGAGGTCAACCGCCTGCGGGAGAGCCTGTCGGTGCCCGAAGAAGAGGCCCGCAAGAGCCGGTTCGGCCTGGGCCCGGCGGCTTCGAAGGTCTACGAGAACGACGGGCTGTCCATCGGAGGCTACGGGGAGCTGTTCTTCGGGCACTATCTGGGCGACGGCGAGACCCGCCCGGCGCATCGGGGCGACGTCTACCGGTTCATCGCCTACTTCGGCTACAAGTTCGACGACCTGGTCGTGTTCAACACCGAGATCGAGTTCGAGCACGTCGATCAGGCGGTGGTCGAGTTCATGTACGTCGACCTGCTGCTCGCCGAGTACGCCAACCTGCGCACCGGGCTGATGCTCATGCCGATGGGCATCGTCAACGAGATGCACGAGCCGACCACCTTCCGGGGCAACTTCCGCCCCGAGACCGAGCGCACGATCATCCCCTCGACGTGGCGCGAGGTGGGCGTCGGGCTGCTCGGCGGCGTCGGCGGGCTGAACTACAAGCTCTACCTCGTCAGCGGGCTCGACGCGTCGGGCTTCGGCCTCGCCGGCATCGGCGGGGGCAAGCAGAAGGGCAGCCTCTTCGTCTGGGAGGACAAGGGCGTCGTCGCCCGGCTCGAGTACAGCGACGGCGAGCGGTTCGACGTCGGGGCCAGCGCCTACTACGGGGGCGCCGACCAGGACCCGACCGAGCGGACCGAGGTCACCCACCTGGTCTACGAGGCCCACGTCATCGTGCGGGTGGCCGGGGCCGAGCTCCGGGGGCTCTTCGCCGAGGGGCGGATCGAGGGCGACATCGGGGGCAGCGGCGTGCCCGACGACCCGAGCACCGAGGTCGACGAGTCGGCCGGGCCGTTCCCGGTGACCCCCACCGTGCAGCGGGGGTGGTACGTCGAGGGCAGCTACGACCTCGGGCCGGCGCTCGGCTTCGAGCGGGCCGGGCTGCTGCCGTTCGTGCGCTTCGAGCGGCTCGAGCTCAACGTCGAGGTGCCCGCCGGCTACCTCGTCGACGCCGCCCGCAACTCGAGCCGGCTCATCGCCGGGCTGGAGTACAAGCCGCACCCCGACGTGGTCTTCAAGGGGGAGTACGACCGGGGGCAGAGCGACCTGAAGGGCGCCGAGCCGATTCAGGAGGTGCGGCTGGGGGTCGGCTTCATCTTCTGAGCGGCCCGCCACAGCCCCCAGACCAGCAGGGCCCACACCGGGCCGTACTCCAGCCAGCGCCAGCCGATCGCCTCGACCCACTGCCCCGTGCGCAGGTAGCCCGGGCGGGGCAGGTAGGCGATCCAGGCGGTCAGCCCCCACAGCAGCACCGGGCCGGCCCACGGCGGGCGGTCGGCGTCGCCCCAGCGCAGCGCGGCCAGCGGCAGCAGCCACAGCAGGTACCACGGGTGCACCACCGGCGACACGAGGAACAGCGCGGTCAGCATCGGCCCCAGCGCGCCCTCCAGGGTGCGCGCCCGCCACCAGCACCACAGGCACACCAGCCCGAAGAGCCCGCCGGCGATCAGCTTGGCCGCGGCGAACGCCACCTCGTCGGGCCACACCTCGCCCGGCTGCGCGCCGCTCTGGCCCACCAGCGCCCGGACCCCCTCGACCGCCCACCCGGGCAGCTCGACCGGGCGGCCGGTGTGCGGCCAGATGTGCTCGAAGGGCCGGATGACCAGCGCGAAGAGGCCGTCGTTGGCCCGCCACCGTTGCCCGTAGGCCCGCAGGCCGGTCAGCAGGTGCCCGCCCGACGCCAGATAGGGGGCCAGCAGCAGGAGCGCGGCGCCGCCGGTGCCCAGCGCGGCCCGGGGGTGGCGCCGCAGGAGCACCGGCAGGGCCAGCGCGGGCACCAGCTTGGTCCAGATGCCCACCGCCAGCCCCAGCCCGGCGCGCAGGGGGCGCCGGCCGCACAGCGCGAGGCCGGCCAGGGCGACCCCGGCGACCCCCACGACGTCGATGTGGGCCCCGACCGCGGTCTCGAGCAGGGGCAGCGGGGCGAAGGCGTACAGCGCGGCCACCTGCGGCCGGCGCCCCGAGGCCGCCGCCCAGCGCCACAGGCCGGTGACCAGCAGCAGATCGGCCGCCACCAGGACCAGCCGCAAGGCCAGCGCCGAGGGGCCGGCGACGGTGGCCACCAGGAACGTGATCTGGGCCGCGGGGGGGTAGATCGTCGGGATGTGAGCGTGCCCGATGCGGGCCCGGATCGCGCTCAGCGTCGGATCGGCCGCCAGCCCGTCCAGCGCGGCCGCGTTCGGCGGGTGGCGGTAGGGGTCGAGCCCGCTCCACTGCACCGCGCCGTCCCACAGGTAGCGCCACAGGTCCTCGGAGAGCAGCGGCGGCAGCACCAGCAGCGCCAGCCGCCCCGCCGCCGCCACCGCCAGCAGCGTTAGCAGCGCCCGGCGGCCGTCGCCCAGGTCGGGCCACCGGCGCCAGATGTAGAGGAAGGGCAGCCCGGCCAGGGCGTAGCCCGCGATCAGGCGCTCGAGGCGGGCGGCCTCGTCGCCGGGCCACAGCCCGAAGGCGAGCGGGATCAGGGCCACGGCCAGCCCGCAGGCCAGCAGCCGACGGGCCGGCGGGCTCACCGGGTGGCCATCAGGCCGAGCGGGCGCCGGCCTCGCGGGTGGCGCGGGGCTGCTCGCGGCGCACGAACGACCACTGGAAGAGGCTCATGACGCCGGTGTAGAGGAAGCCCACGAAGAACAGGCACATGAAGGGCAGCGCCAGCCACAGCTCGGCCTGCACGCAGTAGTAGAGGGTGTAGGCGTAGACCGCCGCCAGGGCCAGCTCGATGGACGGCAGCAGGTTGCGACCGCCGCGGTAGCTGCGCTTCTTCGTGCGGGCCCGGCGCTTGCCTTCGACGCCCAGCTTGGGGGTGCGCACGAAGGGCGACTCGTGACCGAAGAGCGCCTCGAGGGTCGCCTTGGCGTTGTTGACCGCCAGCCCGATGCCCAGGGCGAGCACGAAGGGCAGATAGACGATGCGCTGCTTCCAGTTGCCGCCCGCCTCGCGCTGGCTCATCAGGTAGAAGGTGCACACCGAGATGGTGGCCCCCATGAAGAACGGCAGGTCGATGAGCAGCGTCTCGTACCACCCGTGATCGACCCGGATGTGCAGCGCGAACGGCATCATCGCCGACAGCACCACCATCATCACGTAGGCCAGGTTGTTGCTGAGGTGGATGAACGCCTCGAGCTTGATGTGCCGCGGCTGCGCGCTGCGCAGGATGCGGGGCAGCAGCTTGAGCCCCACCTGGATCGAGCCCTTGGCCCAGCGGTGCTGCTGGGTCTTGAAGGCGTTCATCTCCACCGGCACCTCGGCCGGGGCGAGCACGTCGTTGAGGAAGACGAAGCGCCAGCCCTCGAGCTGGGCCCGGTAGCTGAGGTCGAGGTCCTCGGTGAGCGTGTCGTGCTGCCAGCCGCCGGCGTCTTCGATGCACGACCGGCGCCAGATGCCGGCGGTGCCGTTGAAGTTGAAGAAGCGCCCCGAGCGGTTGCGGGCGGTGTGCTCGATGATGAAGTGCCCGTCGAGCAGGATGCTCTGGGCCTGGGTCAGCAGCGAGTAGCCCCGGTTGATGTGATCCCAGCGGGCCTGCACCATGCCGACGCCGTCGTCGGCGAAGTAGGGCACCGTCTGCTCGAGGAAGTCCGGCTCGGGGGTGAAGTCGGCGTCGAAGACCGCGATGAACTCGCCCTTGGCCACCTGCATGCCCGCCTGGAGCGCGCCGGCCTTGAAGCCGGTGCGATCGGTGCGGTGGATGTGCACGATGTCGACGCCCCGGGCGGCCCACTCGGCGACCACCGCCCGGGCGATCTCGACGGTGTCGTCGGTCGAGTCGTCGAGCACCTGGATCTCGAGCAGCTCGCCGGGGTAGCGGATCGCGCAGACGTGCTCGATGAGCCGACGCACCACGAAGCGCTCGTTGAAGATCGGGAGCTGGATGGTCACCCGCGGCCGGATCGGCGGCCCCTCGGGCAGCGCCGGCCGATCGCCGCGGTGGCGGTGGTACAGCCAGGCCATCGCGTACCGGTGGCTGCCGTAGAAGCACAGCCCGACCAGGATCGCGAAGTACGCGCCGAGGAAGATGAGCTCCCCAGTAGTCATATCGCAGGCTCTACCAGCGCGGCCGAAGTCGGCGGAGTATAGGGGGGCGTCGGGGGGGTGTCAACGCGGGGGCCGGGCACCCTGGGGGGCCCGAACGCCCGCCGGGGCACGGTTCTGGGCCATGGTTCGGCGCCCGGGTGAGCCCCGCGGGCCGCTGGCGCGCACCCCCGATCCGCGGTAGAAGGGCCGCCGACGCGTGACGCACCACCCGCGCCGCGCCTCCCCCCGGGGCGCGGCCGAACGCGCGAGGAGCCACCCGCCGATGATCCGGGTCGTCGAATTGAGCAGGCGCTACGGGCCGGTGGTCGCCCTCGACCGGATCAGCTTCACCGTCGAGCCGGGCGAGGTGCTCGGGTTCCTCGGGCCCAACGGCGCCGGCAAGACCACCACCATGAAGATCCTGACCGGCGTGCTCGCGCCCGGCGGCGGCGAGGCCCGGATCGACGGGCGGGCGGCGGACGGCCGGGACGGGGAGTTCCGGGGGCGGCTGGGCTACCTGCCGGAGAGCGCGCCGGCCTACCCCGAGATGCGGGTGGGGGACTACCTGCGCTTCGTGGCCCGGGCCCGGGGCATCCGGCGGCGGGACGTGGCCCCGGCGGTCGCCCGGGCGGTCGAGCGGGTCGGCCTGGGGCCCATGCTGCGCCGCGAGATCCGGGCCCTGTCCAAAGGCTACCGCCAGCGGGTGGGGCTGGCCCAGAGCCTGGTGCACGACCCCCCGATCCTGATCCTGGACGAGCCGACCAGCGGCCTCGACCCCAACCAGGTGCTCGGCATCCGGGCGCTCATCCGCGAGCTGGGGCGGACCAAGACGGTGATCTTCAGCAGCCACGTCATGGCCGAGGTCCAGGCGGTCGCCACCCGGGTGATCATCCTCCACCGGGGGCGCATCGTCGCCGACGGGGCCCCGGCAGAGCTGGGCGACGGCGGGCGGCGCAGCCTGATCCGGGCCGGGGGGCTGCCGCCGGCCGCGCTCGCCGAGCGGCTGGGGGGGCTGCCCGAGGTGGCCGGGGCCCGGGTGGTCGACGGCGGGGTCGAGCTGGAGGCCGCCGCCGACGGGGACGCCGCCCGCGCCGCCGCCGCCCGGGCGGTGGTCGAGGGCGGGGGCGAGCTGCTCGAGCTGCGCCCGCTCGCCGCCGACCTCGAGGCCATCTTCCAGCGGCTCACCTCGGGGGCGCCGTGAAGGCGCTGACCATCGCCCGGCGGGAGGTCTCGAGCTACTTCGACCTGCCCATCGCCTACGTCGTGCTGCCGGCGTTCCTCATCCTGTCGGGGCTGTATGTCTTCGTGCTCCAGCCGTTCTTCCTCGTCGGCCGGGCCACGCTGCGCCCGTTCTTCGAGTTCGCCCCGTTCATCTTCACCCTCTTCGTGCCCGCGATCACGATGCGGCTCTTCGCCGAGGAGCGCCGCTCGGGCAACCTCGAGGTCCTGCTGACCTGGCCGGTGGGCGACCTCGCGCTGGTGATCGGCAAGTTCCTCGGCGCCTTCGCGCTGCTGGCGCTGGCCCTGGCGCTGACCCTGCCGTTCCCCCTCGCCGTCGGCGCCATCGGCGACCTCGACTGGGGCCCGGTGATCGGGGGCTACCTGGGGCTGATGCTGCTCGGCGGGGCCTACCTCGCCATCGGGCTGCTCGTCAGCGCGCTCACCCACAACCAGATCATCGCCTTCATCGGCGGCTTCGCGGTCTGCTTCACGCTCTACGTGGCCGGCAAGGCGCTGCCGCTCGTCCCGCCCGCGCTGGCCCCGTGGCTCGAGGCGATCAGCTTCGACCGGCGCTTCGCCGGCATCGCCCGGGGCGTCGTCGACCTGCGGGACGTGGCGTTCTTCGTCAGCGCCATCGCCGTCGGCCTCGGGTTGTGCGCCGAGGTCCTGACCGCTCGGCGGTGGCGCTGATGGGCCCCCGGCGCCACCGGATCCAGACCGCGCTCGCGATCGGGCTGCTGCTGCTGGGCGGGGTCCTGATCAACGCGCTCGCCGCCCGCCACCCGCTGCGGGTCGACCTGACCGCTGACGGGCGCCACACGCTGGCCCCGATCACCCGCGAGCTGCTGGCCGAGGCCGAGGGGCCGATCGAGATCCGGGCGTTCCTGCCGAGCCGCATCCAGCCGCCCTACCGCCGGGCGGCGCGGGCGCTGCGGGACACCCTGGCCGAGCTGGACGCCGCGGGGGACGTGCGCCTGCGGATCCACGACCCCACCGACCCTGGGCTGGGGCCCGACGAGCGGGCGGCGATGGACGAGGAGGCCGCCGGCCACGGGGTCGAGGCGGTGCCGGTGCAGCTCGCCGAGGGCGACGCCCTGGTGCAGCGGCAGGTCCGGTTCGGGGTCGCGCTGCTCTATCGCGAACGACAGGCCGTGGTGGCCCCCATCGAGCGGCCGGCCGACGCCGAGTACGCCCTGACCCGGGCGCTGCGGGCGGTGGTGCGCGACGAGACCCGCCGTCCAGTGATCGGGG
Source organism: bacterium (assembly GCA_030426085.1). Lineage (GTDB taxonomy): Bacteria > Myxococcota_A > Bradymonadia > UBA7976 > UBA1532 > JACKDM01. The sequence continues at coordinate 65,993 of JAUHYW010000005.1, read as the reverse complement.
TCGCCGCGGGCCACGGCGAGCCCGACCTCGTCGACAGCCCGGTCGCCGCGCTGCTCGAGCCGCTCGGCGAGGTGCAGCGGGTGACCCTCGACGGCCGCCCGCTGCCGGCCCGGATCGACCTGCTCCTGATCGTCGGCCCCCGCCAGCCCTTCGGCGAGCGGGACCGCTACGTCATCGACCAGCACCTGATGCGGGGCCGGGCGCTGGTGGCGCTGCTCGACTACCGCCCGCCGAGCACGGTCTTCTCCGACGTGCTGGTGCCGCTCGAGACCGGGCTCGAGCCGCTGCTGTCGGCCTACGGGGTCGAGGTCGACCCGTCCCGCACCGCGCTGGACCGCACCCGGGCGCTGCCGGCCCCGATCGGGCGGGACGCCAACGGGCGGGTGATCACGGTCAACCACCCGCTCTTCCCCCGCATCCGCGACCTCGACCCGGACCACCCGGTGACCCGGGGGCTGAGCAGCCTCGCGGCCCCGCTGGCGGCGCCGATCGCGGTCGAGCGGGCCCGGGGGCTGGGCCTCGACGCCCACATCCTGGCCCGGACCGGCCCCGACGCCGCCACCCGGACCGGGGTCGCGACGCTCGACCCGGCGAAGTACGCCGCCCCCGACGCCGAGGCCGAGACCCCCGGCGCGGTGCCGATCGCCGCCGCGGTCGCCGGCCAGCCGCCCTCCGCCTTCCGCGAGCGCCCGCGCCCGGCCCCGCCCGAGGCCCGGGGCGCGCCCGAGCCGCCGTTCACCGATCGGGGCCGGGGCGAGGCCCGCCTGGCGGTGATCACCAGCGGCACCCGCATGCTCGCCGCCGGGGAGAACGCGCTGGTCTTCCTGCAGAACGCGGTGGAGTGGGCCCTGACCGACGGCGCGCTGACCGGCCTGCGGGCCCGCGCGGCCGAGGACCCGCCCCTGGAGGACACCGCCGCGGCGACCCGCCGGCTGATGCGCTACGGGCTGACCGCCGGGCCGACGCTGCTGCTGCTGCTGTTCGGCGGCCTGCGGCGCTGGAGGCGGCGCCGATGATCGACCGCCGCGTCCGGGCCCTCCTGCTGATCGACGGGCTGCTGGCCCTGGCCCTGATCGCCTCGAGCCTCGGCGGCGAGGGGCGGTCGACGATCGACTTCCGCCTGCCGCCGCTGGCGCAGATCGAGGGCCTGCGCATCACCCGCACCGGCCAGCCGCCGGTGACGCTGCGCCGGGCCGGGGGGCGGTGGAGCGTGCAGGGCGACCCGATCGACCCCTACGCGCTCGACGCGCTCACCGAGGCGATGGGCGATCCGGTCGGCGCCGACCTCGCGGTGCCCGCCGAGGGCGCCGAGCTGGACGATTACGGGCTGGGCGAGCACGCGGTGACCGTGGCCGTCGACGGCGGCCCCACCCTGCGCATCGGCCGGGTCGTCGACGGTCGGCGCACCTTCGTGTGGCCGGTGGACGGGCCCCGGATCCTGCGGCTGCGGGCCGACCTGGGGCGGGTCTTCCACCGGCCGGCGGCCCACTGGCCCGACCGGCGGCTGGCGGCGCTCGACTTCGCCGACGTCGCCGAGCTGACGGTGAGCCGGGGCGAGGCGCTCGACTGGCGCGCCCGCCGCCCGGGGCCCGACGCGCCGTGGCGGCTGCTCCACCCCCCGGGGCTCGAGGCGGGCCAGCAGGAGATCGGCGCGGTGCTCGGGGCCCTGGTGACCGCCCGGGCCGAGCGCTTCGTGCCCCCCGCCGACGGCTTCGAACCCACGGCGACCTTGAGCGGGTCGACCTTCGACGGCGGCGCGTTCTCGATCGCGCTGGCGCCGGGCGAGGGGGGCACGCTGCGGGCCCGGCTGCCCGAGCGGGCCCGGCTGGCGGTGATCCCGAAGCATCAGGCGGTCTTCCTCGACGTGCGGGCGGCCGACCTGCGCGAGCGGCGGATCTTCGGCGGGCTGGCGGTCGACGCCCTCGACGGGGTGGCCATCGGCGGCCCCGACCCGCTGCGCGCCGGGCGGGGCCCCGACGGGCGCTGGCGGCTCTCGGCCCCCCGCCGGACCGGGCCGCTGAGCGCGCCGGCGGTCGACGGCTGGCTCTCGGCGCTGGTCGGGCTGCGGGCGGTGGGCTTCGTCGAGCGCCCCGACCCGGCGGCGTTCGCCGAGGCGTGGCCGGTGGCGCTCAAGGCGGGGGACGTGGCGGTGCAGATCGAGGTCGGCGCGCCGTTCGGCAACGGCGCCCGGCAGGTGCGCCGGGTCGGCGCCGAGGGGCCGGTGATGGTGCTCGGGGCCAGCGGGCTGGCGACGCTGCGGCCGGCGATCGACGCGCTGCTCGGCGAGACGCCCCCGGGCGATCAGCCGCCCGGGCGGTGATCGCGCAGGTCGTCGCCGTCGATGAGGTAGGGGTCGCACATCTCCTTGAGCCGGCTGTACGACCGCTCGCCGATGCGCTCGCTGAGGTAGGGCCACGCCCCGCTCGGCTGGGGCTCGGTCGAGCCGACCGCCGGGGGGTCGCCGACCTTGTAGTTGGTGGTGAAGAGGGTGGTGTGGCGGGCGTTGTAGCGCTTCGAGATCAGCTCGTCGAGCACGTCCCGCTCCCAGTCGCTGCGCCGCCCCTTGCCCAGCTCGTCGATCGCCAGGACCGGCACCGTCACCAGCGGCTCCATCACGTCGTAGGCCCGCCCCTTGCCGTCGAAGGTCGCCCGCAGGTCGCTGAGCAGGTGCATGAACTCGACGAACCGCACCTGGATGCCCAGGTTGAGCACCAGGTGGCGCAGCGTGGCGACCATCAGGTGGGTCTTGCCCGAGCCCGCCGGCCCGTGCAGCAGCAGCCCCCGGCAGCCGGGCGTGAAGGTGTTCATGAAGCGCATCGCCGCCTGGGTCGCCGCCAGCGTCGTCGACTGGTGGCGCGCCCCGGCGATGCCCCGCAGCGCCAGCCGGCTGAAATCGTGCATCGACGCGTTGGCGTAGCGCGACGGCAGCTTCGCCTGGTTGAAGATGCGCACCTTGCGGTCGACCTTGCGGCAGGTGCAGTCGCTCACGAAGCGGTAGCCGTGGGCGTCGGTGGTGAAGGCGAAGCCCGACCCGTCGCACTCGGGGCACTGCTTCAGGCAGTCGCAGCGCCGGGCCCGGGCGGTGTCCCGGTGGCGGCCGCCGAACGTGATCAGGCGGGTGTTCTCGCAGAGCTGGCAGATGCTCTGGCTGTCGTCGTCGGCCATCGGATCGACCTCCCCGTCGGGCGCGCCGGGTTCAGAATCGCAGCTCGAGCGCCGGCAGCCCGAACCGCCGGCGCAGGGCGTCGTGCAGCAGCGCCTGCCGGGTGATGCGGCGGGTCGCCTCGTCGTGGATCGAGTAGCCGTCGAGCACCATCGCCACCTCGCCTTCGATGCCCGCCCGGCCGTCGGGGTCCAGCCCGGACAGCGTCCGGTCGAGCAGCCGCCGCTCGAGGTCGATGACCGCCTTGATCGGATCGGCCTCGCCCCCGGCCCGCCAGCGGCCGTGCAGGGCCGACAGCGCCTGCCACATACCCCGCAGGATCGACAGCCCCGGCTCCTCGGCCGCCCGCCCGGCGGCGGCGACCCTCTCAAGCAGCCCCACGAAGGCGGCCTCGATCGCAGCGCCCGGGTCGGGCTCGGCCTGCCGCCGCCCGATCTGGGCGTGCTGCCACGCCTTGATGCTGGCCGCGATCGCCGCCGCAGCGAAGCCCAGCCCCCGGGCCCGGGGCCGGGGCGCGCCGGCCGGGCGGTCGAACGCCCGCTCGATGCCCTCGACGATCACCGCCGCCGGCACCCCCGCCCGGGCCCAGCCGGCCACCCGGTCACGGTCGAGCGGCGAGAGGATGAGCCCCCGCCCGGCGTGCTGGACGAAGGCGCGCTCCACTTCGGCGAGGTAGGCCGGGGTCACGGGGCCTCCGGTCGGCGCGCTGCCCGGGCAGGCCTCACACGTCGAGGTTCTTCACCTCGAGGGCGTTGCGCTCGATGAACGCCCGCCGGGGCTCGACGTTGTCGCCCATCAGCACGGTGAAGATCTCGTCCGCCTCGACCGAGTCGTCGATGCGCACCTGGAGCAGCGTGCGGTTGTCGGGATCCATCGTCGTCTCCCAGAGCTGCTCGGGGTTCATCTCGCCCAGCCCCTTGTAGCGCTGGATGTCGAGCCCCTTGCGGCCGGCGGCGAGCAGCGTCTCGAGCAGCCCCTTGAGGGTGTCGATGGTGCTCTCGTCGCTGCCCCGCTGCACCACGAACGGGCCGGGGCGGTCGAGCGGGGCGAGCTGGTCGAACATCGCCCGGGCGGCCGCGGCGAGCGGCGAGCTGGCGGTCTCGTGGTCGACGACCGTGCGCCGCTCACCCCCGCCGATGCGGGAGCGGGCCACCAGCTTCCATCGGGGGCGGGGCGGCTCGGCGTCATCCTCGTCATCGTCGGGCGCCGGCGCGGCGCCCTCGAGCGCCGACGGGTCGCCCTCGGGCCCGTCGCCATCGGCCGCGTCGGCCTCGGCCCGCTCGAGCAGCTCGTCGAGCGCGCTGCGCCCCTTCTCGGCCTCCTGCTCGATCTGGAAGCGCACCTTCAGATCGTCGGGGTAGGCCCGGGCGAGGAACGCCTCGAGCTGGCTCTGCAAGCCCTCCACCCGCGCCCGATCGTAGAACAGCTCGGGGTCGAGGGCCCGCTCGACGAGCAGCCCCTCGAAGAGGCGGGCGTCGCCCCGCCGCTGGATGCGCTCCACCTCGCCGAAGAAGGTCGACAGCTTGACGAGCAGGTTGCGCAGGTGCTCGCCCTCGAGGGGCTCGGCGTCGGGCAGGGCCAGCTCGACCCCCCGGGTGGCGTTGGCGATGAGGTGCCGCTTCAGCGCGGCCTCGTTCTTGAGGTAGCGCACCGAGCGGCCCTTCTTGGCCCGGAACAGCGGCGGCTGGGCGATGTAGAGGTGCCCCCGCTCGATGACCTCGGCCATCTGGCGGTAGAAGAACGTCAGCAGCAGGGTGCGGATGTGGGAGCCGTCCACGTCCGCGTCGGTCATGATGATGATCTTGTGGTAGCGCAGCTTCGAGATGTCGAAGTTGTCGACCCCGATGCCGGTGCCCAGCGCGGTGATCAGCGTCGCGATCTCGGCGCTGGACAGCATCTTGTCGAGGCGGGCCTTCTCCACGTTGAGGATCTTGCCCCGCAGCGGCAGGATCGCCTGCGACTTGCGGTCGCGCCCCTGCTTGGCCGAGCCGCCCGCGGAGTCGCCCTCCACCAGGTACAGCTCGCTCTTCTCGGGGTCCTTCTCCTGGCAGTCGGCGAGCTTGCCCGGCAGGGCCGCCGAGTCGAGGGCCCCCTTGCGCCGCACCAGCTCCCGGGCCCGGCGGGCCGCGTCCCGGGCCCGCGCCGCGCCGATCGCCTTCTGGATCACGCTCTTGGCCGGGCCGGGGTTCTCGAGCAGCCAGTCGTTGAGCTTGTCGCCGAGGGTGCCCTGCACCACCGGCTTGACCTCGCTCGAGACCAGCTTGTCCTTCGTCTGGCTGCTGAACTTGGGGTCGGGCACCTTGACCGAGACCACCGCGGTGATGCCCTCGCGCACGTCGTCGCCGTTGAGCGTGCCCTTCATGCCCTTGAGCAGGTTGTTCTCGCCGGCGTAGCTGTTGACCGTGCGGGTCAGCGCGTCGCGGAAGCCCGAGAGGTGGGTCCCGCCGTCCCGGTTCCGGATGTTGTTGGTGAAGCAATAGATGATCTCCTGATAGGAGTCATTCCACTGCAAGGCGACCTCGACCTCGATCTCGTCCCGCTCCTCGACGAAGTACATCGGCTCGGGGTGCAGGGGGCTCTTGTTGCGGTTGAGGTGCTCGACGAACGAGGCGATGCCCCCCTCGTACTTGAAGTCGTGCCGCTTGCCCTCGCCCCGCTCGTCGACGATGACGATCTCGACGCCCCGGTTGAGGAACGACAGCTCGCGCAGCCGCTGCGAGAGCACGTCGAAGCTGAACTCGTAGTTCTCCTCGAAGATGCCCCGGTCGGGCAGGAAGCGGATGCGGGTCCCGGTCTTGCGGGTGTTGCCCACCCGGGCGAGCGCGGCGATCGGCTCGCCGTACTCGAAGCTCATCTCGTGGCGCCCGCCCTCGCGGTGGATCTCGAGGTCGAGCCGCTTCGAGAGCGCGTTGACGCACGAGATGCCGACCCCGTGCAGCCCGCCGGAGACCTTGTACGCGTTGGCGTCGAACTTCCCGCCGGCGTGCAGCACGGTCATGATGACCTCGGCCGCGCTGCGCCCCTCGGCGTGCATGCCCACCGGGATGCCCCGGCCGTTGTCCTCCACGGTGCACGAGCCGTCGAGGTGCAGGGTCACCACCACCCGGTCGCAGTAGCCGGCGAGCGCCTCGTCGATGGCGTTGTCCACCGCCTCGTAGACGAGCTGGTGCAGCCCGGTCCCGTCGTTGGGGTCGCCGATGTACATGCCGGGGCGCTTGCGCACCGCCTCGAGGCCCTTGAGGACCTTGATGGCGTCGGCGCCGTAGCCCTCACCGCCGGAGCCCTCGCCGTCGGGCCCCGCTCCCTCGTTCCCCGCCGGCTCCGAGCCGATCTCGCTCATCTGATTCTCCACCGTGTGGCCCCCGCGCCCTGCGGGCGTCGGGCGACGCAAAATAGCACGCGCCCCCCGGCCCCACAAGGGGCGCAGAGCGGCCTCCGGGCGGGGGTTCGATGTGTCAGAACATGAATGATTCCGGGCGGTTGCGGTGCCGCCTCGCCCGGCGGCGGATCAGGGCCGCTCGACCAGCAGGCGCCGGGCGCGCTCGTCGCCCTCGCTGCGGGTGCTCACCCCCTCGTCGTCGGCGAGCCGGGTGTGCACCACCCGCCGCTCGGTGGAGGAGAGGCCCTCGATCACCGCCCGCCGGCCGCTGACCTGCACCGCCCGGGCGATGTCCTCCGCCGCCTGCTCGAGCAGCGCCTTGCGCGCGTCGAAGCGGCCGCCGACGTCGAGCATGACCCGCACCCGGTCGTCGACCGCCCGGCCGGTGGCCTGAGCGGTCAGCCGGGTGAGCGCCGAGACGAGATCGGGCCGCCGCTCGAGCCGCTCGATGTCGCCGGTCAGCTCGAGCACCAGCGCCCCGTCCTCGTCGGCGTCGACCGCGAGGTCGACACCGAGCCCCAGTCGCTCGCACAGCTCGCCGAGGAAGTCCAGGGCGGCTCCGGCCGCGTCATTCTTCGCCACGATGCACTCTCCTCAGGCCTTGGCCTTGCGGGCCCCGACGCCGGTCGGGGCGTCCTGCTGGTTGAGCATGTAGAGCTGCTGCGCGATGCCGAGCACGGTGTTGACCAGGATGTAGACCACCAGCCCGCTCGGCAAGAACAGCATCATGCCGGTGAACATGACCGGCATCACGTACATGATGACCTTCTGCTGGGTCGCCTCGCCCGCGCTCGGGTTGAGCTTCATCTGGCCGAACATCAGCACCCCGAGCAGCAGCGGGGTGACGTAGTACGGGTCCTGCACGGAGAGGTCGGTCAGCCACAGCACGAAGTCGGCCCGGTACAGCTCAACCGCCGAGTAGATCGTGCGGTACAGCGAGAAGTAGATCGGCATCATCAGGACCATCGGCAGGCACCCGGCGAGCGGGTTGATCTTGTGCTCCCGATACAGGGTCATCATCTCCTGCTGGAGCTTGGCCTTGTCGTCCTTGTGCTTCTCCTGGAGCTTCTTCATCTCCGGCTGCACTTTCTTCATGGCAGCCATGGACTTGTACTGTTTGAGCGTCAGCGGCAGGGTCAGCAGCTTCACCATCACCGTCAGCAGGATGATGGCCACCCCCCAGTTCTCCACGAAGCCGTAGAAGAACCGCATCAGCCACAGCATCGGCACGCAGATCGCGGCGAACCAGCCGAAGTCGATCGCGTCGGCCATCGGCGGGGTCGTATTCTGCAGCTCGGAGAGCTTCTTGGGCCCGGCGTAGTAGGCCAGCGAGCGGGTCACCTCGCCCCCGGCCGGGATCTCGCCGCCGGTCAGGTCGAGGGTCTGGATCAGGCGGGTGAAGTTCGTCGGCAGGCCGTCGCGGTCGCGGGCCGCGGTGCACCGCTCGATGGTGCCGCCCTCGGCGAGCAGTGCGGTCATGAAGTAGCGGTTGTCGACCCCGCCCCACTTGACCGCGGTGTCGAAGCTCACCGGGTCGCCGTCCTCGAGGTTGCCCTGGATCGTCGAGCTGTTGAGCCGCTCGAACTCGTCGCCGAACGCGCAGATGGACTCGAAGAGGTAGACCGGCGGCATGAACATGCTGCCGCTGGCCTCCTCGTCGTTCTGCACCCCGCGGAAGGTGGCGGTCAGGTCGTAGGCCACCGGCTGGGGGCCGGGGTTCTTCAGGGTCAGGTCGGTCGAGAGGGTGTAGCCGCTCTCGTCGAGGCGGTAGGTGCGGGTGACCTCGACCCTGCTGACCGGGTCGGTCCAGCGCAGGGTGAGGACCCGGTCGCCCTGGTCGACGACCGCGTAGTCGCCCCGGGTGGCCCGTCCGCCGAGGGTCAGCCCCAGGGTGGGCGGCTCGAAGATGCCGGTCTTGCCCTCCTCGCCCTCGGCGTCGGCCTTCACCGCGGCGACGAGCGGCTCCACCGGCCCCAGGAAGCGGAACGGGGAGGTGCTGCCGTCCTCGTGGGTGTTGCGGTACTGGGGCTCGGTCAGGGCCCAGGCCGCGATCTGGCCGTCGTCGTTGGTGAACTCGACGGTGTGGTGGTCCGGCTCGTCGAGCGCGCCGACGATGGCCCGCTCGATGGTCGCCGCGGGGGCCGGGGCGGGCTGCGTCGGGTCGGCCGGGTCGGCCGCCGTCGGCGCTTCGCCGCTCTTCTCGGCGGTGGGCTGGCCCCCGTCGGCCGCCTGCTCGGGCGGGGGCGGCTGCACCGGCGGGCTGGGGAACAGCAGGTTCCAGCCGAGCAGCACCGCGCCGCTGAGGGCCACCGCGAGCAGCAGCCGCCACTGGTCGGTGTCTTGTCTACCGGGTTGCTGAGCGTTCATCGGATATCAATCCACCGGGTCGTAGCCCCCGGGATGCCACGGGTGGCATCGACCGAGGCGGCGCACGGTGCGCCAGGAGCCGCCGAAGAAGCCGTGGCGCCGGTAGGCCTCGACGGCGTAGTTCGAGCAGCTCGGCTCGAATCGACAGGCGGCGGGCAGCCAGGGCGAGATGCCCCGCTGATAGAACCGGATCAGCGCGATGGCGATCAGGCGCACCCGACGACTACCGTCGCCGCCGGCCGCGGCGGCGGGTGCTCATCACCCGACCGGCGGCGTCGCGCAGCTCGGTGACGACCGCCCCCTGCTCGGTGGCCGGCCGGCCGGCGCGGGCCACGAGCACCAGGTCGAGCCCGGTCGGCAGCGCGCCCCGGTTGCGGCGGAAGGCCTCCCGGACCAGCCGCTTGACCCGGTTGCGCACCACCGCCTTGCCGACCTTGCGGCTGACGGTGATGCCCAGCCGGGTGTGCGACCGGCCGTTGGTGCGGCCGTAGACGATGAAGTGCGGGGTGACGACCCGGTTCGGGCTGCGCTGAACGGCGAGGTACTGCCGGCGCCGGCGCAGCCGCAGGCGCTTGGGCAGCCCCTCGCCGCCGCCGGACTTCACTTGCGGTACGTCGAGACCGTCAGCCGCTTGCGGCCCTTCTGGCGCCGCCGCTTGATGATCGTGCGACCGCTCTTGGTCTGCATGCGGGCCCGGAACCCGTGGGTCCGACGCCGGGAGACGTTGCTCGGCTGGAACGTCCGCTTCATTGGTGGCCCCTCGTGCTGGGAATCGTGAGCTGGACACCGGCCGGAGGACCCCCGGCCGAAGAGCGCGGCATACAAGCACAGCCGTCCGCTGACTGTCAACACCGAGCGCGCGGTGGCGGGCGCCCCCGGCCCCGGCCCCGGGCCGGCCGCCCCTGGCCGATCGGGCGCCGCGATCGCCGATCGGCGCCGCGCGGGTGGCCGATCCGCTCGCCGCCCGCGTCCGATCGGCCCCGAATGTGCACGGATCGGCGCCGGACGCCGCGACCGACGGCGTGGGCCCGCCCCCGGTCGCGAGCCGGTGACGGTCGCCCGTCGGCAGCGTGGCGGGAGGCGGGGGTCGAAGACCGCTTGAACCGTAAGCGGTAATCGCCCAACCCCGCGGAATCAAAGCCGGATCGGCAAACCACCGGAGATTCCCTTGCGGCCCCGGGGGTCCGCTGTTAGAACAATCGACGGTCGGCGACGGACCCGCCGGGACGCTCGGCGCGCTCCACATCACGACTGACAGCGTCCGGCTCTGCACCCCGGTGCCAGGGTCGACGGATTCGTACGTTCTGAATGTGTCCGCATCGGATGTCGGCTGCCCGCCGGCGGACGCGGCGGGCCCCCGAGCCATGGGTTGTTCGTCGGTGAAGGCGATCTGGGAGGAGGCACTCGCCTCGATTCGAGCGCGGGTGACCGACGAGAACTTCGACACCTACTTCCGCCCCCTGCGGTTCGGGCGGATGGACGGGCAGACGCTCGTCCTCGAGGTCGATGATCCCTTCTTCGGGGATTGGGTGCGGTTGCACTATCGGGACCTGATCGACGGCGCGGTGCGCGAGGCCGCCGGGCAGGCGCTCGACGTGAGCATCGTCGCCGCCCCCCGGCCCCGCCCGACGCCCGCGCCGGCCCCCGCGCCGGCCCCGGTCCGGTCGCGGCAGCCGATGTTCGACTTCCCCCTCAACCCGCACTACACCTTCGACACCTACGTGGTCGGCCCGGCCAACGAGATGGCCCACGCGGCCTCGGTCGCGGTGGCCGACGATCCGGCGGGGGCCTACAACCCGCTGTTCGTCTACGGGGGCACCGGGCTGGGCAAGACCCACCTGCTGCACGCGATCGCCGGGCAGCTCAAGGCCCGCGATCCGGCGGTGCGCATCGCCTACGTCAGCGCCGAGGAGTTCACCAACCAGGTGATCAAGAGCATCCAGCGGCAGCAGATGGACGCCTTCCGCGCCCGCTACCGCAGCGAATGCGACGTGCTGCTGATGGACGACGTGCACGTGCTCGCCGGCAAGGAGCGCACCCAGGAGGAGTTCTTCTACACCTTCAACGCGCTGCACGCGGCCCGCAAACAGATCGTGCTGACCAGCGACAAGACCCCCGGCGAGATCCAGCACCTCGAAGAGCGGCTGCGCTCGCGGTTCCAGTGGGGGCTCATCACGGACATCAAGCCGCCCCAGTTCGAGACCCGGGTGGCGATCCTCCAGTGCAAGGCCGAGCGGGACGGCATCGACCTGCCGGAGAAGGTGGCGTTCTATCTGGCCCGGCTGGTGCGGGCCAACGTGCGCGAGCTCGAGGGGGCCCTCATCCGGCTGTCGGCCTACGCCAGCCTGCAAGACGAGCCGCTGACGGTGGCCTTCGCCGAGGAGGCCCTGCGGGACATCATCGAGAAGCGCAGCCGGGCGCTGACGGTCGACGGCATCATCAAGATGGTCGCCGAGCACTACGACGTGCGCCCCGGCGACCTGCGCGGGCCCCGGCGGCACCGGGTGGTCTCCCACCCCCGCAGCATCGCGATGTACCTCTGCCGCAAGCACACCCAGGCGTCCTACCCCCAGATCGGGCGGGGCTTCGGCGGCAAGGACCACTCCACGGTCATGGCCGCCTGCCGCAAGGTGACCCGCAAGATGGAGGACGATCAGACCATCCGCTCCGAGGTCGAGGTCCTCGAGCGCAAGCTGCCCGGCTGATCGCCCGCCCCCCGGCTTCGAATCCGCTACTCGACCGGGCTCAACGCACTCCACGGGAACATGCCCCCGCAGCCGCCCTCGGCCGGCGCGCTCGCATCGGCGCTCGCCGCCCGAGCGGTCGCCGCGTCCGCCGCGTCGAAGGCGCTCTGGCACATGTAGAGCACCGCGTCGACGGTGACCCAGTCGAAGCGGCTCCAAAGCCCCGGGGCGAACATGTTGCCCGCGTCGTTGTAGGCCACCGCCCAGCCCTCGCCCACCGCGGTGAAGGTGTAGCGGCTCGCGGCGGGTCCGGCGCCGACGGCCCAGCCCTCGGCGGTGATCGAGTGGGCGGTGTCGAAGGCGTCGATGTAGTCCCCGACGATCGCCGGCGCGGCGGCCGGGCTCAGGCCGGTCCAGGGGAAGCCGCCGCAGCCGCCCACCGCCGGGTCGGACGGGTCGGGCTCCACCGCGGCGGCGGCGTCGGCGTCGGCCGCGTCGAAGGCCGGCTGGCAGTACCACAGCCGACCGTCGGCGAAGGTCCAGTCGTAGCGGCTCCAGGCGTCGGCGGCGAAGGGGTGGTCGGCGGCGTTCTGGCCGACGGCGAACCGGGCCCCGTTGTCGACCGCGGTGAAGGCGGTGACGCTCAGCATGCCCTCGATGCCCTGGGTCCAGCCCTCGGTCGTGACGGTGTGGGGGATGTCGTAGTCGTCGATGTAGGCCCCGGCGATGTCGATCGGATCAGGCTCGCCCTCGCCTTCGCCCTCGCCCTCGCCCTCGCCCTCGCCCTCGCCCTCGCCGCCGTCGGCCTCGATCGCGGCGTCGGGGTCGGCGCCGTCGTCGGCCGGTTCACAGGCGAAGAGCGCGGGCGCGGCCAGCGCCAGCGCCAGCAGGTTGCGGGTGAGCGACTCGATGCGGGTGCCTGTCATGTCTCGACCTCCTGATCGGGGACAGCGGGGTACCATCGCCCTCGAACGTGAACAACCCCTTGTACAAGAATCGGTACAAGGGCTATGCAAGCCCCGATGCGCCGCTCGATCCGAAGCCTCGCCCTGCCCCTCGTGGCCCTCGTCGCCCTGGCGTGCGGTGACCGCGCCCCGCCGCCCGAGGCCGCGCCCGAGCCCCCCAGCGCCCCCCCGATCACGGTCGTCGACGACGCCGGGCGGACGGTGCGCCTGCCCCGGGCGGCCCGGCGGGTGGTCTCGCTGGCGCCCTCGCACACCGAGATCGTCTTCGCCCTCGGCGCCGGTGACCGGCTGGTGGGGCGCACCCCGGCCTGTGACTTCCCGCCCGCGGCGCGCGCGGTGCCCCCGGTGGGCGCCCTCTTCCCCCCCGACTACGAGCGCATCATCGGCGCCGCCCCCGACCTCGTGCTGATGCTCGACGGCCAGATCGACGTGCGCCGGCGGCTCGAGGCGCAGGGGCTGACGGTGGCGGTCGTGCAGCCGCGCACGCTGGCGGCGGTCGCCGGGGCGATGCGCCGCGTCGGGCGGCTGCTGGGGGTCGACGGCGAGGGGCCGGCCGCCCGGTTCGAGGCGGGGCTGGCCGCCGCCGGGCGCGCCGCCGGGTCCGACCCGCCCCGGGTGTTCTACGAGGTGGGGCCCGACCCGCTGTTCGGCGCCGGGCCGGGCAGCTTCATCGACGATCTGATCCGCCGGGCGGGCGGGCGCAACGCGCTCGGCGGCGACGCCGAGTGGCCCCAGGTCTCGACCGAGCAGCTCATCGCCGCCGTGCCCGACGTGATCGTCGTCGGGGGGGCCGCCCGGCGGGACGCGGTGAAGGCCCGCCCCCCCGCCGGCTGGCAGGCCCTGCCCGCGGTGCGCGGAGGGCGGGTGCTGGCGGTGCCCGACCCCGACCTGTTCAACCGCCCCGGCCCCCGGGTGCTCGACGCCCTGCGCTGGCTGGCCGACGCGCTCCACCGGTGAGCCGGGGGCGCCTGGGGTTGGCGGCGGCGGCGGTCGGGCTGGCGCTGGCCGGGCTGTGGGCCGCGGCGGTGGGCCCGGTCCCGATCCCGCCGGGCGAGGTGCTGCGCATCCTGTTCGGGGGCGAGGCGGCCCCCGGCCCGCCGGATCACGGGGTGGTGCTGTGGGCGGTGCGGGTGCCCCGGATCGCGCTGGGCGCGCTGGTCGGCGCGGCGCTCGGCGGCGGCGGGGCGGCGCTCCAGGGGCTGTTCCGCAACCCGCTGGCCGACCCCTACGTGCTGGGCATCGCCTCCGGTGGCGGCCTGGGGGCGGCGGTCGTGCTGTTGCAGGCCGGCGCGGGCGCGGTGGACCCCGGCTGGGTGCCCCTGGGCGCGTTCGTCGGCGCCGGCGCGGCGGCGTTCGCGGTGCACGGGCTGGCGTGGCGCGGGGGGCGGCTGCCGCTGGCGGCGGTGCTGCTGTCGGGGGTCGCGGTGGGGCTCATCGGCTCGGCCGGGGTCTCGCTGGTGCTGGTGCTGGCCGAGGCCCGGGCGGGGGACATCGTGCAGTGGATGCTGGGCGACCTCGGGGGCCACGGCTGGCGCGAGGTGGGCTGGGTGGCGCTGGCGGTGCTGCCGGCGCTGGCGGTGCTGGTGGCCCACGCCCGGGCCCTGGACGCGATGCTGCTCGGCGAGGCCGGCGCCGAGGGGCTGGGGGTCGACGTCGGCCGGGCCAAGTGGTGGATCCTGGGCGCGGTCTCGCTGGCGGTGGGCGGCGCGGTGGCGTTCTGCGGGCTCATCGGCTTCATCGGCCTCATCGTGCCCCACGCGGTGCGCATGCTGGTCGGCGGGCGCCACCGGTGGCTGGTGCCCGTCGCCGCGGTGGCCGGGGCGGCGGCGCTGGTGGCCGCCGACACCGTCGCCCGCACCGCGCTGGGCGACCGCAGCCTGCCGGTGGGGGTGGTCACCGGCTGCGTCGGCGGCCCGTTCTTCCTGATCCTGCTGCGCCGGAGCCTGCGGTGATCGCCCTCGAAGCCCGAGGGCTGGCGGCGCCCTACGGCCTCGAGCCGGGGCTCGATCTGGCGGTCGAGGCCGGCGCGGTCGTGGGGCTGGTGGGGCCCAACGGCGCCGGTAAGTCGACGCTTCTGCGGTGCCTGTCGGGCGCGCTGCGGCCCACCGCGGGCGAGGTGCGGCTGATGGGCGACCCGCTGCCCGCCCTCGACCGGCGGACCCGGGCCCGGCGGCTGGGCGTCATGCCCCAGGAGGAGCCTCGCCTGGAGGGCTTCACCGTGCGGGAGTCGGTCGAGCTGGGCCGCCTGCCGCACCTGCCGCGCTTCGGCGGGCTGCGGGCCGTCGACCGGCAGGCGGTGCAGGCCGCGCTCGAGATGGCCGACGTCGCCCCGCTCGCCGATCGGCTCACCCCGACGCTCAGCGGCGGCGAGCATCAGCGGGTGCGGGTGGCCCGGGCGCTGGCCCAGGGCCCCGAGGTGCTGCTGCTCGACGAGCCCGAGGCCCACCTCGACCTGGGGCACCGGTCGGCGCTGATGGCGCTGCTCGTCCGGGTCAACCGGGCCCGGGGGCTGACGGTGCTCGCCGCGCTGCACGCGCTGGACGTCGCGGCGCTGTATTGCGATCGGCTGGTGCTGATGGACCGGGGGCGGATCGTGGCCGCCGGCCCCCCGGAGGCGGTCCTGACCGCCGAGCGGCTGGCGGCGGTCTACCGCACCGCGGTGTGGGTCGAGCCGGATCCGATCACCGGCCGCCCTCGCCTGGGGCCCCGCCGCGACCCCGATTCGAACGAAGACCCGGAGGACGGACCATGAGCCGGCTGACCGCGCTCGCCCTGCTCGGCGCCCTGATCGGCGCGTGTGACGCCGGCCCCGAGCCCCCGCCGCCCCCCGCGCCGGGCCTGTTCGATCACCCCCAGGCGCTGGTCTTCGTCGACGGGCTGCTGGTGGTGGCCAACAGCGGCTTCCGCGACGGCGGCCCCGACGCCTGGGCCCCGGGGTCGCTGACGGTGCTCGACCCGGCGAGCGGGGCGGCGGTCAACCGGCTGGCCACCAGCCGCCCCAACCCCCAGGCGCTGCGGGTGCACGGCGATCGGCTCTACGTGGCGGTCACCGGCGCCCTCGACCTGCGCGACACCCCGGCGGCCACCGACGGGGCGATCGACGTCTTCCCCGTCGCCGACCTGCGGACCGCGTCCGGGCCCGCGGTCAGCCACCGCCTGCCGGTCGACCCCGGCGACCCCCGGCTGGGCGGCCCGATCGACCTCGCGGTGCACGGCGACCGGATGGTGGTCACCTCGGCGGTGGCCGACATCGCCTGGGTCTTCGACGCGGCCCGGGGGGGCTGGGTCCGGGGCCCGGTCGAGCCGATCCGACTGGGCGAGCCCACCGGCCTGGGGCTGGGCGCGGTGCGGGCCTGGGCCGGGGGCTTCGCGCTGGTCGACTTCAACGCCGACCGGCTGCACCTGCTCGACCCCGCCGGGCGGCCCGCGGGCTGCGCGATCGAGCTGGGCGAGCACCCCGACGCCTTCGAGGGGGCCGGGGCGCCGGTGGTCGACGGGTCCACCCTCTACGTGCTGCTGGCCCACGCCGGCCGGGTGCGGGCGGTCGATCTGGCGGCCCTGGCCGACGGCTGCGCGGCGCCGGTGCGCACGGTGGTCGAGGGGCTGGGGCAGGTGCCCAACGACCTCGCGCTGCGCGACGGTCGGCTGTTCGTGGTCGCCTCGGGGGACAACGCGGTGGTGGCCTACGACCCGGCGGGCGGCGCTCGGGTGGGGCGGTGGCTGCTGCCGGTGGGCAGCAACCCGTTCTCGGTGGCCTTCGCCGGCTCGACGATGGCGGTCAGCGCGTGGGCCAGCCACGGGGTGCACCTGTTCGACCTCGAGACGGGCGCGGTCCGGGTGATCGGCGGCGCGTCGCAGGCCGCGGAGGCCGATGGGGGGCTGCCGCCGCCGGCTGATCCACCCATCGGCGAGGCGGTGCTGGCCGACGTCGTCGTCGACGGGCCCCCGCCGGGGGACGGGCCCTACGACGACCCGGCGCGGGCGGTCAACGGCGTGCGGGGCGGGGGCGCGATGGCCGGGAGCACCGACGTCTTCTCGCTGGGCCTCGACGAGGCGCTGACCCTCTCGTGGGGCGGCCGGGTGGTCACCGACGGGCCGGGGGCCGACTTCGTGGTGTTCGAGAACCCGTTCCGCCACCCGGGCGGGGTCTTCTTCGACCCGATCGTGATCGAGCTGTCGGCCGACGGCGAGACCTGGATCACATGGCCCCACCGCCTGCTGCCGGGGCCCGAACCCGAGCGCGATCCGGCGCTGTGGCAGGGCTTCGCCGGGCTGACCCCGGTCTGGCTGCACGCCGAGGACGCGCCGATGCACCCCTTCGACCCGGCGGCGGGCGGCGACGCCTTCGACCTCGCGGCGCTGCCCGACGACGGCGAGGCGGGTCGCATCCGGCGGTCGGGGTTCCGCTTCGTGCGGCTGGTGTCGGCCGGGGGGCGCGTCGATCCGGCGACCGGGGCCCCGTTCCCGATGCACCCGGTGAGCGACGGGCCGGACATCGACGGGGTCTTCGGCCGGTGGGTGAGCGACCCCTGATCCGGTCAGGGGTCGCCGGGGGCCTCCGGGGGCGGCGGGGTCGGGGCGCCGAACAGCGCGATGCCCGCCGCGACGAGGGCGAGGGCCACCACGACGCTCAGGGCGATGAGCATCCACTGCTGGCGGGCGTGCTGCTCGGCCTCCGCAGCCCGGGTCGGCAGCCGGCGATAATGCCCCGCCCGGTCCTCGAGCACCGCCAGCCCCTCGTCGGGGGCCCGGCGCGGCGCGTTGCGGACCACCGCCACCGGGGGCGGCGGGCGGCGGCGCTTGCTCTCGGTCGGGCGCGGCGCGGGGGTCGGGGGGTGCGCCGCCCGGGCCGGGGGCGACGAGGTGTGCACGATGCGGTGGTCGCCGGTGCCCCGGGTCGGGATCTCGGCCCCGCCCGACTGGCGCAGCATCTCGCCGGTGATCATCGACGGGGGCAGCGAGGCCCGGTTGCCGGGGGCCGGCGGCCGGGCGAGCGCCTCGAGGGCCACCCGCATCGCCTCGGCGTCGGGGAAGCGCTCGCCGGGGTCCTTGGCCAGCGCGGTGAAGATGACGTCCTGGAAGCCCTCGTCCAGGTCGGCCCGGCGCTCGATCAGGGGCGGCGGGGGCTCCTTGATGTGCTTGATGACCAGCGAGAACGGGGTCGAGCCGTCGAACGGCGGGTCGCCGGTCAGCATCTCGTAGGCCACCACCCCCAGGCTGTACAGGTCGCTCTCGGGCCGGGGGTCGCCCTCGCCCTGGGCCTGCTCGGGGGCCATGTACTCCGGGGTGCCGAAGACGATGCCGGTGCGGGTCAGCGCCTCGCCGCCCACCGGGGCCTTGACGATGCCGAAGTCCATGATGCTGACGTGGCCCTCGGGCCCGACCATGATGTTGCCCGGCTTCACGTCGCGGTGGACCATGCCCTTCTTGTGGGCGTGCCCCAGGCCCCGGCAGGCCTGCATGACCACCTGGCGCACCTCTTCGACCGTATAGGGCTCGGCCTTGTCGGCGCGCAGGTCCTCGAGGCGGTCGGCCACCGTGCGCCCCTCGAGGAACTTCATCACGAAGTAGTTGAAGCAGCCCTGGCGGCCGGTGTCGTAGACCGGCACCACGTTGGGGTGGTCGAGCGCCGCCATCGCCCGGGCCTCGCGGTCGAAGCGGGCGATGATCTCGTCGTCGGTGCTGAACGCCTCGGGCAGCACCTTGATGGCCACCTTGCGGTCGAGGCGCACGTCGCGGCCGAGGTAGACGATGCCCATGCCGCCCCGGCCGATCTCTTCGAGCACCTCGTAGCGGTCGTTGAACCGGGTGCCCGGCGCGACGGGGGTGTCCGGGGCGAGATCCTGCCCGCTCATCCCTGGCCGCCGGCGGCCATCGGCGCGACCGATGCTGGTGCGTGTGACGAGGCCATCTTCCCCCGTCGGACTATACAGCATCCCGCCCGGCAGGCCGACCTCAAGATCACCGGCGGGCCGACACCCGAGCTCGCGCCCCACCGGCCGAGTTGACATGCCCCACCCGCTCGTCGAACCTGGGCCCATGGTGTTGCTGGTCGCCATCTGCAAGGACTACCGGGCCGTCGAGGGCATCCTGCTCGGCTTCGTCGAGCTGGGCATCACCGGCGCGACGGTGCTCGAGGGCCGGGGCATGGGCCAGATCATCGGCGAGATCCCGATCTTCGCCGGCCTGCGGGGGCTCTTCCCCGGCTCGGTGAGCGACTCCCACGTCATCATCTCGGTGATGGAGAACGGGCGGGCCCAGAAGGCGCTGTCCCTCGTCGACCGGGTGGCCGGGCCGCTGACCCGGGCCGGCACCGGCATCGCCTTCACCGTGCCCATCGGCACCCTCGACGGGCTGACCCCCGAGCTGGGCTGACCGCCCGGCAACCTGAGCATCCCCCGCCGGATTCTGCTAAGACAGCCTGACGTGTAGCCATCAGCCCAGGATTCGCCGTGCGTATCGCGTTCTACCTCTACACCCTGCTCGCCGCGGCCGGGGTCTACGTCTCCGAGCGCCTGATCGGCATCCACCTCGCGACCCACTACCAGAAGGCCGGCGACAGCGGCATCTGCGGGGGCGAGGGCTTCTCGTGCGCCGAGGCGGCCAGCAGCGGCTACGCCGAGATCTTCGGGCTGCCGATCGCCGCGCTGGGCATGGCGTTCTACGTCACCGCGCTGGTCCTGGCCTTCGTCGCCCGCTTCTCCGAGACCTGGCGCCCCCGGCTGGCCGACGTCTTCCTGCTCGGCGGGCTGGCCAGCGTGGCCTACTCGATCTTCCTCGCCGTCGTCAGCGCCACCGACGTCGGCAAGCTGTGCCCGTTCTGCGTGGCGCTCTACGGCGTCAACCTCGGCCTGTTGCTCACCGCCGGCTTCACCCACCCCGAGGGCTGGGGCGGCGGCCTGCGCCGGCTGGGCGGGGCGATCACGAGCAAGGCGTTCGCGCTGACCGTGGGCCTCCTGGTGGTGGCCACCGTCGCCGCCCAGGGGTTCTACGCCCACCGGGCGCAGGCCGCGGCGAAGGGCGCCGAGCGGCAGAAGCAGATCGCCGAGATGCGCAAGCCGGCGCAGTTCGACGTCGAGGTGGGCGACGCGCCGGGCAAGGGGCCGGCCGACGCGGCGGTGGTCGTCGTCGAGTTCAGCGACCTGCAATGCCCCCACTGCAAGTCGCTGGCCGACAGCCTCGCCGCGGCCCAGAAGGCGATGCCCGGCAAGCTGCGCTACCACTTCAAGCACTTCCCGATGGACCCCGCCTGCAACCGCATCGTCGACGGGCGGGGGCACCCCCAGGCGTGCGAGGCCCACGTCGCGGTCGTCTGCGCCCAGCGGGTGGGCAAGGCGTGGCCGATGCACGACCTGATCTTCGCCAACCAGCGCAGCCTGGGCCGCGAGGCGCTGATGGGCTTCGCCCGGCAGATCGGGGTCGACGTCGAGGCCTTCGGGGCCTGCCTCGACGACCCCAGCGCGCTGGCGGTGGTCAAGGCCGACATCGAGCAGGGCATCGAGCTCGGCGTGCCCGGGACCCCGGTGTGGTTCGCCAACGGCTGGCGCGAGGTGGGCGCCCCGCGCAGCGCCGAGATCCTGCAAGGCATGCTCGAGCAGCGCATGGCGACCGGGCAGTGACCCTCGCCGACCGCCTGCGCGGCGAGCGGGTCGGGGTGGCGCTGTCCAGCGCGTTCTTCGGGTTCTACGGCCACGCCGGCTTCTGCCGGGCGCTCGCCGCCCGGGGCATCGAGCCGGTGGGCTGGTCGGGGGCCTCGGCCGGGGCGATGGTCGCCGCGTTCGCCGCCGCCCGGGCCGTCGACCGGCTGCCGCCGGTCTTCGCCGGGCTGAAGCGGCAGGACTTCTGGGATCCGACCCGCTTCGTGGGCCGCCCCCCGGGGCTGTTGCGGGGGCACAAGTTCCGCGACCTGCTCGCCGCGCACCTGCCGTATCGCACCTTCGAAGAGTGCCCCGACGGGCTGGTGACGGTGGCCACCGATCTGACCCGCGGCGCGCGCCACGTCGACCGATCGGGGGCGCTGGTGCCGGCGGTGTGGGCCTCGTGCGCGCTGCCGATCCTCTTCCGCCCGGTCGAGCGGGGCGGGGCGCTGCACGCCGACGGGGGCATCGTCGACAAGCTGCCCATCGCCGCGCTCATCGACCACGTCGAGGTGGACGTGCTGCTGGCCCACCACATCCCCACCCGGGGAGTGGGGGCCAGGCTGCCCACGACCCCGGGGCGGTTCGTCGAGCGCATGCTGGACATCGCCCGGGAGGACGGCTGGCGGCATCAGGCGGCGCTGGCCGAGGCCCGGGGGGTCGAGGTGATCGTGATCGGGAGCGGCGACCTGCCCCGGGTCGACCCGTTCCGGCTGGGGCGGGGGCTGGCGGCGATGCGGGCCGCCGAGGACGGGGTCGGGGCCCGGCTCGACCGGGCCGGCTGAGACCCGCTACAGCGGCAGCGTCGGCAGCAGGAAGATCGCGTCGTCCCGGTCGGGCGCCTCCTGGCTGTCGGTCACCTCGGCGGTGAAGAAGAAGCCGGTCAGCACGATGCCGGTGAACGGGATCTCGACCTCGATCTGCTGGTCGAAGCTGGCCACGACCCCCGACAGCCGACCGTCCTCGGCCAGCATCAGCCCCTCGGGCACGCCGGCCTGGGGCACGAACTGGCGCAGGTTGTCGGGCAGCTCGGTCTCGGCCCAGGCGTAGGGCCGCAGGCCGCCCTGGGCGGCGAGCTGCGTATCGTAGGGCAGGGGGTTGCCCCCGATGACCGTCAGCGTAGGCAGCGTGATCACCCGGGTGAAGAACAGGTCGAGCACCTGATCGGCGGTGATCTCGAGCGGGGCCACCGCCACCTCGAGCACCAGCGCGCGCTCGGCGCCCTGGGGCGGGTCGCCGGCGTCGACCACCCGCACCGTCAGGGGGAACGGTCCGATCTCGGACGGCGTGCCCTCGATGCGCCCGTCGGCCCCCAGCCGCAGCCCGGCGGGCAGTGCGCCGGCCGTGATCAGCCAGCCGTAGGGCTCGACCCCGCCGAGGGCCTCGAGCTGCGCGTCGTAGGCGAAGCCCTCCTCGGCCTCGGGCAGCGCGTCGGTCACGATCGAGAGCCCGGCCCCGACCACGGTCAAGACCAGCTCGGCCGTGGCCGTCGCCCGGGCGTCGTCGGTCACCCGCAGGGTCACCGGGAAGTCGCCGGCCACCTGCGGCACGCCGCGCACGATCCCCTCGCCGTTGAGCCCCACCCCCCGGGGCAGCGTGCCCTCGGCGAGCGACCAGCGGTACGGCGGGGTGCCGAACAGCGCCTCGAGGGCGACCTCGTACCCGGCGTCCACCTGCCCCGGGGGCAGCCCGTCGGTGACCACCCGCAGCGGCGGCGCCACGCAGGCCCCGGCGACGCAGGCCCGGTCGCGGGCCCGGCAGTCCGAGTCCCGCACGCAGGCGATGCAGGCCCCCTCGAAGCACACCTCGCCCGCCGGGCAGGGCGTCTCGACGAAGCTCGACCCGTCCTCGGCGCAGGCGTAGACCGCCGTGCGCCCGCACAGCACCTCGCCCGGCGCGCAGCTCGCCGGGGGGTCGGGCGGCGGCGCGCAGGCCCCGTCGACGCAGCGCTCGCCGTCGGCGCAGGGCGCCCGATCCCAGGTGCGGCCGTCGTCGGCGCAGGTCAGGACCACCCCGCTGCCGCAGAGCACCTCGCCCGGATCGCAGATGGGGGGCAGGCAGCGGCCCTCGGCGCAGCGCTCGCCCTCGGCGCAGGCCCGGGGTTCGACCCAGGCGGTGCCTTCGGCGGCGCAGGTCTCGACGGCGGCCTCGTCGACGCAGCGGGTGGCGTAGGGCGCGCAGATCTGCGCCTCGCAGGCCCCGTCGAGGCAGATCGCCATGCCCTCGCAGCGCTCCACCAGCCAGCCGTCGCCGTCGTCGAGGCAGGTCCGCCGGCGGCCCTCGTCGTCGCAGGTGACCGCGCCCGGCGCGCAGATCTGGCCCGGGGGCAGGCCCCCGTCGGCCGCGGCGGGGCCCTCCGGCTCGGGCTCGGTGTCTTCGAAGCAGCCGGGCAGGGCCAGCGCGAGGCAGGATACGAAGAGCAGGCGGCGCATCAGGCCTCCAATCGGCCGAGCAGCTCGGCTTGCAAGCGATCCAGGCGCGCGGCCGCCGCCGCCTCGGCCGCGGCGAGCGGGCCGGTGAGCGGGGTGCGCACCTCGAAGTACAGCTTGAGCTTGGGCTCGGTGCCCGACGGCCGGGCCAGCACCCGGCCCCCGTCGGCCAGATCGAAGGCCAGGACGTTGCTCCGGGGCAGGTCGATGGGGCTCGTCGCCCCGTCGGCCGCGCGGGCCTCGCCCACGAGCAGATCGCGCACCCGGGCCACCGGGACCCCGTCGAGCGCCTTCGGCGGATCGGCCCGCAGCCGGGCCATCATCGCCCCGATCTGCGCCTTGCCCTCGGCCCCCGGGCGCTTGAGGCTGTGCTGGCGGGTGGCGTGCAGCCCGTGGATCCGATACAGCGCCGCCAGCCGGTCGAGCACGGTGATGCCCCCGGCTTTGCAGCGGGCGGCCAGATCGCAGAAGACCAGCGCCGCCGAGATGCCGTCTTTGTCCCGGACCACCGGGCCGACGCTGTAGCCCAGGGCCTCCTCGAAGCCCATCACGAAGCGCCCGCCGCCCGCGTCGTGGGCCAGCGCCTCGGCCGCGATCCACTTGAAGCCGGTCAGCGTCTCGACATAGGCCGCCCCGTGGCCCTCGGCGACCCGGCGCAGCATGCCGGTGCTGACGATCGTCGTCGCCACCAGCCGCCCCGCGCCCTGCGCCCCGTGGGTCAGCAGCTCGTCGGCGAGCAGCACGCCCACCTGGTTGCCGCTCAGCGGGCGCCAGCCGCCGGCGCCGTCGGGCACCGCCACCGCCAGCCGGTCGCCGTCGGGGTCGTTGGCGATCAGCAGATCGGCGTCGACCGCCGCCGCCTTCGCCAGCGCCAGATCGAGCGCGCCGGGCTCCTCGGGGTTGGGGAAGGCCACCGTGGGGAAGTCGGGGTCGGGGTCGCCCTGCTCGGCGACGACGTGCAGGGCGGGGTAGCCGGCCCGCTTCAGCGTCGCCTCGATCAGCCGCCGGGCGACGCCGTGCATCGCGGTGTAGACCACCCGCAGGTCGGTGGGGCCGCCCCACACCCGCAGGGCCTCGACCTCGGCGAGATAGGCCGCCTCGGCCGCCGCCGGCACCGGCCCGACGCGTCCCCTGGCCCGCAGATCGTCGAGCGGGGCCGGCTTCACCGCCCACGGGCCGCCGAGCGCGTCGATCGCGGCGCTGATCGCCCCGTCGTGGGGCGGCACGATCTGGGCCGCGTCGGCCCAGAAGACCTTGTAGCCGTTGTCCTGGGGCGGGTTGTGGCTGGCGGTGACCACCACCCCGCCGGCGGCGCCGGTCCAGCGCACCGCGTGGGCCACCTGGGGGGTCGGGCTCACCGCGTCGTACAGCATCACCCGCAGCCCGGCGTCGGCCAGGACCCGGGCCGCCTCCTCGGCGAACGGCCGCGACCCGTGGCGCCCGTCGAAGCCCACCACGACCCCCCGCTCGGCGGCGTCGGGCACCGCGGCCGACAGGTGGGCGGCGAAGCCGGCGGTGGCCCAGCGCACCGTCGCCCGGTTCATGCGCCCCGGGCCGGGGCCGAGCGGGGCCCGCAGGCCGGCGGTGCCGAAGGTCAGCCGCTCGCCGAAGTGCGCCGTGAGCGCCGCCCGATCGTCGGCCTTCAGCAGCGCCTCGCCAGCGGCGCGGGTCTCGGGGTCGGGGTCGGCGTCGATCCACCGCCGGGCCCGGTCGGGCAGGTCTTCGGGGGTCATGGCGGGCTCCTCACCGTTCGCAGCAGCCTGCTATACCGCAGCACGGCGGCCCGAGGCGAGCGCCGGATCAGGCGCCCTCCCGCACCCGGGCCCCGAAGAGCAGCCAGCCCAGCCAGCCGGTGAACAGCACGATCAGACCGTTGAGGGCGACCTCCAGCGCCGCCCGCCACGACGACGCCTCGGGCGGTGGGCCGGCGCGGGTCCGGTGGCCGGCGTCGGGCAGGGCCGGGTCGGGGGCCTCGGTGATGCCCAGGGCGTCGGCCGCCCGGCGGACCTGATCGGGGGTCAGCGGCGCGGCGCCCCCCGGCAGCGCGGCCGCCGGACCGCCGCCTTGGGACAGCGCGTCCCCCGGGGCGGCGTCGGCCAGCACCACCTGGGCCCCGACGGTCTCGAGCGGCGGGCCCTGGCCGGGGTAGGTGTTCGGGGGCAGGCGGGCCGCGCGCAGGAAGGGCAGCCGCGCGGCCCGCTCGGCGGTCAGCCAGCCGGCCAGCGGGCGCAGCGCGAGCCCGCCGGCGCCGAGGGCCGCGGCGAGCGTCGGATCGCCCGGCGCGGCGAAGATCAAGGCCCCGTCCAGATCGCCTCCGCGCACCGACTCCAGCAGCGCCGCCGGCTCATCGGCCCGGGGGCGCCCGGCGTCGGCCGCGTCGAGCATCGCCTTCGCCGCGTGCCCCGCCACCCCCCGCTCGATGCCCAGCGTGCCGCCCAGCGGATCGCCGCCGTCGCCCGCCCGCCGCACGAGGTGCATGCGCCGCTCGCCGAGCACCGCCACCGCCTCGACCCGCTCGTCGGCCACCCACCGCCGACGGCGCACGCTCCACCGGAAGAGCTGCTCGGCCCCCAGGATGGCCGCCCGGGCGCCGCCGGTGACCAGCCGCTCCTTGGGCGCCCGGTGGCCCTCGACCCGCACCGGGCGGTCGGGGAAGGCCGCCCGCAGCGCCTTGCGGGCCCGGGGCACGTGGCCCGCGAGCGCCGCGCCGTCGGGCCGGGTCAGCACCACCTCGGGGCCGGTCTCGACCGTCACCGCCTCGCGATCCACCAGCCCGGCGTCGACCAGGAAGCCCCGGGCCACCGCCTGCGGGTCGCGCCCCTCGACCTGGACCCGGGCGTTGAGCCGGCGCATCGCCGCGGTGTCGATCCGCCCCGCCAGCCGGTCGAGCGCCTCGCCCAGCCCGGGGTGGGTCGCCTCGGCCGCCCGCCGGATCACGATCACCGCCTCGTAGGGCGGGAAGAAGCCCGCCGGATCGGCCAGCGGGCGCAGGCCCATCTCGGCGATGGCCCCGTCGGTGGCGTAGCCCACCGCGACGTCGGCCCGGCCGGTGCGCACCGCCTCGTAGCGCTCGCCCGGGGGGTCGATGATCAGGGGGTCGACGGTGGCCCGCAGCCCGTAGCGGCTCACCAGCGCCGCCAGCCCGTCCCGGGGGCGGCGCAGGTACTCCAGGGGCACCACGAAGCGCAGCGGCGACCCACCGGAGAGCCCGTCGATGCCGGCCGGGGCCTCGTCGGCCGGCATCAGCAGCCGGTAGCCGTTGTCGAAGCCCAGCGGCACCCGCCAGTCCAGGCCCAGGGGTCGGTACAGTTCTCGGGTCCGCTCGACCGTCTCCGGCCCCGGCGGGGCGTCGATGTAGTTGAGCCCGGTGCCGGTGTAGTCCACCAGCACGTCGACGTGCCCCTCGCGCAGCGCCTTGTGGCAGCCCCAGGTGTCGCGGCACTCGACCACCCGCCCCACCGCGAAGCCCGACGTCCGCAGGACGGTCGCCAGCACCTCGCCCAGGATGGCCTGCTCGGCGAAGTCCTTGACCCCGATCCGCACCGGCGCCCGGCGGTCGCTGCACCCGGCGACCCCCAGCGCCAGCGCCAGCCCCAGCGCCCCCGCGATCCGGCCCCTCACGGCGCACCGCCTTTCGTCCGGTCGCCCAGCTCGGCCCGCATCGAGCGCAGCAGGGCGACGACCTGCAACAGCATCACCAGGGTGAACGGGATGGCGCCCAGGATCGCGATCGCCCGCACCACGTCGACCCGCTCGGCGATGATCAGGGCCCCCCCGAGCACCGCCAGGCTCACCCCCCAGCCCAGCTTGCGCCGCACCGGCGGATCCATCGAGCCCTGGCTGGTGAGCATGCCCAGCACGTAGGTCGCCGAGTCGGCGCTGGTCACCAGGAAGACGAACAGCAGGCTGATGGCGATGGTGGTCAGCACCGGCCCCAGCGGCAGCAGCTCGAAGAGCGCGAAGCAGGCGGTGGCCACGTTCTCCTGCACCAGCCGGGCGAAGCCGCCGGGGCCGTCCAGCTCGGCGTCGAGCCCCAGGCCGCCGAAGACGGCGAACCACAGCGCCGAGAACAGCGTCGGGGCCCCGATGACCCCCAGGGCGAACTCGCGCACCGTGCGCCCCCGGCTGATGCGGGCGATGAAGATGCCCACGAACGGGGCCCAGGCGATCCACCACATGAAGTAGATGAGCGTCCAGCCGTGGAACCAGCCGCTGCGGCCGCTGTGGGGGTAGGTGTCGAGCGACAGGGCCGGCGCGGCGGCGATGTAGTCCCCCAGCGCGGTGACGAAGCCCCGCAGGAGCTGGCCGGTGGGGCCCACCGAGAGGGCGAAGATCAACAGCGCGATGGCCAGCAGCATGTTGACGTTGCTGAGGATGCGGATGCCTTTGTCCAGGCTCGTCGTCGCCGAGATCGTGTAGCAGGCGAAGAGCGCGCCCAGGATGAGCATCCGGATCCACAGCGGGTCGGGCGGCACGTCGGTCACCGTCGCCAGCCCGTTGTGGAACTGCATCGTGCCCATCGCGATCGCCCCCGCGACGCCCAGCGCCACCGCGATGACCGCGATCAGATCGGCCAGCCCGGCCACCGGCGCGACCCACCGCCCGCGGAACACCGCCCGCAGCGGCGCCCCCGGCAGATAGGGGGTGCCCTTGCGGAAGCCGAACCACGCCAGCACCAGCGCCGCGATGGCGTAGATGCCCCAGGCGTGCATGCCCCAGTGGAAGATCGTGATCACCATCGCGTGGCGGGCCTTCGCCGGGGTGTCGGCCAGCTCGACCGGGGGGTCGGCGAAGTGGGTCATCGGCTCGGCGACGCCCCAGAAGAGCAGGCCCGAGCCGATGCCGGCGGCGAACATCATCGCCAGCCACGAGGTCATCGAGAACTCGGGCGCGTCCCCCGGCCGGCCCAGCACCACCGATCCGTAGGGGCCGAAGGCCAGCCACAGGCTCAGCAGGAAGAAGCCGGTCACCACGAGCATGAAGTACCAGTCGAGCGCGCCGAAGATCGCGTCGGTGATGCTCGCCGACGCGCTCGCCAGCGAGCCGGGGGCCAGGATGCCCAGGGCGCCCACCGCCGCGCAGATCAGCAGCGCGAGGTGGAACATGCCGAAGCGGGGCGGTCGGTCGGGGGCGGCGGGGGCGGGGTCGGGCGGCGGGGGGCCGGGGTCGCTCACGCGGGGCGCCTCCTCGGTCGGGCGGGGGTCAGGGTCGGTCCGGGTCCAGGTGGCGCTTCACCAGCGCCTCGGCCTGCGCCCGCTGGGCGTGCATGTCGGCGGCGAGGAAGAGCATGCTGCGGGTCCGGGCCCGGTTGTGGCTGCGGCGGTCGGGGTAGCGGGTGGCGTCGAAGGCGAAGTACTCGTCCTCCAGCACATCCCGGGCGAAGCGGGAGGCCAGCTCGAGCGTGATCAGGCGCCCGGCCCCCGGCAGCAGCGCCACCTCGGCCGCGGTCAGCGGGGGCCCGGTCTCGGCGTAGCCCGCCAGGATCGCCTCGAAGCGGTCGATGTGGAACCGCTCCTCCTCGTCCTCGCCGCCGTCCCGGCACCACGAGCGCACCGCGTCGCCGAGGTCGACCAGCACCGTGTGCCGGTTGCAGGTGTCGAGGTCGATCATGCCCACCGCCCGGGGCGGATCGGCGTCGGCGGCGAACAGCACGTTGCTGATCTTGGGGTCGCCGTGCACCACCCGCCGGGGCAGCGTCTCGGGCAGGATGAGGGGCGGCAGCAGCGCCCGGATGCGCTCGACCTGGGGGGCGATGGTCTCGAGGGCCGCGGCGTGCGCCGGATCGGCCGCCGCCGCCTCGAGCCGGGCGAGGTGCCCCCGGGTGTCGTGCAGCGGGTGCTGAGAGCCGAAGGTGTGCTCGATGTCGGCCATCGCCCGGTGGAACCGCCCCAGCATGCGGGCCCCGGCGTAGGCCTCGGCGGCGGTGGTCACCTTCATCCGGGTGTCGCCGTCGAGCCACGTCGACAGCCGCCACCACGTCCCGTCGACCGTCGCCACCGGCGACCCGGCGGCGGTCGGGACCAGCTCGGGCGCCGGCACCCCCTTGGCGGCGAGGTGGCCGGTGACCGCCACGTAATCGTCGACGATCTCGGGGGTGGCCAGCTTGTGGTGCAGCCGCTGGAAGGCGTAGCGCCGCCCGCCGGCCTCGACCTTCCAGGTGCCGTGCATCAGGCCCGAGACGACCGGGGTGGCCTCGGCCGGGGGCAGGTCGTACTGCGCGAGCGCGGCGTCGAGGCGGTGGTCGCTGGGTCGCATCGAGGGCGCGGCTCCGGCCGTGGCTGCGGCCTGGCAGTGTGCGCGACCGACGCCGCGGGGCGCAAGGGGGGGCGGCGGGCTCAGAGCGGCTCGACCACCAGCTCGATGCGGCGCACGGCGGGGCTGACCTGATTGTTGTACACGTAGTGCACCACCCACAGCTCGCCGTCGACCACCGCCGCGCTGGCGTAGAAGCCGTGGGCCCCGGCGTAGTCCGCCTCGTCGCCCCGCAGGACCTCCCGCCGGCTCCACGGGCTCTCCACCATCGGGTCGTCGACCGGGCGCGTGCGGCGGCGCATCAGCAGCGCTTGCAGCGTCGCGTCCTGGAATACGATCACCGGCTCGCCGGCCCCGTCGAGCCGCACGTTGCAGTCGTCGCCGACCACGTGCACCGCGTAGCCCCGCCCGCCGACGTCGAGCCAGACCCCGTCGTCGACCCACTCGTCCCGGTCGAGGGTCGGCGCGAGGTAGCGCAGCGAGTCGGTCATGCCGTCCTGGTAGCACAGGTGGGGGTTGCCCTCGCCGTCGACGAAGAGGTCCACGTTGGCCCCCATGTCGCCGTCGCGGTCGGGGTCGGGGTGGCCCCAGCCGGCGAGCATCTCGGGGGCCGACCAGCCGGCGTCCATCAGCGTCGACCACCACAGGCGGCCCTCGGTGCGGTCGTACCACGCGAGCTGCAGCCGCCCGTCGGGGCCCCGGGTCAGGCTGTTGAACAGCCCGGTGCCCTCGGGGTAGCTGCCCGTCTCCGGGTCCTGCTGGGGCAGGGCCCGGGTCTGCACCACGTACGGCTCGCCCCAGTCGGCCGGATCGGTCGGCGCGGCCCCGGCGGCCACCCGCACCCGCAACTGGGAGACGAAGCCCTCGCCCTCGGCGACGCTGCCCACCCGGTAGGCGATCGCCGGGACCCCGTCGGGGCCCAGCGACAGCGAGGCCCACCGGCCGGCGTCGTCGGCGTCGACGGTGATCGTGGTCCAGTCGTGGGTCCCGTCGCCCCGGGGCGCGCCGTGGGCGTACTTGAGCGCCGCGTTGTCGACGTCGCGGTAGGCGATGTGCAGCGCGCCGTCGGCCGCCGCGGCGATCGAGGTGTACTGCCCGACGTCCGGCCCGTCGGCCTCGACCCCGCCCCGGGGGCCGCTCGGCGCGCCCTCGATCTCGCCCTCGGGCACCCCGTCGACCCACTGCCACACCCAGCCGGCGACCTCGTCGTAGCGGGCCACCACCAGGTCGCCGTAGTCCTCGGCGTAGGCCGAGATCCAGGCCGTGCGGTCGTGCACCGTCAGGTCGACGAAGCGGCCGACGAAGCCCGGGTCGAGCGGGTCGAGCTCCACGCAGTCGCAGGCGACGTCCACCCGCTCGCAGGTCGCCCCGTCGACCGTGCCCTCGTCGACCACCGCCGTCGCGAAGCCCGGGGGGCACTCGGCGGCGGCGCAGGTCGCCGCGGGCGGCATCTCGCAGGCGTTGCGCGCCTCGCAGCAGAACGCGCCGTCGGCGCAGCCCTCGGGGCAGAACGGCAGGCACTCGCAGGTGCCGGCGTTGCAGGTCGAGCCCCGGTTCCCGCAGTCGAGCGCGTCGCACACCGCCGGATCGTCGGCGCAGGTCAGGGCCACGCACGCGCCGTCGCGGCAGATCTCGCCGTCGGGGCAGCCGTCGTCGGCGGTGCACTCGGGGGGCGGGGTGCCGCCCATGTCGGCCTGGGGTTCGGGCTTCGAGGCCGCCTCGTCGTCACACCCGATCAGCAGGCCGCCGACCACCAGCACGAGGCCGGCGATCAGGACCGGCGATACCCGCCGGGCCCCGCGCCGGCCGACGCCGAAAAAAAGCAGCAGCCCGCCCAGCAGCCACCACGGGGCGTCGGCCCCGCTCGGCTCGCCGCCCACCGCGCAGCCGCCGCAGCCCCCGTCCGCCGAGATCGGGGCCGAGGGGTCGGGGCGCCCGATGAGCGCCTTCTGCGAGACGCCGATGCGGGCCTCGGTGGCGTTGCCCGCCTCGTCGACCGCCCGGACCTCGACCGACTTCGTGGCCCCGTCGACGTGCACCGCCGGCTCGTCCAGCTCGGTCCACGGCCCTTCGTCCCACCGGGCCTCGAAGCGCAGCCCCTCGGGGCCGCTGACCCGGTCGTCGGCCACCAGCCGCCAGCGGTCGCCGTCCGGCCGCACCTCCAGGGTCGGGGCCACGCTGTCGATGACCACCTCGACCGCCGCCGGGCTGGGGTCGAGGGTGCGGTAGTCGTCGACCCGCCGGGCGCGCACCTGGATGGTGTGCTTCGCCTGGAGGGCGAACATCGGGTGGCGCACGGTGACCTCGCGGGCGGGGGAGAAGGCGGTCCAGCTCCCGTTGTCCACCTTCCACGAGAACTCCATCGGGGCGTCGTCCAAGCCCGGCTGCCACGCGTCGAGGCCCAGCCGCACGAACGGCGCCCGCCACGAGTCGGCGTCGCGGATGGCGAACGCCTCGGTGGGCGGGATGCCGACCTCGAGCACCTCGACGGCGGTGTCGACCGGCAGCCGCACCATCACCATCTCCTCGGGGGCCGGAGCCGCCCGCAGCCCGGCGAAGATCGCCAGCATCGTATTGTCCTCGATGCCGGTCACCGCGCCGTCCTGCAGGTCGAGCTGGAAGCCCATGATGTCGGGCAGCTCGATCGGCTCGGCCAGCCCGCTGGCGAGGTCGCCGACGAAGGCGTTGAGGATGACCGGCAGCAGCCCGGCGAGGAAGGCCGGGTCGTCCACCATGACCTCGCCGTTCTCGGCGCGCAGGTTGCCGATGCCCGAGGCGATGTCGCCCAGGACCGGGATCAGGCCGTTGTCCGGGTCGAACTCCAGCCCGAACGGGATCGAGACGTCGGTGTGCAGCGAGAAGATGCGCACCCAGCGGTCATCCATGAAGACGTGGAAGTCGAGCCACAGCTCGTCGAGCTCGATGGTCAGCAGCGGGTCGGCCAGCTCGCGGTTGCCCTCGTCGTCGTCCTCGAAGGTGTTGGCCCCGATGCGGACCCGGGGGAGCTGCTGGGGCGACATCGTGATGCCGATGGGGGCCGAGCGATTGCGGGCGAGGTCGCCCAGGCCGGGCAGGGCGATGCTCAACGTGCCCACGTTGAGCTGCTCGACGGCGTCGGTGGTGATCTCGAGGCACAGGGCGCCGGAGTTGAACGCGGCCCACATGAAGTGGCCCACGATCTCCTCGGTGACGCCGATGCCGACCGCGAACGGGTTCTCGTTGAGGTCGATGTTGCCCCGCATCAGGTCGGTGCGCAGCGGCTCGTAGACCTCCGGCTGGGGGATGGCCGGCACGCAGCGGCTGCGGTCGCTGATCGCGCCCGAGATCATGCCCAGCGAGATGCCGCCGTTCTCCACCGCCACGTAGCTGCCGGGCACCGCGTGGTAGGCCACGCTCGCCTCGAGGCCGGGGCTGAAGCCCGACAGCAGCGAGCCGACGTCGAGCAGGCCCTCGACGCCGAGCGAGGCCGGCACGCAGCTCTCGTCGGGGTTGCGGCAGACCCCCTCGACGCAGGCCGCGCCGGGGGAGACTGCGCACGCCTGATCCATCTCGCAGGTGCGGCAGGTGAAGCCCTCGAAGAGCCCCGAGATCTGGTCGACGAGCAGGCCGTCGACGACCCCCTGGAGCGCGTCGAGGATCAGGTCGCCGATGAACGGGAAGTTGATCACCCCATCGATCGCCCCGCAGAGGAAGCCGAGGAAGCCGCCGTCGTTGGACAGCCCGATGTCGAGCGCCGAGAGCTGGTACTCGGGGGCCCCGGCGATGGCGAAGGTCAGCTCGCGGGTGGGCTCGGGGGCCGACAAGATCAGCGGCAGCCCCACGGTGAAGCCGGCCCCGTCGATCGTCAGGGCGCAGTCGACGACCGGGTCGGCCTGGATCGGGATGCGGGCCGAGAGGTCGCCGAAGGTCACCGAGGCCCGGATCTCGTTCGGCGGCCGGGCCTCGAGGTCCACCTCGCCGATCGCGATGTCGAGGTTGCAGCCGGCGCCGCCCTCGGGGCACATCTCGTCCTGGCAGTAGCCCCACTCGACGAGGCCGATGATGTCGCCCCCGTCCCCGGGCAGGCAGACGCTCAGCCCGTTGTCGGGCAGCGCCTCGGCCAGCAGCGGCTCGAGGTTCTGCTCGAGGAACTCCACCCCGCCCCGGCTGACCCGGACCTGCACCGCGCTGTGCACCTTGTCCTTGCCGGGGAACGGCGGTGCGGCCCCCTGCTCGTCGCAGCCGGCGCAGCCGTTGGTCTGGCCGCAGGCCGTCAGCAGGCTCAGCAGCAGGACGCCTCGCAGGCCGTGTCGCCACAGCGGCATCTCGGTTCTCATGTGCGCTCCTCCCCGTGGGTGGGCAAAGCTAAGTCGGCCCCCCGGAGCGGGTCAAGCAAGGCACGGGCCGCCGGGCCGGAGTGACAAACCGGGGAGGAGAGTTGCCGCATCACCCGGGCGCCCATACAATCGCCTCCGGTCCACCCCTCGCCGGCCGAGACGGACGCGCGCGTGCAAGAAGGCTCCAAGTTCGGTCCGTACCAGCTCATCAAGCGCATCGCGTTCGGTGGAATGGCCGAAATCCATCTCGCCAAGGCCACCGGCATCGGCGGGTTCGAGAAGCTCCTGGCCCTCAAGGTCATCCATCCGAAGTTCTCGGAGGACCAGGAGTTCATCGACATGCTGGTCGACGAGGCCAAGATCGCGGTGCAGCTCTCGCATGTGAACGTGGGTCAGATCTTCGACCTGGGGCACATCGACGGCACCTACTACATCGCGATGGAGTTCATCGACGGCAAGGACCTCTACCAGCTCCTCGTCAAGTGCTCCGAGCTCGACATCCAGATCCCGTTCGACGTCATCGCCTTCATCGCGATGGAGACCTGCGCCGGGCTGCAATACGCCCACACCAAGTCGGACAACTACGGCCGCCCGCTCGAGCTCATCCACCGCGACATCAGCCCCCAGAACGTGCTGATCTCGTACGACGGCGAGGTCAAGATCGTCGACTTCGGCATCGCCAAGGCCAGCCAGCGCAGCCGGGAGACCGAGAGCGGGGTCATCAAGGGCAAGTTCTTCTACATGTCGCCCGAGCAGGCCTGGGGCGACGACATCGACGGCCGCACCGACATCTTCTCCACCGGGATCTGCCTCTACGAGATGATCACCGGGCAGATGCTCTACAACGAGGACAAGGCCCTGGCGCTGCTCGACATGGTGCGCCGGGCCGAGATCCCCGACATGCGGGCCCTGCGCCCCGACCTGCCGCCGCAGCTCGAGCAGATCACGCGCAAGGCCCTCGCCCGCGAGCGGGAGGACCGCTACCAGAGCGCCGGGGCCCTCCAGGGGGCGCTGTCGGGCTTCGTCTACGGCAACTGGCCCGGCTTCAACCGGCGGCGGGTGGCAGACTTCATGCGGCGGGTCTTCGGCGACAACCGCTTCGTGCTGCCGATGCCCGGCGACCAGCCGCCGCCCGAGGTGAAGGACCACGAGATGCCGCTGCCCGACCTCAGCAGCGGGGGCGACAGCAGCCTGCGCATGGAGGCCGGCGACTTCCCGGCCGCCGAGGTGGGGCAGCACAGCGTCATCTTCGACCTCGGCGCCGCCGAGGCGGCGCGGGGTTTTCCCCACGCCGGGCGGGCCGAAGCGGGGGACGAAGACCGCACCATCGCCACCCCGTACGACGCCAGCGAAGACGACCTGCCGGAGTACCTGCGCGAGGTCGAGGAGGCCGAGGACGAGCGCACGATCACCGAGGCGGTGTGGTCGAGCATCGGCGACATGGACGACGACGGCGAGCGCACGATGGCGATGTCGTCGATCCCCGACGAGCTGAGCGGGCTGGCCCAGGAGCCGCCGACGAACATGTACGACGCCGCCGCGCTGGCCCGGGCGGCGCCCCAGGCGGCCGGCGGCATGGAGCAGACCCGGGCCCTGATGAGCCCCGGGCGGCGGGCCGAGCCGACGCCCGCCGCGCCGCCCGACGCCCAGATGGAGTCGACCCGGGCGCTGATGTCGCCGGTGGCCCGCGCCGCGCCCCAGCCGGTCGCGTCCGACGCCCGGGCCGCGCCGACCCCCATCGCGCCCCCGCCGGGGCACGGGGTGCCGTCCGGGGCCCCGGCGGCGCCGACCCCGATCATGGCGTCGGGCTCGCAGCCGCGGGTGGCGCCGGTGCTGGCGTCGGGCTCGCAGCCGCGGGTGGCGCCGGCCCCGGTGCGCCCCGCGCCGTCCAGCCCCCAGCCGGCCATGCGCAGCCACAGCGCGATGCCGTCGCTCAAGCCATCCGACGTGGGCACCATCTCGGTCGCCGACCGCCCCCGCCGGGGCCCGGACGTCAAGGCGCTGCTCGGCAAGCTGCTCAACCCGGTGGGCATCTCGGTGCTGGTGGTGGTGCTGCTGCTCGGCTACGGGGCCTTCGCCTTCCTGCCGACGCTCTTCGCCGAGGCGCCGCCGACCCAGGCGACGCTGGTCGTCGAGTCGGTGCCCGACGGGGCCCGGGTCATCGTCGACGGCACCGACACCGGCCAGACCACCCGGGCGACCGTCGAGGGGCTGACCATCGGCGCGGCGCACACCATCAAGCTGCAGCGCAAGGGCTACGAGGACCTCGAAGAGACCATCCAGATCCGGCCCGAGGACGCCGCCGCGTCGGGCGACGGGCCGGCCGAGGTCGAGCGGCGGTTCTTCCTGCGGCGGGCCAAGCGCACGCTGAGCGTGAAGTCCGACCCGGCGGGGGCCGAGGTCTACTTCAAGGGCCGCTGGCTGGGCGAGACCCCGCTGTCGACCACCGACATCGACCGCACCGAAGACAAGATGGTGCTCACCGTGCGCAAGCCGGGGCACACAGAGGTGCGGGTGACGGTGGAGTGGGGCGACGAGACCGAGCAGGCGGTCGAGGCGAAGCTCGAGCCCAGCAAGAAGTGAGGGCCGGGGCTCAGTCGATGTTGTGGCCGATGAGCCGCCGCACCTGGAAGTACTCCTCCGAATAGGCGTAGCGGATCAGCTCGGTGGCCCGCTCGCCCACCGTCGGGGCGGCGGCGTGGGCCGGCTCGTTGCGGATGATCGCCAGGGCTTTCTCCAGATCGTTGGCGAAGATCAGCCCCGCCCGATCGGCGGTCAGGTCGATGCCCTTGAGGTAGGCGTCGACGTCCCAGTGGCGGGGCGCGTCGTCGTTCATGCGCTCCACCAGCTCGGTCAGCGCCTGCACCTCGCGGGGGGGCAGGTTGCGCTGGAGGGCCTCGCGGGCCTGGGTGTCGTGATCGAGGGCCCGGGACTTGAAGTGGAACGTCGCCCGCAAAGTATTGAGCACCCGCTCGAGGAACGCCCGCCGCCCCGACACCCGGGGCTGCATCGCGCCGAAGACGTGCCCCGGGCGGCTCATCACGAGCTGCCGGGCGCCGACGAACGCCAGCACGTACAGATCCTCTTCGAGCAGCTCGGGGGCGACGAGCAGGGCCGAGGGCTCGACGAGCGCCGGCTGCATGCTGCGGGCCTCGGTCGAGCGGAACAGCTCCGAGCGGGGCACCGGCAGGAACTCGAAGAGGTAGCCCATCACGTTGGCGAAGCGGGTCATGTCGGCGAGGTCGATCGCGTCCCGCCGCCGACGGATGCCCAGGTTCTTGTGGGGCCGGGCCATCAGGGTGATGAGGGCCCCGTGGGTCCGGGCGAGCAGCTCGTCGGTCAGCGGGCTCTTGAGCGGGTGATCGATGAGCGGCCAGTGCCCCTGCTCCAGCGGGCGCTCGGCCCGGGTGGGGGTGGTCGTCGCGTAGCGTTCGTAGAACGAGACCTCGTCGGCGTTGGCCTGCCCGAGCACCGACAGCACCCGGCAGACGCACCAGCCGGCGTCGTAGCGCTCGGTGTTGAGGAAGAGCCGCCGCAGCGACTGATAGCTCTCGACCCGGCGGGGGTCGATCTCGAGCAGCCGGCGGTGCAGCTCGGCGGCGTGGGTCACGTCCCCGAGCTGATCGTAGAGCGCCGCGGCCTGCTCGAGCGCCGCCTCATCGGCCGGGCGCCGCTCGAGCACGAGCTGCAAGGCGTCGAGGGCCTCCTGGGGCTGGTTCAGGCGGCTGTGACAGATGTCGGCCAGGTTGCGGGCGAGGGCGACGATGACCTTCTCGTCGGCCTCGCTGTCCAGCGCCCGCCGGATCATGCGGCGGTAGGAGCGGGCCTGCTCGACGAGGTCGCCGGTGTCGACGAGGAGCTGGTCGAGCGACTCGAACGCCTTGAGCCGGCTCGGATCGGCGTCGAGGGCCTTGTCGAAGCTGCGGGCCGCCGCCGCCGTGTCGCCGAGGCGCTCCTGCTGCAGCACGCCCGCCGCGTGGAACTGCCGGCCCCGCTCCGCAGGATCGGCGACCGACTCGGCCAGGCTCAGCCGGGCGTCGACCGCCTGGCCCCAGCGCTCCATCTGCTCGAAGCGCTCGGCCTGGGTGCTCAGCCGCCAGGCGTCTTCGGTGAGCGCCGCCCCGCAGAACATGCAGAACAGGTCGTCCCCCCGGACGGTCTCCTGACACGACGGACAGTCGTTGCTCATGGCGCGAGTCTACCCCTTGCGGTCCGGCGGGCCAATCACCCTCTCACCCGGCCGGTCACACGTCCACCTTCAGCGCCCCGTGGCCTCCCCGGCCGCCGCGCCACTCGATGCGCACCGGGCCCGAGCCCCGCACGATCCACCGCGCCACCGCCCGATGCCCGTTCGAGGGCAGGGCCGGGTAGATCGGGTGGCCTCCGCTGTGCCGGCCTCCGCCCCAGCCGTCGATGTGCCCCAGGCCCTGCCCCGCCGCGCCGTCGACCCGCTCGACGCCCTCGCCGACGTGCAGCCGGGCCGAGACCGGGGGCGTACCGCTCAGACCGGCCCCGTGGGCCAGCCCGCTGGTCGCGAGGAAGCCGCTGTTCTCCAGAACCACCTCGATGCGCTCGAGCCCCTCGCCGAGCGGCGAGATGTGGGCCGTCGCCGAGACCCGGGGCAGGGCCCGCCGCAGCCGATCGGCCACCCGGAAGCTGCGGTCGCACTCGGCGGCGAGCTCGGCCACCGGCGGGTTGCGGATCGTGCGCAGGTAATCCAGGCCGCCGATCTCGACCGGGCCGAGCTGGGGGTGGTCGAACGGCCGCCAGGGCGTGACGGCGCCCTCGATCTTCGAGAAGCGCTCGACGAGGCCCCGCACCACCGCCGGGTCGGGCTTGACGAAGAAGTCGGTGGGCTTCTCGTTGGGCACCCCGGCGAAGGCGAACGGATCCCACAGCTCGAGGGTGTAGGCCGGCACCCCGAAGGTGACCGCCATCGTATCGGACCAGACCCCCACGACCGGCTTGTCGGGGTCGTAGGTGAAGTCGGGGTGCACCTTGGAGAAGCGGTAGCCGGTGCCCTCGACCAGCTCGCGGCCGAGCCGCTCCATCAGCAGCAGATCGCCCCCCGACAGGGGGCTGTCCTTGCGATAGGGCTGCGAGAGCAGCGCCCCGGTGTAGGTGTGCAGGGTCAGCGCCGCGCCGATGCTCGGGCGGGCGGCGAAGGCGTCGACCACCGCCCGGCTCTCGGGCGCGCTGAGCGGGTAGGCGCCGCCGTCCATGCCGAACATCGAGAACGGGGCCCAGTGCCCGGGGAAGTTGCGGTTGAGGTCGAGCCCGTGGGCCAGCCGGGCGCTCGTCCAGCGGTGGCCGTCCCACTCGAGCAGCCGGCCCTCGTCGCACAAAAAGAACGCCTCGCTGGGGTCGTCCTCCAGCCGCCGGGGGCGCATGAACATCGGCAGCTCGGGGTCGGGCACGAACGGCCCCGCCGGGTGGCGCCAGCGCATCCAGCGCACCGCGCCGTCCCCGTCGACGTCCTGCGGGTCGAGCCCCACCCGCACCGTGCCCGGGGGGGGCGGGCGCAGCGTCGAGCGCAGGAAGGGGTGCCCCTCGCGCAGGGCGTCGAAGCCGTCGGGCGAGATGCAGGGCATGGCGAAGACGGTGTGGGTCTCGAACCAGTGGCGCAGGGCCTTGTCACCGGCGACGAGCGCCTCCAGCCAGCGGGAGACGGTGTAGACCGTGCTCATCACCCCGGCCCACTCCGCGGCGTGGGTGCCCCCGTCGATCCACAGGGCCGGCCGCTCCGCCCGGTCGGGGCCGGCGGCGCCGAGGGTCAGCAGCAGCAGCGGCCGACCGCCGTCGGTCCGCCCCAGCACGCGCAGCGACAGCCACTCGGGGTGCGCGGCGGCCGCCGCCTCGCACCACGCCTGCACCTCCGGCCAACGCAGATATCGGTCGCCGCGGTACGGCACCTGCCCACCCAAGACGGACCCCCTCGGTCGATTGCGTGCCGATTGTCCACGATCTGGCCCGGCAGCGCAGCCCCCTTGCCGGCAGGCGGGCGCGCGCGCAGCTCAGAAGCGGCGGCCGGCGGCCACCTCGAGCACCAGCCGGACCCCGGTGGTCTGCTCGGCGACGCCGGGCACCGATCCGGCCTCGGCGTCGATCTGCTCGTCGTCGTAGAGCAGGTACAGCCGGGTGCGCGACAGGCCGGGCAGCAGGGTGTGCACGTCGCCGAAGAGGCCCGCGCTGAGCCGCCGGCGGCCGGCGACGTCGCCCCCCGCCGGGCGGCGATCGAAGCGGCTCCAGCGCACCGCGACCCCCAGCCACTCCGAGACCAGCCGGGCGTCGGCCCACAGCTCGATCGCCTCGCCGTCCTCGTCGCCCCGATCCTCGAGGCCCGTCGCCCGCAGGTACATCGCCCCCAGGCCGTAGTCCGGGTGATCCACCGTCAGCGCCCCGCCGATCCGATCGCTGGGGGTCGGCCGCGGCTCGGGGCCGGTGCTGCCCGAGCGGGCCACCCCGTGCAGCCCGACGCGCAGCGGGGCCCCCGACACCTCGGCCACCGGCAGCTCCACGCTGAGGCGGGCGGTGAAGGTCTTGTCCGCGTTGAACTCGGTGTCGGCCCGGCCCTCGCCGTTGGCCGCGCCGAGGGCCAGGGTCACCCGATCCTTCCAGAAGCGCAGCCCGACCACCGCCCCCAGCTCGTTGGCGTCGAACAGCTCGAACTGCTCGGCGAGCAGGGGCCCGGTCGCCCGCTGGTGGAATCGGGGCAGGAGCGCCGCCAGCCAGGGGTCGGTGACCAGCCCCAGCTCGACGTCGAGCCCCACCGGGCCCACCTGCCCCGAGTAGAAGCCCCGCGCCCGGCGGACCCGCATGACCAGCGAGTTGCCGTCGACCCCGATGTAGCTGCCCCGCTCGGCGGTGCGCACCGCCTCCAGCCGCAGCTCGAGGCCCAGGCCCGACTCGGCGGCGTAGCCCACCCCCAGCTCGGCCCGATCGATCACGAAGGCGTTGGTGGTCTCGGCCTCGCCCTCGCCCCGGGTGCGGGACTGGTAGCCGTAGCCGGCGAAGACCTGCCCGTCGACCGCCAGGGCCGCCCGGTCGTCGGCCCCGGGGAACGGGTCCGGCCGGCGCTCGGCGCAGGCGCTCAGGGCGAGCAGCGCCGCCAGGGCCGGGGCGGCGCGCGACGAGACGCGGCGGGGGGCGGACGGGATCAGCGGGACGCGGGGCGATAGCCCAGCCATGGACCCTCCTCGGCCAGCAGCGCCACGAAGGCCGCGTAGTCGGCCTCGAAGCGGGGCAGCTCGGTGAGCACCGCCGCCCGGGTCTCGGCCACGAAGCCGGCCCCGTCGTCGGCCAGCGCGTCCGCGATCGGGCCCAGGCCGGCCACCCCGTCGAGGGTCTCGGCCCGGGCGTGGCTCCGGGCGAGCAGCCGGCCGGCGACGTCGGCGAGCTGCGCCACATCGTCCAGGGTCCACCGCCGCTCGTCCAGCCGCTCGACGATGCGGGCCACGTCGATGCCCTTCTGGTACTTGGTGCGCTCTCGAATACGGACCTGGAGCGGGGGGGCGGCCGACCAGCCCAGCAGCGGGTCGCACTCCGGCTGGGCGTGCAGCCGGCGCTGGGCGTCGACCACCCGCTGGCCGTTGCCCGAGAACGCCCGATCGCGCAGGTGCAGCGCCGCCACCCGGGTCGGGTCGAGGACCTCCTTGAGCTCGAGCAGCCGGTCGTCGTCCAGCCCCGCCGTCTCGCCCTCGACCAGCACGTAATACCGCCGCAGCGGGTAGCTGCTCACCCCCGCGCCCCGGCGGCGGGAGATGCCCTTGATCGCGAAGAAGCCCGCCGGCCGGGCGGTGAGCAGCGTCGCCGGGTAGTCGGCCACCAGCCCCCGCACCAGCGCGGCCTCCTCGGCTTCGAGCGGCTCGACCCGATCGTTGATCAGGCCGTCGGTGGGCCGCTCCACGTCGCCGAAGAACATCGAGCGGACGCCGCCCTCGACGACGGTGTACTCGTCGAGGGCCTCCCGGGCGTGCCCGTCTCGCGCCGCCCGGCGCAGCAGATCGTCGACGATCTCGCCGGACGGGCCGCGGTCGGTGACCTCGAACGGCGGGGCGCCCGCCGCCAGCGACCCGACCCCGGCCACGTAGCCCGCCGCCGCCGCCTCGACGATCGACCCGACCACCGCCGGCTCGGCGCCGGCCTCGAGCAGCGCGACGGCGAAGCCCAGCCCCAGCCGGCGCACGTCCTGATGGAACGGCCCGTAGGTGGCCCCGTCGAAGTCGTTGTACTCGAAGACCATCACCCCCGACGGCGGGCGGTAGCTGCCCAGGTTCTCGGGGTGCGGATCACCGAGCAGCAGCACCCGGGAGGCGGGGCCCGAGCCGAAGCGGGTCGGGGTCGCGCCGGGGCGCCCGGCGTCGCCCACGAAGACCGCCATGCTGCCCCGGAAGAAGTAATACGGCCGGGAGGCCATCTTGCGGAACTTGTCGGCGACCGCGTCGGGCGAGCGCTCGAGCAGGATGCGGTTGTCTTCGACCAGGGTCGATTGCAGCCAGGCGACGCGGGGGTCGTCGGCCGGGGCGTCGCAGCCGGTGAGGGCGGCGAGCGTCACGAGCAGTGCCGGGAGCGGGTGAGCGCGCATGCTTTCGCAATACGCTCTCGGTGTGACGCTGACGAAACAGCTCGGTGCCGGTCTGCGCGAGGCCGCTCGAGCGGGCGCGCGCGGCTCTCAGAAGTCGTTTCGGAAGTACCAGTCGAAGTTGATCGTATCGAGCTGCGGCTGCCCGGCGAACGTGCGCATGGGGCCGACGAAGGTGATGCAGTCGCCGGTCTGCACGAACTCGCTGGCGGTGCGGAAGGTCACCGGCCAGCCGGCGAGGGTCTGCATCTCCCAGCACCGGCTCATGCCGCCGCAGGGGGTCGGCTCGCTGTCGAGCGTGCCGGCGACCCGCACGATCCGCCCCAGCTCGGAGGGCGGCGGGGGCGCGCCCGGCTCCAGGATCGAGACCGGGTTGTCCTCGGAGAGGAGCTGCCAGTCGGTCGCCTCCTGGATCTGGGGCGAGTCGCCGAAGCGGCCGATGGCGGTCACCGTGAACGCGATGCGCTGGCCGACCCGCACGTCGAACGGGGGCAGGGTCTCGGGCCGCATGAAGTCGAAGAACGTCTCCATGGCGACCTGCCCGTCGCCCAGCCAGAAGCGGCTCTGGCTGCGGGGGATGGGCACGTTGTCCGAGCGGAAGTCGGTGGCGGTCACCGTCACGTCGAAGACCGGCAGCTCGACGAGGGCCACCTCGCCGTCGGCCGGGGCCGCCGCGAGCACCGCGGCCAGGCCGCTGTCGTAGTTGGCCGGCCAGCGGCCGAAGAGCGGCACCCCGCCCCGGGGCGGCTCGGCGGCCTCGGGCTGGATCTGACCGGTGAAGCCGTCGAGCAGGCGGCACTCGCCCTCGCCCTCACCTTCCCCTTCGCCCTCACCTTCCCCCTCGCCCTCGCCTTCCCCTTCGCCCTCGCCTTCCCCTTCGCCTTCCCCTTCGCCCTCGCCTTCCCCTTCGCCTTCCCCTTCGCCCTCGCCTTCCCCTTCGCCTTCGCCTTCCCCCTCGCCCTCGCCTTCCCCTTCGCCCTCGCCTTCCCCCTCGCCCTCACCTTCCCCTTCGCCCTCACCTTCCCCTTCGCCCTCACCTTCCCCTTCGCCCTCGCCCTCGCCGCCCATGCCGGCGTCCGAGTCGGCGCAGGTGCACGCGGCGAAGTTGCGGTCGTCCTGGCACATCCGGGTGCCTTCGCTGCCGTCGGGGCACTCGCAGGGCTCCACGCCGCCCGGCGTGCAGTCGTCGTTGCCGCCGCCGCGGCCGCCGCTGGTGGGCGTACAGCCGAGGGCGAGCACGCCGAAGAGGAAGGTGACGAACATCGGGCGGGACACCATCGGGACCTCCAGGTGGCCGAAGCGCGCGCATCCTACCCGAGCCCTCGGGCGGATGCACGCGGTCGTGATGGCTGGCTGGGTGGGGGTCCCGGCGGTGGCCGGGGGACGCTCAGGCGCTCTCGGTGATGATGCGCTTGCGCCGGGCGAAGGGGTCGTTGGCCCGGGGGGCGGCCTGGAAGCCCCGGTCGAGCACCACGCAGTGGTGGTTCTCGTCTTCGGGGTAGGCCTGGATGATACCCCGCAGGGCCGAGCACAGCGGCTGGCCGCCCCGGGGGTCGATGAACAGGTTGCCCCGGCGACGCAGCAGGCCGTCCACCCGGGAGCGGCTGCGGGGGTGCAGCCCGAGCTGTTCGAAGTCGTGGAAGTAGGTCCGGTAGACCCGCCGTCGGCCGCCGTCCTTCTTGACGAGCTCGGCATAATACGGCGCGGGCAGCCCCTCGCCCTTCAGCGGGCCGGAGACGAACTCCAGCTCGGTATCGTCCAGGTCGATCGGGCGGCCGTCGGGCAGCTCGTCGGCCGCCCAGTCGTCGCAGGCCATCTCCGGCATATCTTCTCCTCGTTGGCCGTCGTCCCCGCCGGCCATGGTGTGACAGGATCCCCGCGGTCGCATCTCATCGTCGATGTGCGGGGGCGCCACGATCTCGGGGAAGCCCGGCTCGCGGCGCGCGCTTTATAGGCCTTTGCCAGCGCGACGTAAAGGCAATTCTGTCGAACGACCGGGCGGATGCTATCTTGCCCTGGCGCGTGCTGGCCCTGGCGCGTGGAACCGAGAGCAGAGAGTCGAGACCCATGGCCCCATCGGCGAGCGGCGGACGATTCGGCCGCGACGAGGCCCTCGTCGCGGTCTCGGTCGTCGTGGCCATCGGCGTCGACGCGGTGGCCGGCCTCGGCGGGCTGCGGCTGCCGATCTACACCGCGCTGGTGCTGGTCACCGCGGTGCGGCTCGGCGCGCTCACCGGCCTCTCGGTGGGGCTGGTCACCGCCGCGGCCCACGTCTGGCTCGGCGGGGCGCAGGCCGACGGGCTGGCGATCGTGGGCGCCGTCACGCTGCTGCTCGGGGCCTCCACGGTGGGGCTGGCCTTCGACCGGGCCCGGCGGCGCATGGCCCGGCTCGAGCAGGTCATCGAGGTCCTGCGCCGGCAGACCGCGCCCCCGGCGCCCCCCCGGCCGCCGCGCGAGGTCGCCGCGCCGCGGGTCGAGGGCTCGGCCGCCCGCACCGACCGCCTGCCGCGGCTGCTCTACCGCTACGCCCGCCTGCTCAACGTCAGCGAAGAGGACGCGCTGTACACCGGCCTCGCGCTGACCCTCGAAGAGGTTCTGCCCGCGCGGATGGTGGCGGTCTACCGGCTGGCGCCCGGCGGCCTCGAGCTGGCGGCCGGCGACCCGCTCGAGCCGCCGTCGCTCGCCGCCGTCGAGCAGGCCGAGGGCCCGGTCTTCGTCTCGGCGGCCGACCCCCGGCGGGTCTACGGCCGGGTCCGGGCCGGCGACGACGGCCCGCTCACCGCGGTGCTCGTCGCGCTCGAGCCCGGCGCCGGGCACGACCGCCGGGGCGCGCTCAAGCTGCTGGCGACCTTCGTCGAATGGGCCTCGGCCAGCGTGGGCCACGCCCGGGCGCTGCGCCGGCTCGACGAGCGGGGCCGGGCCGAGAGCGCCCGCGTCGCCGAGGCCGGCGGGCGGGCGGCGGCCCGCACCTTCGCCCGCACCGGCAAGATCCCGCTCGTCGAGGCTCCGCCGGCCGAGCAGCGGGCCCCCGGCGCCGGTCGCCCCCGCGCGCCCCGCCCCGCGCGGCCGGCCATCGCCGGGCGGCCGCGGGACACCCTGCGCCCGACCGGGCCCGACCGCTTCGCGGCCGCGCTCGAGAGCACCGCCGAG
The DNA here is from genome assembly GCA_030426085.1 of bacterium. Classification (GTDB taxonomy): domain Bacteria; phylum Myxococcota_A; class Bradymonadia; order UBA7976; family UBA1532; genus JACKDM01. The sequence continues at coordinate 21,070 of JAUHYW010000005.1, read as the reverse complement.
GACGACGACACCGAGCGGGTCGATCCGGGGGCGGTGGCCGACGCGCTCGGCGAGGGCCGCCGGGGGGCTCGCCTGCGCGACGACCAGCCCTTCGAGTCGCTCGACGCCGAGATCGAGCCGGGCCTGCCCCCGCGGCGGGACACCGACGAGACCCCCGCGCCCCGGATGAGGCCGACCGTCATCGACCCGCCCACCGGGGGCTCGGCCCGCATCCCCCCGCCGTCCCCGCCGTCCCCGCTGCTGCCGGAGCCCACGCCGCCTTCGGGGGACCACGTCGATGGTGCCGTGCGGGCGGCCATCGAGCGCATGGCCGACCGGCTGAAGGCCGGGCCGCCCTCGCGCCCGGTCCCGGGCGACGCGCTGCTGCCCGGGGCGGCCTTCACCGACCTCGAGGCCCTGGCCCACGACCGCATCGACGACGACATGGTCGCCGCCGACGAGCTGCCCCTCATCGGCGGACCCGGGCTGGGGGTGGCCGCCGAGGTGGGCCGCAGCCCGGTCCAGGGCCGCTTCGCCCACCTGCTCGCCGACCTCTCCGACCACCTCGGCGCCGAGGGCGACGGCGGCTGACCGGCGCCCGGACCGGGCCGGGCCTCCCCCCCGAGAGGCTGTCCGCCCGCCCCGACGGGGCCCGGCGGCGATGACACGATACGGACACGGAATTGCACTGGCCGCAGCGCACCGCCAGCCGGTATATGGAACGCGACCGACGCGCCGGAAGCGCGCCGGGCCGGGTCGCCGTTGCCGACTCGTCACCCGGACGTCGCGGGGCCGTGCGTCGAAGGCGGCCAACTGCCGCGATTTCGAGCCGCGGGCCCGACGCCCGCCGATGACCGAGGAGCCGCCATGGGTGCCCTTCGCAGCTTTCTGGTGACCATCTCCGCCGCCGGCCTGATCGTCGGCTGCACCCCATCGAGCGACCCCAACAGCGGGGACGACGCGGGGTCCGGCGGCACGCAGGCCGACGGCGGTGAGGGCGAGGGAGAAGGGGAAGGCGAGGGCGAAGGGGAAGGTGAGGGCGAAGGGGAAGGCGAGGGCGAGGGGGAAGGTGAGGGCGAGGGTGAGGGCGAAGGCGAGGGTGAGGGCGAAGGGGAAGGCGAGGGCGAGATCCCCGGCTTCTGCCCCGAGGAGATCAACTACGTCGGCCAGATCGTCGCCGGGTTCATCGAGATGCCCGAGGTGCCGAACGGCGGGGTGGCCGCCTTCGAGCCCTACGACCCGGGCTACGACGCCGGGCTGGCCGCGGTCATCGGCATGGTGCCCGAGATGCACGAGGGCATCACCGACCTCGCCGAAGAGCCGCTTCAGGTGACCGGGGCCACCGTCATCGCCACCAACTACTTCACCGACAACTTCGACGTGCCGCCCAACCAGAGCCGCTTCTGGGTGGCCGACGCCAACGGGGCGATCGAGCTGTTCCTCGACTTCAACGAAGAGGGCGCGACCCCCGACTTCCAGATCCGGACCGGGCACACCATCTCGTTCCAGGTCACCGAGCTGGGGCGCTACTTCGACCGGGGTCAGGTCTCGAAGGCGACGGAGTTCCAGCTCGTCGAGACCGACCAGCCGGTCTACATCAACGACAGCGGGGGCCCGTTCACCGAGGCCGACATCCACAGCCTCGTGCGGGTCACCGGCATCCTGCGCAACCAGGAGCCGTGCGGCGGCGAGAACATGTGTTGGGATCTGATGTCGGCGCCCGACGAGGAGACCAACCTCGGCATCTTCCGCTCCCGCAGCGAGTTCGCCGTCACCGGGGGCTGCGCGACCTACGTCGGCCCGCTCGGCTGGTTCAGCGGCACCCCGCAGTACGACGCGGTCAACTTCACCTGGCACCGGCTGTACGACTGAGCGGTCGAGGCGGGGAGGCGACGATGGCACGATGGCTGAGCTGGGTGGCGTTCGTCGCCCTCGTCGGATGCAGCCCCGAGCTGCGCGATCGGTCGGACCTCGGCGGGCAGTTCGACGCGCCGGGGGTGCAGCGGCCGGTCAGCGAGCCGGTCCGCTACGTGGAGCGGCGGGGCGCCCGGGCCTACGGGCTGCCCCGGGCCGGCGAGCCGGGCATCGCCGATCTGATCGCGCTGCTGCCGTCCGAGGCGATCGACGCCGGTGAGTCCGACCTGTGGGCCGGGCCCGACGACGTGCCGCCGTGCCCCGACCCCGACCGGGTCACCGTGCTCGACGACCTGCCGCTGACGGTCGAGGCGGTGGTCAGCATCCACCCCCGGCAGTACCTCAAGGTGCCGGTCTGCGATCAGGACGAGCGCAACTACGGCTCGTTCGTCGTCGAGGACGACACCGGGGGCATCGTGGTGCTGCGCAACAGCCGGGTGGCCCAGTACACCGCCGGCGACCGGGTGAAGCTCACCGTGCGGGCCATGATGTTCACCTTCCGCGACCCGTCGACCCGGGTGGTGGTCGCCGCCGACGTCGAGCGGCTCGACCCGCCCGACGGCGAGCCGGGGGTCGTGCTCTACGAGCGCCTCGAGGTGCCGTTCTCGCTGGCCGACATCTCCGAGACCCGCCGGGTCGAGGGGCGGGTGCTGCAGAAGCCGACCAACACCAACTTCGGCCAGCTCGTGCTCGCCAGCGCGCTGCCCCCCGCGCCCGACCCCGAGGCCGGGCCGGGCAGCGCCATCTGCCGCGAGTCGTGCCCCACCCGCTGCCGGCGACGGCAGTGCGGCGAGGGCTGCGCCGAGCTGTGCGCCGCGGTCTGCGCCAACGGGGCCGACGGCAACAGCGAGATCGACGAGGCGCTGCCGAGCTGCTGGCCGGCCAACGTCGACCAGGAGCTGCAGCGGCGCGGCTTCGGCCCCGAGAAGGGCACCCGGCTGGCGATCTACGGGCCGGTCTTCAACAGCTTCGATATCGAGATGTGGGTCCAGCGGCTGGGCCAGGTCGAGGTGCTCGACGATGAGGAGTGACGTGATGCGATGGCTGCTCGGCGCGATCCTGCTCGCCTCGCCGACGATGGCGTCGGCCCAGGTGCCCGACGAGGAGGACGTGCTCGTCGACGAGGAGGACGAGGGCGAGAAGCAGTCCACCGCCCCCGACGAGACGCCGGCCTTCGTCGAGCAGCCGCCGGAGACCCTCGCGGTCGTCGAGGAGAGCGAAGAGCGGGAGGAGGCCGGGATCTTCTTCTGGCGCATCGACGCGAGCACCGCGGTGCACTCGATGGACGAGCGGGACTTCCGCCCGCTCGACGAGTCGTCGGACCAGTCGATCCTGGACACCGACGACCGGCGCATCTTCGGCTACACCGATCTGATGGGCACCCTGGCGTTCGCCCCGGTCGAGCCGGTCGTGCTCAACCTGCGCTTCAAGTACGACGCCCTGTGGCCCTCGGAGGACACCGGCCGCACCCGGGGCCCGACCGGTGATCTGCGGGTCTTCGACCTCAACATGGACGTGGCGCTGATCGACGTCGACCCGCTCGCCATCAGCCTCAAGCTCGGCCGGCAGGCGTTCACCATCGGCGGGGTGCCCCGGGACTACATGATGGCCGGCGCGCTCGACGCGATCACCGCCCGGGTCGACCTGCGGGGCCTCGGCCGCCTGCGGCTGCTGGCGGTCGACTTCTACGGGGGCCACGACCTGCCGGCCCTGGGCTATCAGGCCTACCGCAGCGGCCGGGAGACGACCTTCGGCCTGCGGGGCGACACGGTGACCCTGCGCTCCGGGGGGGTCTACGAGCTCGACCGCGAGGCGCAGCCCGATCTGCCCATCGAGGCCCGGGCCTACTGGTTCTACGCCAGCATCGGCGGCGGCCCGGTGGAGCACTCCGGGGCCGACATCACCCGGGGCGGGCTCAACGGCAACTACAGCGACGCCGACTACCAGCACATGATGGGGGCCCGGGCGGCCTTCGTGCACGACTTCGAGGCGGGGGGGCAGGTCCGGATCTACGCCGAGTACGCCCGCTCGATGGGCATCGACCGCAAGCCGGAGGAGGCCCGGGACGTCGACACCTCGGGCAACGCCTTCGGCGGCGGCATCGACATCGAGTGGGCCGCGAGCAGCGCGGTGAGCCTGCTGGGCGGGGCCGAGTTCTACCGCTTCGACGGCAGCAACCACGCCAGCGATGGGCTGGAGTTCGAGCGGGGCTTCGTCGGCTTCAAGGGGGCCCGCATCGGCGGCCGCACCGTGGGTCGGCTGTCGGGCTGGCGCCCGGCGAGCCACGTCGACCCGGCCGGGGTGCGCCACACGCCGCACGACCTCCAGCGGGCCGCCGGCACCCAGTTCGCCTTCGGGCGGCTGGGGGTCGACGTCTACGGCACCCGGCTGACCGCCGACCTGTGGCTCCTGCAGGACACCGGCAGCACGTTCCTCGAGATCGACGGCATCGACGAGATGCCCGAGCCGCCCTTCGGCTACACCCGGGAGGAGTTCCGGGCCCAGGGACGCCTCGGGCGTGACCTCGGCCGGGCGGTGGACCTGCGGCTGACGCACCCGGTGGCCGACATCGTCGAGCTCGAGGCGGGCTACAGCTTCTTCGTGCCCGGGGGCTACTATCAGATCGAGGTCGACCGCCTCGCCGGCCGGGAGGACACCGCGCTCGGCGGCCAGGAGACCTTCTGGCTGCTCGACTTCGGCGCCCGGGTGGGCTTCTGATGGGGGCCCGGCGCCCGACGCTCGCCCTGCTCGCCCTGCTCGCCGGCCTCGTCGGCTGCGAGCGGGAGCCCAACACCGGCATCACCCGGGAGGTGGGCTACCGCACCGGCACCGCCGAGGACGGCTACCTGTCCAACGGCGAGCGGGGCAACGTGCAGATCAACGAGATCATGTGGGCCGGCAGCGTGAAGGGCACCGGCCCCGACCGCGAGTGGGATCCGGGCGACGTCTTCATCGAGCTGCAGAACAAGCACCCCCGCCCGATCTACCTGACCCGGTGGCAGCTCACCGTCGAGGTGGGGCACGCGCTCGACGGGCTCGACGACACCGCGCGCGACGCCCGCTCGCGGGTGACCTACATCATCCCCCGCCGCGAGGACCGCCAGCCGGTGCAGCCCAACGAGTTCGTCGTCATCGCCGCCCGGCGGGACGGCGCGTTCGAGGCGGACTACTACATCGAAGACCTCGAGCTGCCTCGGACCCACTTCTCGATCACGCTGCGCGACATCGACGACCGGCTGATCGACGGCGGCGGCGACACCCGCAAGCCGGCCTTCGCCGGGGCCTTCGACCGGGTCACCGCCCGCTCGATGGAGCGCATCCAGCTCATCTTCAACAACCGGGGCAACCGGGACGGCTCGTGGCACACCTACAGCCTCAACGACTTCGACACCGACGAGCGGGGCGCGCTGCACGTCGAGCTGCGCGACCGCATCCGGCCCGAGTGGCGCATCCTGACCTTCGCCACCCCCGGCCGGCCCAACAGCCCCGACTACTCGGGCTACATCTCGTCGGGGTCCTTCGAATGAGGCGGCTCGTCCCCATCTGCGCGCTGATCGGGGCTCTGGGCGTGGCCTGCGAGCCGGCCCCCGAGACCGAGCCGGCCCCGTTCACCGACCTGCTCGACCCCGCCCGCGACACCCGCCAGGCGGCGACGCTGTTCCGCACCTTCCTCATCGAGCCGCCCGAGCTGGGCGAGGGCCCGAGCTGGACCTACGCCGCGGCGGTCGACGAGGTGCGCATCCTGATCGACACCGCCGAGCTCCAGCTCGACGTGATGCTCGAGAACCTCGACGACACGCAGATCGCCGACGCCATCGCCGCCGCCGCCGAGCGGGGGGTCGCGGTGCGGGTGGTGGGCGACGTCGACCGCCGGACGCAGGCCGGCTTCGAGGCGCTCGAGGCGGCGGGCATCGCCCCGATCTACGGCGACGGGCCCATCCTGTGGAACGGCGTCTTCGGCGAGGATCCGATCGAGCGGACCGGCGAGGACAACCGGATGACCCACAACGTGATCATCGCCGACCGCCAGCGGCTGATCTCGCTGTCCGCCGGCTTCCCCGACGACGTGCGCCAGCGGCCCCAGGCCGGCTTCGCCGCCGACAGCGAGGTGCTCGCCCGGGACTTCGGCAACATCTTCGACCAGCTCTACGGGGAGGTCTTCGCGACCACCCTGACCTACTACGACCAGCCGGTGGTCAGCGACACCAACAACCGCACCCTCTACGAGACCGAAGAGAGCATCATCGAGCTGTACTTCGGCCCCCAGGAGCCGCTGGTCAAGGAGCTGATCGACCGGATCTACGCCGCCCGCTCGGCGGTGTGGATCGCGACGCCGACCATGCTCAACAGCGAGATCGCCCGGGCCCTGATCTACAAGGGCGCCTCGGGCTTCGACGTGCGGGTCGTCGTGGGCACCACCGACGGGGCCGAGGCCGAGGCCGGGGCGCTGCCGGGGGTCTTCGCCGACCTCGCCGACCAGCGGGGCGAAGACCTGCCCGCCTTCCGCACGCTGCCCGCGCTGACCGCGGGGGGCACCCTGATCGTGCTCGACGGCCAGCCGACCTTCGACGGCGACCAGAAGCAGCCCGGGGTCGCGCTGGTGCTCAGCGCGCCGCTCTTCGAGTCGGTGCCCTACGCCATCACCGGGGTGCGCCCCGACGGCCTCGACCTCGAGGCCCGCCCCTCGGACCGCTTCACCGACGCCCACCTGTGGGGGGTGCACGGGGGCCCCGACGACCACGAGGACTACCGGGTGCTGCGGGCCCAGTTCGAACGCATCTTCGCCGCCGCCGAGGAGGTGCCGTGATGAGGACCTGCACGCCGATCGGGCTGCTGCTGCTCGCCGGGCTCGTCGTGAGCCTGCCCGGCTGCGCCCGCGAGCTCGACCCCGCCGACGCGCGGGCGATGTTCCTGCCCCGGGTGACCGCCGTCTTCAACCTGCCGGGCAGCAACGAGGCCAACGGCCTCGACCACAACACCGACGACATCCTGGTGCAGATGATCGACCGGGCCCGGGCGACCATCGACTTCTCGGTGATGGGCTTCAGCCGGGACACCATCATCGACGCGCTCATCCGGGCCCACCACCGGGGGGTGCGGCTGCGCTTCGTGGGCGACGCCAAGCACATGTTCGGCCACCAGCGGGCCTACTACGAGTTCGACCGGCTGGGCATCGAGATGCAGGTCGGCAACCAGAACCACATCATGCACGACAAGTTCTTCGTCGTGGATCGGCGCTACGTGCTCACCGGCACCGGCAACATCACCCCCACCGGGTTCGGCCGCAACGACAACAACTGGGTCCGCATCGACAGCCCCCAGGTGGCCGCCGACTTCATCGCCGAGCACGAGCAGCAGCTCGCCGGCCGCTTCGGCTACTCCAAGATCCCGATCGACAACGGCAACACCTACCAGGTGGGCGACACCGTCGTCGAAGTGCACTTCTCGCCCCAGGAGGACGCCATGGGGCGGATCCTCGAGGCGGTCGAGGGCGCCGAGCACAGCATCGAGTTCTTCATCTTCGCCTTCACCAAGGACCAGCTCGGCTCGCTGTTCGTCGCCAAGCACGAGCAGTTCGAGCAGTACAACCGCTGCTGCGACCCCGAGCGGAGCCCGCCCGAGGGCGACGAGGCCGCGTTCTGCGAGGCCGAGATCACCTGCGAAGCGCCCTTCGTGCGCAAGTACGTGCGGGGGGTCATCGACCGCAGCCAGCTCCACTCGAACGGGCCGTATCACGAGGTCTACCGGCTCATCACCCACGGCGTCGACGTGCGGATGGACGGCAACGACAACAGCCGCCAGCCCGGCGACTATCAGGCCGGCGGCGGGCGCCAGCACTCCAAGACGATGATCATCGACGGCCGCACCGATCGGGCCCAGGTGCTCACCGGCTCGTTCAACTGGTCGTCGAGCGCGACCCTGGCCAACGACGAGACCCTGCTCGTGTTGAGCAGCCCCCGGCTGGGGCGGCAGTACGCCGACTACTTCGACTACCTCTTCGGCCTCGCCAAGCGCACCGGCGAGACCTGGATCGGGCGGGGCGTCGAGCGGGGCGACGTGATCTTCAACGAGATCGGGTGGGACGGCTACAACGGCCGGGTCGACCCCGCCGAGAGCCCCAACCCGGAGAGCACCCGGCCCCAGGACTTCACCTTCAACGACGAGTTCATCGAGCTGCTCAACACCACCGACCGCCCGATCGACCTGTCGCTGTGGACCGTCGCCGCCCAGGACGACTTCGTGGTGGGCCTGTACCCGGGCACCGTGATCGGGCCCTACGAGCGGTTCCTCATCGTCGACCACAACGTCGAGGCCTACGACGACCTGCGCCCCCAGCAGCCGGGGGGGGCCTACACCGGGGCCGACTTCGTGATGAACATGGCCAACGACCAGCGCTTCCTGCGGCTCAACCTGAGCAACGCCCGCCTCGAGCTGCGGCTGCTCGACCCCCGGGGCAACCTCGTCGACGTCGCCGGCGACGGCGGCCCGCCCTTCGCCGGCGGCCGGGAGTGGGCCGGCGCCGACCGCGACGACCCCCGCAACCAGCGGGTGCGCTCGATGGAGCGGGTGCACTTCGACTGCGAGGGCCGGACCGACTGCCGCACCATCGGCGACGGGACCGACCCCGCCTCGTGGCGGTCGTGCACCGACCCCGACCCCGCGCTGACCACCCAGATCCGGGCGGGCTACGGGGACCACGTCATCGCCACCCCGGGCCAGCCCAACAGCGGCGGCGAGCAGTTCCCCGAAGAAGACCCCACCTTCCGCGCCCCGGAGGCGCCGAGCGAGTAGAGCCGGTTTCCGACTCAGCGGCGCGGTTCTCGCGGGCTTGCAGGCGGAGGGGATGGGCCATCCACAGGCGGTCCGCCCGTCGGCGCGCGCGTCGGCTCCCTGCTTCGGCTTCGAAAGGATGTCGGTCGCCGTCGCCCCGCGGCGATCGCCGACCGGGCGCCTCGACTTCGGCGCGGGCCTGTAGACGGTCGCCGACGCGCGCGCCGACGTGCGCCCCGCGAACTCCCGACGCGGGTCCGATGCGTTGAGCGAGTACGGAGGCTGACCGCATGGGTCTCTGCGTTGCCGAATGCAATGACCGGACCTCGCTCACGGCGCGATTAACTCGACCCTTGGAAAGTAGGTTCGGAACCGTCGAGGATCCCGGGTGAGCAGTCGATGCCCGCGCACCTCGGCGTGGGCCCCGATATAGAAGTCGGGCAGCGGAGAACGCCGCTCGCCGCCTCGACGGCGATAGGTCAGAAAGCTCTGCCCTGCGCGAAACGCCGCCTCGAACGGCAGGTGCTCCCTACGGTAGATGTATGGGGCAAGGCGTTCCCGGCTGTGGCGGGGTCATCGTAACCAGCGGAGACCTCGGCGAAGATCAGGGGGTTGATCGCCAGCCGCTCTCCACCGCGCAGCAGCGTAGTGATCTGCCCGATCGACCAATCGAGCCAGCGCGGGTCCTCCGTCGCCAGATCGAGCAGCACGCAACTGTCGACGAGGACCGTCACCGATCGTGCCGGGTCATCCGCAGCAGATCGTCGGTGCTGGCTCCGGGTCGGGCCGAGCCGCGCAGGCGGCGGATCGCCTCGTCCGCCAGTGCCTCGGAGGATGGGGCAGACTGGGGCAGCGCGTGGCGGGCTTCGCGCAGGATGGCCGCCGCCGGGTGATCGCCGACGACGAGCAGCGCCTGATCGAGCCAGTCGGCCAGCGCTGTGGCGCCCCCGCTGGCGAGCAGCGCGCTCAGATCGGACGCGAGTTGTGCCCGCCCGTCGAGGGCTCGCCATTCGAAGACGGGCGCCGCGCCCCCGACGTGGGCGAGCAGCCGCGACCTGTGGGCCGCCAAGCCGGTCTCGACCGCGGCATCCAGGATCGCCGCACGCTGGGTCTCGTCGATGGTCACGCCCATCCTTTCGCGGACTCCGCTCACTCTAGCACCTCCCCGAAGCCGGCCCCACCTCTGCGCTCTATCGTCGTCGAGCGACCGACGGGCCGTCATCGCGTTGCCCCCGTCGTCAGTCAGCCCGGCTTCGGTCGTCGTCCCGCTCAATCCCGGCCGGCGGGGTCCATCCAGGCGCGGTCCGACTCGAGCAGGGGCGGGGGCAGGGCGTGCTCGAACTGCTCGCCGGCGCGGTAGACCGGGGCGACGAAGCCCTCGAACAGCGCGCCGGCCCCCACCACGCCGTCCCGGCGCACCGCGATGAGCGCCACCTGATCGTGCCGCGCCCGCAGGACGTGGCCCCGGCGGCGCACCATCTCCCCGAGCACCGATCCGATCGCCGCGTCGGGGTGCATACCGGCCCGCATGCGCTCGACGACCGCGAAGCTGGCCACCGCCCGGATGACCTCCTCACCCACGCCGGTCGCCGCGGCGGCGCCCACCTCGGCGTCGGCGTAGCCCCCGGCCCCGATCAGCGGCGAGTCGCCGACCCGGCCGGGCAGCTTGAAGCCCAGGCCCGAGGTCGAGACCGCGGCGATGCACTCCGCGCCGTCCGTGCCGATCACGCAGACGGTGTCGTGGTCCTCGTGGTCCCGGCGCACGAAGCGGGAGCGGCCCTCGGCCACCCACCGGGCGTGGCGGGCCCGGCTGTTGGCGGTGTGCATGCCTTCGTCGGGGAAGCCCTCGGCGTCGGCGAAGCGGCGGGCGCCCTCGCCGGCGAGCAGGACGTGGTGGGTGCGCTCGGCGACCCGCCGGGCGACCCGGATCGGGGTGCGCACCCCCCGCAGCGCGGCCACCGCGCCCACCTCGAGGGTGCTGCCCCACATGAACATCGCGTCGGTCTCGACGACGCCCTCGGCGTTGGGCAGGCCGCCGTAGCCCACCGTCGTCGCGGTCGGGTCCAGCTCGACGGCGACGGTGCCCGCCTCGATGGCGTCGGCCAGCGACCGCCCGCCGCGCAGCGCCTCGCCCGCCCGGCGACACGCCGTATGCCCCCAGGCCCAGGTCGAGACGATCACCGGTTCGATCACGCGTGGCTCCCCGCGTCGGGCGCGGCCCGGCCGCGCGTCGGTTGACTCTACACCGGGTGGGCCCTACACTCCCATGCCCCTTCGCCCGGCCATCGACCGGGCGCCACCACCGGCCGGGACGTCCGATGCTCGAGACCATCAGCAAGGGTTTCCGAACGGTCAAGCACCGCTTCCAAGGCAAGCGGGAGCTGACCGAAGACAACATCACCGAGGCCCTGCGGGACATCCGGATCTCGCTGCTCGAGGCCGACGTCGACTTCAAGGTCGTGCGCGGGTTCATCGGCCGGGTCAAGGAGAAGGCCCTCGGCGAGGTGGTCCAGATCTCGGCCGGGCACGGCGCCGACCGGCAGGAGGTCAAGCCCGGCGATCACTTCATCAAGATCTGCCAGGACGAGCTCGAGGCGCTGATGGGCCCGGTGGACACCGGGCTGAACTTCTCGGCGGGCATCACCACGGTGATGATGATCGGGCTGCAGGGCGCCGGCAAGACGACCACCACCGGCAAGCTGGCGCAGTGGCTGACCGACCAGGGCCGCCGGCCGATGCTGGTCGCCGCCGACATCTACCGCCCGGCGGCGATCCAGCAGCTCCGGGTGCTCGGCGAGCGGCTCGACGTGCCGGTCTACCACGAGGAGGGCAAGCAGCCCCCCGAGATCTGCAAGAACGCGCTCGGCTACGCCAAGAGCCGCGGCCGGGACGTGGTGCTCTTCGACACCGCCGGCCGGCTGGCCATCGACGAGCAGCTCATGGGCGAGCTCGGCGAGATCAAGCGGCTGACGAAGCCGGACAACGTGATGCTCGTCGTCGACGCGATGATCGGTCAGGACGCGGTGCGCACCGCGGCGTCCTTCGATGAGCGGATCGGCATCGACGGCTTCATCATGACCAAGCTCGACGGTGACGCCCGCGGCGGCGCGGCGCTGTCGATCAAGGCGGTCACCGGCAAGCCGATCAAGTTCCTCGGCATGGGCGAGACGCTCGACGCGCTCGAGGAGTTCCGCCCCGAGGGCCTCGCCAGCCGCATCATGGGCTTCGGCGACATCGTCGGCCTGATGAACGACTTCGAGCGGGTCGTCGACGAGGAGAAGGCCGAGGAGGACGCCAAGAAGCTGCTGTCGGGCAAGTTCGACATGTGGGACTTCCTCGAGCAGATCCGGACCATCAAGAAGATGGGCAGCCTCGGCGAGCTGTTCGAGAAGCTGCCCTTCTTCGGCGACGGCATGCCCGAGGGCATGTCGATCGACGAGTCGGCGCTCGGTCGCATCGAGGCGATCATCCAGTCGATGACCAAGCAGGAGCGCAGCAAGCCCGAGCTGATCGAGAAGGAGTCGGGGCGGGCGAAGCGCATCGGCCGCGGCTCGGGCACCGATCCCAAGGAGGTCACCGAGCTCGTCGGGCGCTTCAAGGGCATGCGCACCATCATGGGTGCCATCGGCTCGCCGGGCGGGGGCAACCTGCTCTACAAGCTGCCCGGCTTCAAGCAGTTCGCCCAGATGCAGCAGCTCAAGGGCATGGATCTGTCGTCGGTGATGGGCCAGTTCGGGGTCGACGCCGGCGGCGCGGGCGGCGGTCTGCCCGGCCTGCCCGGCATGGGCGGCGGCCTGCCCGGCCTGCCCGGCGGGGGGCCGGCGCCGTCCCCGGACATGATCCACGAGATGCTGCCCGGGCTGCCCAAGGGCTACCTGCCCCCGGGCACCCCCGGCGGGGCCCGCAAGAAGAGCGCCCAGGCGGCCAAGGCCAAGCGGGCCTCCCGCAAGAAGAACAAGCAGGCCCGCAAGAGCCGCAGAAAACAGCGCAAGAAGTGACCGACGACGCGCTGCGCTGCCCGGCGCACCCCGAGGCGCCGGCGGTCGCCGCCTGCGTCGCGTGCGGGCGCTGGGTCTGCGCCGACTGCCGCCGGGTGGAGGCCGACGGGCTCGCCCGCTGCGCGCAGTGCGTGGCCGAGGCGTCCGCCCCCCCCGAACCGGCGGCCGCCGCGCGGCCCGAGCCGCCGCCCTCCGATCGACCGACGGCGCCCGACCCACCGGCCGGCGCGCTGCCGCTCGCGGCGACCGCGGCCCATCCGCCGGGGGCCGCCGAGCCCACGGTGCAGGTCGTCGGGCCCATCCCGGTGCCGTGGGAAGAGCCCCGCCGCCACCGCGACCTGCCGGCCTTCCTGCTCACCGCCCGGGAGGCGCTGCTCGGCCCGACCCGCTACATGGGGCGGGTGCCGTGGCAGCGCCGCGACCTGCGCACGCCCTTGATCTTCGCGGTGCTCGCGGGGGTCATCGGGCAGCTCGGCCTCATCCTGATCACCCGCTTCGTCGGTCCCCCCGCGGGGCTGAGCAGCGCCGCGGGCGGCTTCGCCCAGCTCCCCATCGGGGGCGCGCTGGCCACCACGCCGTTGCTGCCGCTGATGGTCACCGTCTCGATCTTCGTCGGCTCGTGGCTGGCCCACGCCATGCTGCGCCTCGCCGGTGATCCGCCCCGGCCCTACGAGGCGACGTTCCGGGTCTACGCCTACGCCGAGGTCTCGTCGCTGCTGCTGCTCGTGCCGTGGGTCGGGCCCTACGCCGCCCGGTTCTACTTCGTCTTCCTGCTGTTGACCGGGCTGCGGCTGTCCCAGGGGGCGGGCTTCTCGGTCAGCCTGCTGGCGATGGCGCCGAGCGTGGTGTTGATGTGGGTGCTGGTCTGATCGGGCGGCGGTCCGATACCATCCCGATCGAAGCTCAGGCGGGGAGGCGACGATGCGTGCGGCGGTGATCGGCGGCGGGAGCTGGGGCACGGCGCTGGCCCGGGTGTTGACCGACAAGGGCCCGGTGACCCTGTGGGCCCGCTCGGCGGAGGTGGTCGAGGGCATCAACCGCGACCACCGCAACCCGCGCTACCAGAGCGAGATCGAGCTGCCCGAGGCGCTGAGCGCCACCGGTGATCTGGAGGAGGCCCTGGCCGGGGCCCAGCTCGTCTGCGTGGTCGTGCCGAGCCACGCCATGCGGGCGGTGATGGCCCGGGCGGCGAAGCACCTGCGGCCGGGCACCCCGATCGTCAGCGCCAGCAAGGGCATCGAGAACCAGACCCTCAAGACGATGGAAGAGGTGCTCACCGACGTGCTGCCCCGGGCGCTGTGGGCCGAGCTGGCGTTCCTCTCGGGGCCCAGCTTCGCCCGGGAGACGCTGCTCGAGATGGCCACCGCGGTCACCGTCGCCGCCCGGTTCCACGGGGTGGCCCAGGCGGTGCAAGCGGCGTTCAGCACCCACTACTTCCGGTGCTACACCACCGAGGACGTCACCGGGGTCGAGCTGGGCGGCGCGCTCAAGAACGTGGTCGCCATCGCCAGCGGGGTGGCCCACGGGCTGGGCCTGGGGCACAACAGCCGGGCCGGCCTGCTCACCCGGGGCCTGGCCGAGATCAGCCGCCTCGCCGTCGCCCGGGGGGCCAACCCGCTCACCCTCAGCGGGCTGGCCGGCATGGGCGACCTGGTGCTCACCTGCACCGGCGACCTGTCGCGCAACCGGCAGGTGGGGGTCAAGCTGGGGCAGGGCATGAGCCTCGACGAGATCCTGTCCGGCATGAATCAGGTCGCCGAGGGGGTGCGCACCGCGCGCAGCGCCTACAACCTCGCTCAGCGGGAGGGGGTCGAGATGCCCATCGCCACCGAGGTCTACCGGCTGCTCTACGAGGGCAAGTCCCCGGCGCAGGGGGTGGCCGATCTGATGGGCCGCGACCTGAAGCGGGAGCGGGTCTGATGGCCGCCCGAAGCGGCCTCGCCCCGCCGGCCCCGCTCGCGCTGGCCCCGCTCGCGCTGGCCCTCATCGCGCTGCTCGCCCCCCGCCCGGCCGAGGCCCAGGCCCGGGTGCGCAGCGACGGCGTCGCCCCCCGGGCGGCCGACTTCTACCCCGCCGACGACCCCCAGCGGGCCCGCAAGGCGCAGATCGACCGCATCATGGGGGTCTATCAGGTGCACCCGCCCCGGCGGCACCCCTCGGAGCGGGTGCGCATGAAGGGCAACGCGATCCAGATCGAGGTGTGGCACCCGGTAGGCCGCAACAGCGACGTCGAGATCAAGACCCGGGCGGTGCAGTGGTTCGTCTTCGGGCGCACCCAGTACGCTGGCGGAGTGCGGGGCATCTTCAGCGAGTTCCCCGACATCCAGGACGTGCGCTTCGCCTTCACCGAGGTCATCCGCCCCGACGAGAAGGGCCGCCGCCGCTCGAAGCAGCGGGACAAGGTCAAGCGCTACCTGCTGCTGCGCCTCGACCGGCGCCGCTTCGAGCGGCTCGACATGGAGAAGCTGCAAGGCTGCGTCGAGCGGGGCGACTGCGCCCGGGAGTTCCGCAGCCTGTTCAAAGACGCCCGCTTCGACCGGCGCTACACCGCCAAGGCCCGAGAGGACTCGTGACCGGGAACTGGACGATCGCCCGCGTCCTCGGCTGGACCACCGACTATTTCACCCAGAAGAAGCTCGACAGCCCCCGGCTCGACGCCGAGCTGCTCATCGCCGACGCGCTGGGCATCGACCGGATGCGGATCTACCTCGACCACCACAAGCCGCTGCGGCCGGCCGAGCTGGCCGACATCCGGGCCCGGGTGAAGCGGCGGGGGCGCTACGAGCCGGTGGCCTACATCACCGGCAGCCGCGGCTTCTGGACCATCGACCTGCGGGTCGACCCCCGGGTGCTCATCCCCCGCCCGGACACCGAGCGGCTGGTGGAGCGGGCCATCGCGCGGCTGAAGGGCGCCGAGGCCCCCCGGGTGGTCGACGTGGGCTGCGGCAGCGGAGCCATCGGGCTGGCCATCGCCCACGACGTGGCCGACGCGGCCGTGATCGGGATCGACCGCTCGCCGGACGCGCTGGCGGTCTCGAAGGCCAACGGCGCGGCGCTGGGGCTCGAGGCCCGGGTCGAGTGGCGCGCGGGCGACCTGCTCGCGCCGGTGCTCGACGACGGGCCGTTCGACCTGATCGCGAGCAACCCCCCGTACATCCCCAGCGGGGATCTCGCCGGGCTGATGCCCGACGTGCAGCACGAGCCGCGGGCCGCGCTGGACGGGGGGGCCGACGGCCTCGATCTGGTGCGGCGCCTGATCGCCGACGCGCCGCCGCTGCTGAAGCCCGGCGGCGCGCTGCTGATCGAGATCGGCCACGACCAGGGTCCGGCGGTGAAGGCGCTGGCCGAGGCCGACGGGCGCTACGCCGACGTCGCGATCGTGCAGGACTACGGCCGCCGCGACCGGGTGCTCGAGGCGACCCGGGCCTGACCGGCGGGCCCGCTCAGGGCAGCTCGAGGATGCAGCGGAAGCCGTGCCCCCGGCTCGAGCGGCTGACCGCCAGGGTGCCGTCCCGGTCGCTGTTCATGACCTGATCGAAGCTGCTGCGCCAGTCGCCGCCCTTGGCGATGCCCATCTCGTCCTCGGGGGGCAGGACCTCCCGGTCGATGCGCAGGTCGAGCCACTCCCGCACGTTGCCCACGAGGTTGATCGCGCCGTAGGGGCTGGGCACGTCGCCGTAGGCGTGCACCTCGACCGGCAGGTCGGGCAGCCCGTCGACCCCCAGGCAGGCGTCGAACGGCGCCGCCCGGGCGACGTGCGCCTTGCGGCAGTCGACGCCCTCGCCCCAAGGGTAGGTCGAGCCCTGCGGGCCGCGGGCGGCCTTCTCCCAGTGGCCCTCGTGGGGCAGGCGCTTGCCGGCCCAGCGGCAGTACTGCTCGGCCCGGTACCAGTCGATCCAGTTCGCCGGGTGGTCGAGCCGGTCGTCGCGGCATTGGTGGGGCCGGCGCTCCTCGCCCGCGATGCACATCTCCCACGCCGCGTAGCCGTCGCAGGCCCCGTCGTCGACGCAGTCGAGGTAGGCCCCCGCCGGGACCTCGGTGACGTCGACGCAGAAGTCGGGCAGGTCGCGCAGTTCGCCGTCGCGGCCGAAGGGGAAGTCGCCGGCGGGCACCAGCACCATGTCGTCGGGGCACTCGACCGGCAGGCCCTCATCGGGTCCGGCGTCCGGCCCGCCGTCGCGCTCGGGGTCCGGCTCGCCATCGAGCGCGCCGTCGAGCGGCTCGGCGTCGAGCACCGGCGGCCCGGCGTCGAGCAGCGCGTCGGGCGCGCCGCCGTCGAGCGCGACCGCCGGCTCGAAGTCCCGGATCGGGCCCGGATCGGCCGGGTGCACGGTCTCGTCGGCCCCGCCGCAGGCGAGGAGCAGGAGGGCGGCGAACGGTATCGGCAGGCGTGGCATCCGCCAACTCTACCGCCGCCGGGACAAACCGGGCACCCGTCACCGGAACGGCACCCGGAAGGCCGTGGGCCGCCACATCCATCTCACCGCCAATCTCCGGCCGCGCCATCTGCCTGTCACCGTCCGATCCGATCAATGCGCGCGAATCGACCGGGCCGCCGCGGCCCCTCACCCATGGAGCGATGATGTCCATCCGCACCCACCTCAGCCGCTTCGGCTGCGCCGTCCTGCTCACCGCGCCCCTCGTCGCCTGCGAGACCGAGGACGATCCGCCGCCCGAAGACGAGGGCATCACCTGCGAGGGTGACATCTGTCGAGTGCCGGCCGGCGAATACACCGACGACCTGACCTTCACCGCCGACATGACCTGGTTCCTCGACGGGCGGGTCTTCATCGGCGACGGCGAGAGCGCCACCACCCTGACCATCGAGCCGGGCACGACCATCCTCGGCCGGGCGTCGGAGACCCTGCCCGGGGCGCTCGTCATCCAGCGCAACGCCAAGATCATGGCCGAGGGCACCGCCGACGCGATGATCGTGATGACCTCCGACCAGGGCGACGACAGCCGCGCCGGCAACTGGGGCGGCTTGGTCATCAACGGCAACGCCCCGATCAACGGCTGCGACGCCGCCCCGTGCACCGCCACCGGCGAGGGCGACACCGGGCTCTACGGCGGGGGCGACGCGGCCGACGACTCGGGCACCCTGCGCTACGTGCGGGTCGAGTACGCCGGCACCAAGCTGACCGCCGACTCCGAGTTCAACGGCATCGCCTTCCAGGGCGTCGGCTCGGGCACCACCGTCGAGTACATCCAGGTGCACGCCAACGCCGACGACGGCATCGAGTTCTTCGGTGGCTCGGTCAGCGTCAAGTACGTGGTGCTGACGGGCATCGAGGACGACAGCCTCGACTGGACCGACGGCTGGAACGGCAACGCGCAGTTCGTCATCGCCCGGCAGCTCGGCGACAAGGGCGACCAGGGCATCGAGGCCGACAACAACGGCGACAACAACGACCTCGAGCCCCGCTCGAACCCGACCCTGTCCAACCTGACCCTCATCGGGCACGGCGACAGCGATATCGGTGTCCTGCTGCGCGAGGGCACCCGGGTCACCCTGCTCAGCAGCATCGTCACCGGCTTCGGCGACGCCTGCTTCGCGATGGACCAGCTCTCGACCTTCGAGCAGGCGTGCACCGATCCGACCACCCTCACCGGCGACTTCACCGTGGAGAACATGGTGCTCGGCGCGTGCGGGGCGACCTTCCTCGAGCCGGTCGACGAGGACGACAACCCGCTGAGCGTGCCCTGCTCGGTCGAAGAGTTCTTCAGCGCCGACCCCGACGCCCGGTTCAACGAGGTGCGGGCCGACCTGACCCTGGACGGCTACCGGCTGCCCGCCGGCAGCGACCTGCTGATGCTCGGCACCACCCCCAACGACCCGTGGTTCTCCGACGCGGCCTTCGTCGGCGCCGTCGGCGAGACCGACTGGACCGCCGGCTGGGCCGTGCACCTCGACGACTGAGTCCCCACCCCAGGAGGCGCCCATGCGGCCCTGCCCGCCTCTCCTCCGCCGCGCCCCGTGGGTCGCGGCGCTCGCCGTCCTGCTCACCGCGCCGGCCCACGCCCGGGACGGCGCCGGCCTCGCCGCGTCGCTCGTCGAGCTGCGCAGCGAGGTCGAGCGGCTCACCGACGCCCTCGAGGACGCCCGCCGCGACCGGCGCAGCGCGGGCCAGGGCTTCGCCGCCCGCAAGGCGCAGCTCGAGGCCGAGCTGCAGCGGGAGCAGCTCCGGGTGCGCCAGCTCCGCGAGGCCCGCGACCGCAAGCGGGCCGAGATCGAAGCGGCCAGGGCCGACGACGCGGCGCTGCTGCCGGTGGTGAAGGCCGGCGCGGCCGCGCTGCGGGCCCATATCGCCGACGGGCTGCCCTTCCGCCGGGACCAGCGGGCGGCGGCGGTGGACCAGATCGAAGAGAAGGTCGCCGAGGGGCTGCTGACCCCCCGGGGGGCGCTGTCCCGCCTGTGGGCGCTCGTCGAGGACGAGCTGCGCATGACCCGGGACACCGGCCTGTACCGGGAGACGCTCGACATCGACGGCGCGCCGATGATGGTCGACGTGGTGCGCTTCGGCGCGGTGGGGCTGTACCTGCGCACCGGCGACGGGCGGGTGGGCACGGTGGCCCGGCTGGCCGGCGAGTGGCGCACGACGCTGCTCGACGACCCCGAGTCGAAGGCCCGGGTCGACGGGCTCTTCGACGGGTTCAAGAAGCAGATCAGGGTCGGGTTCTACACCCTGCCCAACATCCTGCCGGCGCCGGAGGGCTCGCGATGAGTGCCCGGAGAGCGCTCCTGTGCTGCGCCGGCCTGCTGTGCTGCGCCGTATCGTCCGCCCGGGCCGAGCCCCCGGCCCCGAGCCCCGCCGAGCGGGCCCGGGCGGCCGAGCAGCGGCTGGAGGCGGCCTACAAGAAGGAGTTCGCCTTCCTCGACGCCGAGAAGGCCGCGCTGACGACGCGGCTGGCCGAGGTCCGCCGGGCGGCCGACGCCGAGGCCCGGGCGGCCCGGGGCGAGCTGGAGGCGATGCAGCGGCGGCTGGTGGCCCTGACCGTCGAGGCCGACCAGCTCGGCGAGACGGTGCTCGAGCTGGAGCGGCAGGCGGACGTGGCCGGCGAGGGCTTCGACGCGCTCGACGGGCTGGCCCAGCAGATGGCCCGCAGCTTCGAAGGGCACATCGACTGGCCGCCGCCGGGGCTGGCCATCGGCGGCCCGGCGGAGGTGGCGCCCGCGGACGAGGCGCCCGCGGGTGAGCCGGGCGCGGGCGACGGGGCGCAGGCCGCGGCGGCGCAGGCCGAGGCGGCGGCCACCGTTCAGCGCTACGGGGCGCTGCTCACCGACGGCTTCCAGAAGGCCGGCCCGCTGCTGGCCCGGCTGGGCGCGGTGCGGGCCGAGGAGGGCGCGTTCTTCACCGCCGACGGGCGGCAGGTGTCGGGCCGGCTCATCCGGGTCGGCGGGATCGCGGTCTACGGCGTGGCCCGGGAGGCGGGCGGCGTGGCCGGCGCGCTGACCCCGGCCGGCGGCGGGCGCTTCAAGCTCGACCCGCCCCGGGGCGAGGCGACCGCCCGGGCCCTGGCCGCGGGCGCGCCGCCGACCACCAGCACCGTCTTCCTCTACGAGAGCGCCGAGGAGAACTACGAGCCGCCGCAGGCCAAGACCCCGCTCCAGGTGATCGAGGCCGGCGGGGCCATCGCCTGGGTCATCGTCGCGCTGGGCGGGCTGGGGCTGCTGCTCATCGCGCTGCGGGCGCTGCTGCTGGTGCTCGCCCGCTCCCCGGGCGGCCTCTTCGGCCGCATCGCGCCGCTGGTCCGGGCCGGGCGTCACGCCGAGGCGGCGGCGACCTGCGACGCGTCCCGCGGGGCCGGGGCCCGGGTGCTGGCGGCGCTGGCCCGCCACCTCGACGCCGAGCGGGACGACCTCGAGCGGGTGTTCGCCGAGCGCATGCTGGCCGAAGAGATGCGCATCGACCGCTTCGGCAGCGCGCTGCTGGTCATCGCCGCGGTGGCGCCTCTGCTGGGGCTGCTGGGCACCGTGACCGGCATGATCTCGACCTTCGACGTGATCACCGAGTTCGGCACCGGCAACCCCAAGCTGCTGTCGGGGGGCATCTCCGAGGCCCTGATCACGACCGAGCTGGGGCTGATCGTGGCCATCCCGACGCTGCTGGTGGGCAACCTGCTCAACGGCTGGGCCGGCGGGCTCAAGAGCGACATCGAGCAGAGCGCGCTCAAGCTGGTCAACCTGGCCCGGGTGGGCGACGCGGGCGCCGAGCCGGGCGCGGGCGGCGCCCCGGAGCCGGCTCGGGCCCCGGCGGCCCCCGAGGCGCCGCCGGCCGCGGTGCCCGCATGAGATTCCTATGGGCAGGTAAGCCCGTAAGCGAAACAGGCCCCTCCCTCAACTTGGGTTACTGGTGTGGTCACGACACCTACACCTGGCCCGAGAAGAAGGAGGTGGCCCATGAGAA
>JAUHYW010000076.1 GCA_030426085.1 bacterium | reverse complement strand
CGCCCCCGCCGCCCCCGCCGCCCACGGTCGCGCCGCCGCCGCCGCCTCCGCCGCCGCTGCCCGGCAGGCCGTCCCCCGCCTGACCCGAGACCGTCGGCACCCACGGCACCAGCGGCCCGTCCACGGTCCGCCCATCGGGCGCGCCGCTCTGCGAGTTGGCGCCGGCCCGACCCTGCTGACCTTCGCGGCCCGACTCGCCGCGCTGCATCGCGAGCCCTTGACGCCCGCCGAGCGCCAGGAGCTGATCGGGCTCGGTCCGGGCCCCGTCCTCGCCTTCTGCCCCGCCATCCCCCCCGCGGCCGCCCGACGCCGGTGAGCGGTCGGGGTCGACCTCGGCCAGATCGGCGGCGCAGGTCGGCGCGAGACCGCCCGACCCGCCGCACGCCGCGCAGCCCCCGCCGTCGCCTGGCTCACCGTCGGCCCCGTCCATGCCCGGCTCGACCGCCGCCCCGTCCGCGCCGGGGCTGCCGTCGAGGCCCCACCCACCCTGACCGCCGGCCAGCAAGGCGTCGGCGATGTGCAGCCACTCGCCGACGCCCACGGCGAGGACCGCCACGCTGCTGGCCCCCGGCCCGGCGTCCTCGGCGCGGACCACGACGTTGTGCAGCACGGTGGGCCCGGTGAGCCCTCGGTAGCGCAGCGCCACCCGACTCCCCCGCAAGACCGTGACCAACGCGCCGTCGGCGTCGCGCCGATCGCGGATCCACCGGTGGGCCCGCACCGCGCCGGGGCCGTCGCGGGCGTCGACCTCGCCGATGTGCTCGAAGCGATACCCCCCGAGGATCGAGACCCGATCGGGCACCTCGATCCCCTCGGGCACGACGTACTCCCCGGCCTCGAGCACGAGCGTCAGCGGCTCGTCGTCCCCCCGGCCGCGCAGCGCGCGCACGTCGGCCAGCGCGTCGCCCAGGCTGATGTACGGCGCGACCCGCTGACCGGCCCCGTCCCACCCGACGAAGGACGCCCCGTTGCCGTCGACCCCGTCGCCGACGGACGGCGCGACGAAGATATGCCGCCCGTCCCGGCGGGCGTCGACCACCCCGTCGCAGTCGTCATCGTCGAAGTCGATGGCCTCGTCGCCCGCCGCGCACTCGCAGCCGTTGTCCGGCGCGCCGTCCACGTCGAAGGCGCCCGGCGGACAGCCGACGAGGTCGCATGTGCCGTCTACGCACTGGAACTCGCCGCTGCGCGGCACGCCGCCGGGCCGGTTGCAGTCAGCGCCGCAGGCCCCGCAGTGGCGGGGGTCGGTCTCGACGTCGAAGCCTTCGTCCGTCGCGCCGTCGCAGTCGTCGTCCGCCCCGTTGCCGCAGACCTCGTCGACCGGCGCCACCTCGCCCGCGCAGACCGCCGACGGCTCGCCGCCCTCGCAGCGCCGCACGCCGGGCGTGCAGACCCCCTGGCGGTTCTGCTCGGGCACCGCGTCCCAGCACGCCTCGTCGGCGCCCTCGTCGGCCATGCCATCGCAGTCGTCGTCGAGCCCGTTGCACGCCTCGGCCTCGGACGCGTCGGCCCCCGGCGTCTGGATGAGGCACCGGGCCGCCATCGGGCCATCGCAGACAGCGGTCCCCCGATCCTGACAGATCCCGATCCCCTGCCCGGCGCAGTCCTCACCGATGCGCGACCCGTCGGGCGCGGTGAAGCCCTCGTCGACGAGGCCATCGTCGTCATCGTCGTCGCCGTTGCAGATCTCGCCCGACCCGCCATCGGGCGCCGGGCCCTCGTCGGGCGGGCCATCGACCGCGGCGTCGGGCCCCGCGTCGGGCCCGACATCGGCCACAGCGTCGGTCCCGCCGTCCAGCCCGGTGTCGGGCGCCTCCTCGGCGGCCGGGAGGGGCGCCGGCAACGGGGGGAAGCAACCGCCCCCCGCCAGACCCAGCACCAGCGCCATCCAGGGCGCCGCGCGTCGCAGATCGACCACCGACATCGAGAACCTCCCCCCGCAAGCGGGCCGCATGATAGCCCATCGCCGAGGTCGAGCCGAGGTGGCTGTGTCAGGCGGTCGTGGCGCGTCGCCGGTCTACCGCTTGATGATGTTCTGCCCCCCGGTGTACGCGTAGCTCACGTAGTCATCGTAGGCATACACCAGGATCCCGAATGGCACATCGCCCGCGATGCGATGGGGCCCGTCGTCGACCTCGAAGTGCTTGTAGACCTGGGTCGAGCCCGGCACGGGCGTCGCGTCGTTCAGGTCGAGCAGCGCGCCGTCGAGCGTCAGCGACGCCTCGGGCGGGGCGACGACGGTCAGGTAGTCGACGAAGTAGGTGGTGGGCGTCAGGAAGGCATAGTCCTGGCGATACTGATACTCCGGCGGCACCAGGAAGATCGCCGGATCACCCGCGTTCTGGGCCAGGAAGCCCACCGACGCCTGACCGCTGATGATGCCCATCACCGCGATCGGCCGATCGGTCGACAGGGCCAGAGGCAGGCGGGTGCCGAACTCACAGGTCTCGCCGCTCTGCAAGACGAGGGTCTCGGGGTCGATCAGCGCCGCGCGGCAGTCGGGCACGCCGTCGAAGCCGGGCCGCGACGCGTCGAGCTGGTCGAACGGCACCGAGAGCCGCACCCGGGTGTTGGCGTCCCGGGCGACGATCTTCCAGAACGTCGTCTCGGTGGCCAGATCAGGGGTCTCGGTGCGCAGCTTCGTCGGCGCGAGCACGAAGCGGTTGCCCCAGGTGTCGGTGGGGAAGAGCTGCTCTTCGAGGTGATCGCAAGCCTCCTGATCCCATGGGTAGAAGGTGCACATGTGGCCGCTGAACACCGCGATCGGGGCGCTGCCGGTCACCCGGGTCCCGGTGAGGTCGACCGAGAGCGGCGGGCGGCCGCCGCGGTTCACCGGCGGGGGTGTCATCAGCGTCATCACTTCCCCGGCCGCCAGATCGGCGGTGATCGTCTGGCCGTTGACCGTCGCCCGCCCCGCGCCGTCGGGCTCGAGGGACGCGCCGGGGGGCAGCTCGATGCGCACGTTGGTGCCATCCACGGTGCCGACCACCGTCAGCGTGGCCGGGATGTCGGCCGGCGGCGGCGGGTTGGGGTCGGCCGGATCGGGCTCGTCGGGCTGCTGCCACGCCGGCACCCCGATGTACATGTAGTTCACCCCCAGCGCGGGGATGGGCAGCAGCAGGCTGGCGTCGTTGGTGAAGCTGTAGTTACAGCAATAGGGGCTGAACTGATACGCCGCCACCGGGCGGTCGGTCTCGACCCGCCAGCTATCGAACGCCACCCGGCTGCTCTCGGTGTACGGGTGGTGGGGCAGCAGGAAGACCCCCAGGCCGCCGCCGGGGATGTCGATGGGGTGGGCCCCCTCGAAGCCCTGCTCGACCAGCATGGCATCCGCCCGGCGCAGCTCGCTGTAGACGGTGACCGGCTCGGCGCCGAACGCGGTGGGCGGCGGCTGGATGGTCACCTCGCCCACCAGCGCCGCGGGCGATCCGTCCGGCTCGCGGATCCAGACCCGGGCCCGCAGCTCGGGGTCGGGGTTGGCCAGCACCAGCCCCAGGGGGGCGTCGGCGGTGGCGCCGAGGGGGGCGAAGGCCAGGTTGGGCAGATCGGTGGCCCAGAAGTCGCACCCGAGGTAGGTCCGGGCGGCGGTGTCGAGGCAGGTCGGCGCCCGACAACGGCCGGTGCCCGAGCACACCCGCCCCTGGAGGCACGGCGACTCGTCGACCCAGCCCTCGCCCGGCTCGCACACCGCCGGCCGCCGGTCGCCGAGGCAGGCGCGGTCGCCCTCGACGCAGGTCGCCGGGTCGGGCACGCACAGCCCGTCGCCGGCGCAGACCTCGCCCGCGGCGCAGGGCACCACCGCCCACCGCCCGCCGACGCACTCCAGCCGGGCCGGGGGGCCCTCCTCGACGCAGCCCCGGGCGCCGCTCTCGCACTCCGGCGGCGCGGCGTCGGGCGCGGGGCCCGAGTCGGGGGTGGGGCCGGTGTCGGCCGTCGGCTGCATGTCGCCCGGGGTGGCGTCGGGGGTGGGGGTGGCGTCGACGCTCGGGCCGTCGGTCGCCTCGGCGTCGGTCGGCGTGCTGTCGAGGGCGCCGTCCGCCGCCCCGCTGCCGCCACCACCGACGTCGGTGCAGCCCACCAGCACGAGCAGGGTGCATGCCATCAGGCCGATGGCGCGGGCGGCGATGGATCCCTCGTCCTCGGGGTGTTCGAATGCGCGCATCGGGTCTCCATGACGTCTGCCGGCAGGGTGCCCGCTCGGTGGCCGGAGGGCCAGTCCCGCGTACGGTGGACCGTCTCCGAAACCCCGCTCTACCGGGCTCGAGACGGTATCGCGTCAGCGTTGCGCGGGTCGCCGCGGGCCCTCACCATGCGCTGGCAACCCCGGACGTGAGGAGGCCCGATGGCCCGGCGATTCCTGCGATTGTTCATCCCGCTCGCTGCGATGGCGGCAGGCGGCTGCGACGGCGGCTCACAAGACCCGCCGGGCGACCCGCCCGCCGAAGACATGGCGGTCGAGACCGACGAGGACGTGCAGCCCGACATCTGCGAGGCCGAGCGGCGGCGCTGCACCGACGACGGGGTCGAGGTGTGCGCCGACGGCCGGGCGTGGCAGGTGCTCGGGCCCTGCCCCGGGGGCACGGTCTGCGAGGGCGGTGAGTGCGTCGAGCCGGCGTGCGAGCCCGACTGCCAGGGGCGCATCTGCGGGTCGGACGGCTGCGGCGGCGAGTGCGGCGGGTGCGCGCCGGGTGAGACGTGCTCCCTCGAGGGGCGGTGTGATCCGCCGGCCCCCCGCTGCGGCGACGACGCGTGCAACGGGGACGAGGACTGCGCGACCTGCCCCGCCGACTGCGGCAACTGCTGCGGCGACGGGACCTGCGCCGCCGACGGGGGCGAGTCGTGCACCACCTGCCCCGCCGACTGCGGCTGCGCGCCGGGCGAGGTGTGCGACGCCGGATCGGCCACCTGTCAGGCGTGCGCCCCGCAATGCGCCGGCCGCGCGTGCGGCGACGACGGCTGCGGCGGGCAGTGCGGGGCCTGCGACGACGGGGTCGAGTGCGTGGCCGGGCAGTGCGACGACCCGTGCGTGCCGGCGTGCGCCGATCGGGCGTGCGGCGGCGACGGCTGCGGCGGGTCGTGCGGCGACTGCGCGGGCGACGACGTGTGCACCGCCGAGGGGGCCTGCGTCGATCCGCCGGCCCGCTGCGGGGATAGCGTGTGCGACGCCGACGAGGACTGCTCGACCTGCCCCGCCGATTGCGGCAACTGCTGCGGCGACGGGCAGTGCGCTCCGGGGGTCGGCGAGGACTGCTCGACCTGCCCCGCCGACTGCGGCTGCCCCGACGGCGAGGCGTGCGATGTGGAGGACCGCCGCTGCGAGCCGGTCTGCGTGCCCCAATGCGCCGGGCGCAACTGCGGCGACGACGGCTGCGGCGGGCTGTGCGGCGAGTGCCTGCCGGCCCAGGAGTGCGCCGAGGGCGTCTGCCGGGACGTCTGCCAGCCGATGTGCGAGGGCCGGGTGTGCGGGGGTGACGGCTGCCAGGGGTCGTGCGGCATGTGCGAGGCCGGCGAGCAGTGCACCGACGGCGCCTGCGAGGCCATCTGCTCGCCGAACTGCGAAGGCCGGATGTGTGGCCCCGATGGCTGCGGCGGCTTCTGCGGCAACTGCGGGGTGGGCGCGTTCTGCACCGAGGACGGGCTGTGCGAGGCGGTGTGCGTGCCCGACTGCGACGGCCGGGAGTGCGGGGACAACGGCTGCGGCGGCGACTGCGGGGGCTGCGGCCCGGACGAAGAGTGCGACGTCGACGGCATCTGCGTGGAGCGCTGCGTGCCGGTGTGCGCCGGGCGCGCGTGCGGCGACGACGGCTGCGGCGGGGTGTGCGGCGTATGCCCCGACGGGGCGGCGTGCGCCCCGGGCGGGGTCTGCGTGGGCGGCGACGGCTGCGACTGCGTGGGCGACGACGTCTGCCTCGACGGCGTCTGCCGGAGCCCCGACGAGCTGTGCGGCGAGGCGAACCCGGTGGGGCTGTGCCCCGGCGGCCGGAGCTGCCTCGTCGGCGTGTGCGACGATCGGGGCGCGGCCTGCGGCGAGAACAACCCCACCGGCGTCTGCCCGGTGGGCGAGGCGTGCCGCAACGGCGTCTGCGAGGCGCTCGACGCCGCGGCGCTGTGCGACGACGGCAACGCCTGCACCGACGACCTCTACGATCCGGTGCGCAACGCCTGCGTGAACGTGCCGGTGGACGCCCTGTGCAGCGACGGCAACGCGTGCACCGTCGACGCCTGCGTCGATGGCGTCTGCGTGGGCGAAGGCATCCCCGGGTGCATCGAGCCGCCGACCGTCGAGCCGGTGCAGAGCCCGACCAACGAGGGCGATCTGACCCTGCGGGGCACCAAGCCGGCGGGGGCCTCGGTCCAGATCAACGGCGCCGAGGCGGCCCCCGAGAGCCCCGACGAGGACTGGTCGATCGAGCTGCAGCTCCAGCCGGGGGAGAACGTCTTCGAGATCGGGACCCGCGACATGGGGGTCGACTCGGAGACGGTGACCGTCACCGTGGTCTATGACATCACCCCGCCCACCATCACCGTGACCCCCGACGGGGGTGTCTTCACCGATGGCATCACGCTCACCGTCAGCACCGACGAGCCGGCGACGGTCTACTACACCGACGACGGGGGCACCCCCGACAACTGGAGCAAGCGCTTCCGCTCGATCAAGCGCATCCGGGTCTTCCACGACGTGCGCTTCCGCTTCCGGGCCCGGGACGAGGCGGGCAACTGGAGCGAAGGCATCGTCGAGTCGAGCTTCGAGATCACGACCGAGGGCACCGGCTGGCGGGCCGAGGCGCCGCTGCCCGAGGCCCTGATCCACCCGGCGGTGGTGGTGACGACCGAAGGCATCCATGTCATCGGCGGCAGCGATGGCAACGAGCCCCAGGCCGGGGCGTGGCGCTACGACAGCGAGGGGGCGGCGTGGGTCGAGAGCCCGGCCCTGCCCACCGCGCGGGCGCAGGCGGCGGCGACCTCGGTCAGCACCGCGGTCTATCTGGTGGGCGGCCAGGACGACGGCATCCCGCTCAACGGGCTGCTGCGCCTCGACGGCGCGGGCGCCGAGCAGTGGGAGGTCCTCAGCCCGATGCCGACGACCCGCTTCGGGTTGAGCCTGAGCCGGGCCCAGGACCCGAACCACCTCTACGCCTTCGGGGGCAAGACCAACGGCGGCGTGGTGCTCGACACCGCCGAGCGTTACGACTGGCGGACGGACACCTGGAACAACGACATCCCGGCGATGCCCCGCCCGCGCTACGGGCACTCGACGGTCTTCTATGAGGATCTGCTGTTCGTCATCGGCGGCGAGGACGAGGACGGGGTGCCCATCGCCGAGGTCGACGTCTTCGACACCCGCGCCCTCGAGTGGAGCGCGGGCCCGGCGCTGCCCACGCCGCGGTCGTTCGCCGCGGCCGGGCGCATCTACAACGAGGGCCGGGTCACCGGCGGGTCGCACGAGATCGTCGTGGCCGGCGGCCGGCTGGGCGACGGCTCGGGGACCGCGGTGGTCGAGTCGCTGGTCCTGCCCGATGGCATCTGGCGCACCCGGCGGCCGCTGGACGTGCCCCGGCACAGCGCCGGCTCGGCGGCGGTGAACGTGCCCGACCCGCTCGACATGGTCGAGCGGCGGGTGCTCGCGATCGGCGGCCTCGTCGGGGGTGGCGGCCCGGTGGGGGCCGGCGCCACCGCCGGGGTGGTGTCGTTCGGCCACGAGAAGGACTACCTGCGGACCCGCCCGGCGCTGCCCGACGGCCGCTTCGCCCACGCGGCGGTCGAGATCAACGGCCTGTTCTATCTGCTCGGCGGGCGCAACTTCCAGCCGACGGACGTCTTCTGGGCCTACGACCCCGAGACCGGCCGCAGCGTCGAGCTGCCCCCGCTGCCCTCGCTGCAGAACGGGGTCGCGGCGGTCGAGCTGGACGGTCTGGTCTATGCCATCGGCGGGGCCAACCAGTTCAACAACGCGGTGCCCACCCTGCGGCGCTACGACCCGGCCGCCCGCCGGTGGACCGAGCTGCGGCCGATGATCACCGCCCGCACCGACGCCGCGGCGGTGGTGCTCGACGACGAGATCTGGGTCATCGGCGGGGACAACAACGGGGCCCAGCAGACGGTGGAGATCTACGACCCGGCGGCCGATCGCTGGCGGGCGGGCCCGGTGCTGCCCGAGGGGCGGCGGGCCGCGCGGGCGGTGGTGCACGACGGCGAGATCCTGGTCGTCGGCGGGGTGGGCCCCGACGACGCAGTCTTCGCCGACCTGCTGGCGCTGGTGGGCGGGGCATGGCAACGGCGCTACTCGGCGCCCCACGCGTGGCACCAGATGGCGCTCATCGGCGACCACCAGCTCACCATCTTCAACGGCCGGGGGCCGGGTGGGCTCGTGCGCCAGCCGAGCAGCGTCGACCTGAACAGCCGGATCGCGACCCGCCAGATGCTGTCGTCCTCGAACCTGTTCGACGCGCGCGATCGAGCGGCGGCGGTCGCCCACCACGGGCGGGTCTACATCCTGGGCGGCAACCAGAGCGTCAACGTCGGCCCCGAAGGCGCCGCCGGGGTGCAGGCGGTGATGGGGCAATGCTTCAACGGGGTGCTCGACGGGCGGGAGGAGGCCGCGGATCTGGTGCCGTTCGACGCCGGCGGCGGCTGCCCGCTGCCGCTGCCGCCGCGCCAGGGCGAGGCCCGGCTGCAGAACGGCAACCGGCTGGGGGTCCGGGCCATCGTGGAGGTCTATTGGGACGGCACCTGGCGCTATGTCTGCGACGACAACTGGGACAACGTCGACGCCAGCGTCGCGTGCCGCCAGATCTTCGGCCCCGGCGTGACCGGCGTGGCGGCCTGCTGCGGCCAGGGCCCGGCGGCGGTCTTCGTCTTCGACGACGTGCAGTGCAACGGCGCCGAGAGCAGCCTCGCCGAGTGCCGCTACACCGGGCCGTTCAACGACAACTGCGGGTCGAACGAGACCGCGCGGATGACCTGCCGGCTCGAGTGAGCCGGCGCCGCTCCGCCCCGCCCCGAGTCTGCTGACAGCCCCCGTCAGCAGACCGCCTCCACCCCCCTGCCGCCCCGCCGACCCCCTGGCTATGATGCCCGCGCATCGACGCCGAGCCATCACATCGGCAGCCATCATCGCCCGGAGGTCTCCCATGAGCGCCCTGCCCCGTCGCGTAGAGTTCGTCATCAGCCTGCCCCTGACCGCGACCACCGACACCGAGGCCGAGGGCCTCGAGCTCAAGCAGATGCTGGCCCACACCGCCGCCCGGGTGCTGGCCGAGCGCGACCCCGAGGCCCTGGTGCGCCACATCGTGGTCACCGACGACGTGTGGACCACCGCCCCCACCGTGGCCCGCGCCGGCTGACGCCGGCCTCGGCCGTTCGCCGGGCGCAGCGCGCCCGACCCATGGCATGCCATGGGTCCACCGATCTCATGCCGCCGTTGGCATCGATGGCGCTCGGGGGGGAGCCATCGGACGACCGCCCGCTCCGCGGATGCGCCGGGGGGAGCATCCGCGGAGCGGGCGTGGCGCGGGGCGCATTGATCGCGGCCGGCGGCCGGTCCATGATGCCGGGGATCGTCCGCGGAGTCCGTCATGCGCCCGTCCCGCCCGCTGCTGCTCAGCGCCCTCGCCGCCCTCGCCGCCCCACCGGCAGGCGCGATGACCTTCGAAGCGGCGAGCCGGATCGGCGCCGGGGGCTACGTGGCGGGGGTCGACAGCTATGATCCGGGGGTGGCGCTCAACTTCTCGGTCGGGCTGCAGCTCACGTCGTGGCTCGCGGTGCACATGCACGTCGACATGATGAGCCTCTCGCCCATCGAAGACCCCCCGTTCACCCTCGAAGACGGCAGCGGGCTGCTGCTGGCCTACGGGCTCGAGCTCGGCTTCCCGGTCTGGCGCCACGCCGACT
The DNA here is from genome assembly GCA_030426085.1 of bacterium. Taxonomy (GTDB): domain Bacteria; phylum Myxococcota_A; class Bradymonadia; order UBA7976; family UBA1532; genus JACKDM01. The sequence goes on along the minus strand of JAUHYW010000076.1, from coordinate 39,372 downwards.
TCGAGGTGGGGCTGGCCGCGCAGGTGGGCGCCTTCGATCAGTCGGTCAGCGGCGTCGACGGCTTCAGCGAGGTGAAGCGCAACATCGGCGGGCTGGCCGTGGGGGCGGCGGTCGACGGCTGGTACCAGCTCATCGACAACCTCGCGATCGGGGCCCGGCTGTCGTATCGCCAGATGGTGCCCTTCTCGCAGTGCGACGAGGTCGATTCGTTCGAGGACGACTGCGTGGACGTGCCCGACGACGCGGGCAGCGCCGCCGCCCTCACCGGCACCGCCGGCATCCGGGTCTCGCTGTAGCAGATCCCGGGGAAAGTACACCTGCTGCGCCCAACGAGAGACCGCGTCCGGCTGCGTTGCTCCTTCTCGACTTGCCTCCAGCAAGCCTTCGGCGTCGCGCCTTGCCGGCCACAGCCTCTCGCTCGGCTCGCGACGGCGACTTTCCCCGGTCTCTGCTAGCGCCCCGGCCCGGGCCGACCGGGGGCCCGCTCAGGGCTTCTGACCCCGCAGGACCGAGTTGCCCGCGTGCAGCCGGGTGCGGTCGATGCTGCGGTCGCGGTCGAAGTCGGAGAACGCGATCTGCCCCGACTGGGCGAAGAAGCCGATCGGGTTGCCCCACACCACCTTCTCGATCTCGTCCTCGTCCATGCCCGCCTTGCGCATGACCTGCACCGTCTTGGGCACCAGCAGCGGATCGCTGATGCCCCAGTCGGCGGCGCTGTTGATGATCATGCGGTCGGTGCCGAACCGCCGGAAGATCTCGACCATGCGCTCGGGGGTCATCTTGGTGTTGGGGTAGATCGAGAAGCCGGCGTAGTAGCCGGTCTCCTTGACCATCGGGATGGTCATCTCGGTGTTGTGGTCGACGAGCACCATCGACGGCTCGATGCCCGACTCGCGCACCACGTCGAGGGTGCGCTTGACCCCCCCGGTCTTGTCCCGGTGGGGGGTGTGGATCAGGATCGGCTTCCTGGCCTCGATCGCGATCTGGATCTGCTCCTGGAGGATGCGCTCTTCGGTGGGGGTGATGTCGTCGTAGCCGATCTCGCCCACCGCGATGACGCCGTCCTTGTGCACGTACTCCCGCACCAGCGCCAGCACGTCGTCGTTGAGCCGGTCGTCGTTGGCCTCCTTGGGGTTGAGGCCCATCGTGCAGTAGTGGCGGATGCCGAACTGCGCCGCCCGGTGCCGCTCCCAGCCGAGCAGGGTGTCGAAGTAGTCCTTGAACGTGGCGACGTGGGTCCGCGGCTGACCGAGCCAGAAGGCCGGCTCGCAGACCCCCTCGATGCCGGCGAGCGCCATGCGCTCGTAGTCGTCGGTGGTGCGGCTGTAGCAGTGGATGTGGGGCTCGAAGATGCGCATCGGGTCTCCTTGGCGGTGGGAGGGAGGCGGGGTCGGCGTCGTCGCCCGGAGGATACCCGGACGGCGCGTCGGGTGCCACACGGCGACCCGAACCCGGGTGTTCAGGGATCGTCGGACTGGCAGCGGCCGCCGAAGCCGAGGCGGCACAGATCGTCCTGGTCGACATCGGCCGGCGAGACCGCCGCCGCGGCGAGGTTGCCCACCAGCCGGGCGACGGTCGCGTCGAGCGGCGCGTCGGCGTAGTCGAAGACCCCCACCAGCAGGTTGGCCCCGCACCGCCGCCCGCGCAGCAGCGCCGGGTAGTCGTCGGCGGGGAAGCCGGCCCCGTCCCCCGCGAACCGGGCCAGGGTGCGCATCGGCACCGGGATGGTCGGGTGGACCTGGTTGATGCTCAAGAACCGCTCGCTGCCGGCGCCGGCCTCGAACACATCGCCCAGCCCCCGGGTGATCGGGTCGTCGGGCTCGACCACCGTCATGGGATCGTCCACCGCCCGGGCCCCGCCGCCGCCGACCAGCGCGCCGGCCCAGCCCCACACCCCGGGGGCCCCCGCCCGGTACAGGAAGTCGTCGGCCAGCCGGGTCCCGAGCAGCGAGAAGCCGTCGTACTCGGTCACCAGCCCCCCGCCGTCCCGGGTGTAGGCGTCGAGCCCCTCGCAGACCAGCGCCGCGGGCAGGGCCGGCCAGTCGTCGGCGTAGCGCCCGAGGAAGACGGCCGGCAGCGTCTCGGGGTCGAGCTGATCGGCGAAGTCGGCGTCGGTCGGGTCGAGCAGGCGCGGCTCGAAGCCGGCCGCCTCGAGCGGCCCGGCGAGCTGGGGCAGGCCGATGAGACCCACCGGCCCCAGCGGATGGGGGATCGCCTCGCGGGCGAAGACGAGCCACTGCCCGTCCCCGGTCAGCGCCCCGCACACCCCCTGCCCGTCGACGACGCCCCAGTCGGTGCCGTCGAGCGCGGCGGGGCCCGAGCCGGCGAGGCCCCCGTCGTCGAAGTCCACCACGAAGTCGCCCGGCGCCTCGCAGTCCCGCTCGCCCACCAGCCGCCCGCCCGCCGCCGGGGGGAAGGGCTGCCCGTGGGCCCGGACCCCGCGGCCGAGGTTGTCCCGCCGGGCGGGCAGCACCGGATCACCCCCGGGCGGGGCGAAGCAGCTCACCGCCTCGCCGCCCCGGATGAACTGGCGATACCACGGCGTGCCGTAGAACGAGACGTCGACCCCGTACCCGGCGGCGTCGCCGTCGGCGTCCACCGCCCCCGCCGCCGCCCGGCAGGCGAAGCGCACGTCGAACGGCTGATCGCCGAGGTGGCTCAGCCCGGCCCAGACCCCCGGCCGCTCGCCCTGGGGGTCGACGCCCAGCAGATCGGCGTGCCAGACGCCGAGGCCGTCGGTGGGCGGCGCGGCGGTCGCCAGCACCAGGGTCCAGCCGCCGCCGTCGGTCTCCTGATCGCAGTAGACCTCGCGCCCGGCGGCGTCCACCGGCGAGACCCGGTAGACCCCGCTCTCGACCCCGCCGGCGCGCAGCACGTCGAGGCAGCTCCGATAGCGCGGCCCGCAGCCGCCGAACGCGACCCCCGCGGCGTCGCCCTCGCCCTCGTCGACGATCCCGTCGCAGTCGTTGTCCAGGTCGTCGCAGACCTCCTCCTCGGGATCACCCGGCTCGGCGTCGCAGACCGCGGTGCCGTCGTCGGCGCACGCCCGGCGCCCCTCGACCGCGCAGATGCCCAGCCCCGAGATACACGCCGCGCCCAACCGGAAGCCCTCGTCCACCGCGCCGTCGCAGTCGTCGTCGGCCTCGTCGCACCGCTCGGCGACGGCGGGCGCGCCCGGCACGGCGTCGCACACCGCCGCCCCGTCGTCGGTGCAGACCACCTCGCCCTCGGCCCGGCAGACCCCCAGGCCCTCGGCGCAGTCGTCGCCCAGCCCCAGCCCCTCGTCCACCTCGCCGTCGCAGTCGTCGTCGACGTCGTTGCACGCCTCGGCCGCCGGCGCGCCGGGCACCACCCCGCAGCGGGTGCGCAGGCCGCCGGCCCCGCAGACGCGGACCCCGTCCCGGGCGCAGGCCCCCAGGCCCACGGTGCACGCCTCGTCCAGATCGTCGAAGTCCTCGTCGGTGTCGCCATCGCAGTCGTCGTCGGCCCCGTCGCACCGCTCGACCCGCGGATCGCCCGGGCTCGCGGTGCACACCACGCCCCGGGCGTCCCCGCCGTCGCCGCAGATGTAGACCCCCGCCCGGGCGCAGGCGCCGATCCCCGCGGCGCACGCCTCGCCCAGGTTCAGGCCCTCGTCGCTCGACCCGTCGCAGTCGTCGTCCTGGCCGTTGCACACCTCGACCCCCCGGGGGCCCGGCTCGGCGTCGCACGCCGCCACGCCGCCCCGGCAGACGACCTCGCCCCCGGCGAGGCACCGCCCCACCCCGACCTCACACCGCCCCCCGAGGGGGGCGCCGGCCAGCGTGATGCCTTCGTCCACCGCGCCGTCGCAGTCGTCGTCCGCCCCGTTGCACACCTCGCCCGCCGGCGCGCCCGGCGTCGCGCTGCACACCGCCTCGCCGCCGCCGCACACCCACACCCCGCGGGCCTCGCACGCGCCGACGCCCACCGCGCACGGCTGGCCCAGATCGTCGAAGCCCTCGTCGGTGCGCCCGTCGCAGTCGTCGTCCACCCCGTCGCACCGCTCCACCGGGGCGGGCTGATCGGGCTCGGCGTCGCACTTCGGGCGCCCGTCCACGCTGCACACCACCGTGCCCTCGGCCCGGCAGACCCCCAGCCCCGGCGCGCAGACCCCGCCGACCGGCACTCCGTCCAGCGTGATGCCCTCGTCGACGGCGCCATCGCAGTCATCGTCGATGGCATTGCAGACCTCTTCGCCCGGCGGGCCGGGCACCGCGTCGCACACCGCCGCCTCGGGGCCGCCGCCGCAGTCCATCTCGCCGACCCGGGCGCAGGCGCCGACGCCCACCTCGCACGGGGCGCCGACCCCCAGCCCCTCGTCCGCCGCGCCGTCGCAGTCGTCGTCCGCCCCGTCGCAGATCTCGACGCCCGGCGCGATGGGCGGCGCGTCGCAGTACACGTCGCCGTCGTCCCCGCAGGCGAAGCGCCCGCCGCTGAAGCACGTCCCGAGCTGCAGCTCGCACCGCTCGTCGACCGGGAAGCCCTCGTCCACCTCGCCGTCGCAGTCATCGTCGATGTCATTGCAGACCTCGTCCGACGGCGGGCCGGGCTCGACCGGGCAGACCGCGCCCCCGTCGGCGGCACACACCCGGATCGCCGGGCGCGCGCACGCTCCGCTGCCCACCTCGCAGGGGTCGCCCAGGCGGAAGCCCTCGTCGGCCGCGCCGTCGCAGTCGTCGTCCAGCCCGTTGCACAGCTCCGCGCTCGGCGCGCCGGGCGCGACGCTGCACACGAACTCGCCGTCGGCGTCGCAGATGATCCGCCCCTCGCGGCGGCAGACGCCCTCGCCCACGACGCACGGCTCGTCCCCGCCGAAGCCATCGTCGATCACGCCGTTGCAGTCGTCGTCCAGCCCGTTGCACACCTCGCGCAGCGGCCCGCCCGCCTCTTCGGAGCACGCCACCCCGCCGGCCGGGGTGCAGCCCCACACCCCCTCGCGGCGGCAGACGCCTTCACCCACCACGCAGACGTCGGCGAGGCCGAAGTCCTCGTCCGACGTGCCATCGCAGTCATCGTCGATGCCATTGCAGCGCTCTTCGAGGGGCGGGTTGGCCTCGCCCGAGCAGTACACCCGCTCCTGACTACAGACGGTGACCCCCGGCGCCGCGCAGGCGCCGATGCCCAGGGTGCACGGCTGCCCCCCGCCGAAGTCCTCGTCGGCGATGCCATCACAGTCATCGTCGAGGGTGTTGCAGCCCTCCGGCTCGGGCGGACCGGGCGTCGCGCTGCACACCACGCCGCCGTCGGCGCCGCAGACCCGCGTCCCTTCGGCGGCGCACAGGCCGACGCCCACCGCGCACACTTCCCCCACCGCGAACGACTCGTCGACGGCGCCATCGCAGTCGTCGTCGGCGCCGTTGCACACCTCGGGCGGCGGCTCGCACGGCCCCCAGCCCTCGGCCTCGCACACCTCGTAGCTGTCGGCGCAGGCCCCGCAGGGGCGGGTCGCCTGGAGCACGCACGGCGCCGGCGGCCCGACCTCGCCGTCGGGCGCCATGTCCACCGCGACGTCGGGCCCCACGTCGGCGTCGGACCGGTCCTCGGGGCCGGCGTCGAGCCCCCGATCGGGCGTCGGCGGGGCCTTCATGTCGGGCCCCGCGTCGGGCACGCCGGCCTCGGACACCCCCAGCTCGTCGTCGTCGTTCGGCGGCTCCACCTGCCCGACGTCGATCGAGCCGCCCTTGCCCTCGTTGGAGCGGGCGTCGTCTTCGCAGCCCCCCGCGCAGAGCGCGGCGGCAGCGATGGCGATGAGGGCGGACAGTCGGCGCATGGGGATCCTCGCGTTCAACGGCCAGGGTATCAGGGCGCCCCGGATCGACGGAACGGGGGCCCACCGTACCGCAAACGGCACAAACGGTTCAGGGGCCGATCGGCAATCGGCGGCCGCCGTCGGGCAGGGGTTCGGGCGAGGCATCCGGCGTGTCCGGCGGGCCCGGCGGGCCGCCGCGGTGGGGCACGTAGCGCCGATCGATCCACTCGATGTGATACGGGCGCTCGGCCGCGGCCGTCGCCGCCGCGATCTGCCCGTTGTCCACCAGCCGCCGCATCAGCTCCTCGGCCCGCTCGACCCACCACCCGTGGGTCGGGCCGTGCCCCCGGCGCCGATAATACGCCCCCCGACGGGGCGCCGGCTTGAGCATCGCCAGGAAGACCGCCTCCCGCGGCGTGAGCTGGCGGGCGTCCTTCTGGAAGTAGTACCGCGCCGCCGGCCCGATGCCATACACATCGGGCCCGAACTCGATGCAGTTGAGGTACAGCTCGAGCACCCGATGGCGGTCGACCGCCTGGGTGATGCGGGTCGCGACCAGCAGCTCCTGAAGCTTGCGGGCGAGCGTCTTGCGCCGGGTCAGGAACAGGTTCTTGACGAGCTGCTGGGTCACCGTCGAGCCCCCGTAGACGAAGCGCCCGTGGGTCAGATCGATGCGCAGCGCCCGCACCAGCAGGCCCCGGTCGATGGCGTTGTTGCGCCAGAAGTTCATCTCTTCGCTCTGGTACATCGTCGCGCCGACGTACCGCGGGAGCTGCTCGATCGGCACGTAGCCCGGCGCCCCCGGCCCCACCCGGACCTCGGCCCCGTCGCTGACCCCCTCCGCGACCGGCAGGACGAAGCGGCTGTCGAGCCAGCCCACGTCGTCCAGCCCCGGCGCCGGCTGCCCCTCGACCGTCGCCGGGGGCCACGACCGGGCGTTCAGCGCGCGCACCTCGCAGGCCTTGAAGAGCTTCCGGATCTTCAGCTCGAGCGCCTGCGGCCGGTGCACCGGCCAGTCGAGGCGGAGCGTCGGCGCCAGCCGGCCGGTGAGGTCGGCCCGGTCGTAGGGCCCCCACAGGCCAGCGGGGATCGCGGCGAAGGCCGCCGCGCAGTCGATGGGCTCGCCCCGGGCGTCGAGCCGGACCCGCGGATCGCCCCGGGCGTCGCTCACCCGCCCCTCGCCGACCAGCGCCAGCGGACCCTGGGCGATCCGCCCGGCGACGTCGAGCAGATCGGCCGCCGGATCCCAGGTGAAGCGACCGTCGAGGCGCAGGTCGATGCCATCCACCGGCCCGTCGGCCAGCCCGGCCAGCTCGACCCGCCCCTCGCGCCACGCCAGCGACCCGTCGACCAGGGTGACCCCCCGCCCGATGACATCGTCACCGGGGGTCGCGATCGTCAAGGTGCCATCGAGGATGCCATCCGCCCGGCTGCGGCGGCGCGGCCGGCGGGGCGGCTCGGGCGGCAGCCGGCGGGCGAAGAGCGGGGCCAGCCGCACGCCCTCGATCTCGACCCGCAGGCCGTCGGGGCGCCGGCGCCCAGGGGTGAAGCCGGCCGCCAGCCGGACCTCGCCCCCGGCCAGCACCGCCCGGGCGTCCAGCCGCCCCCGATGCCATGTCCCGCCGGCCTGGAGCAGCCGCGGCAGGCCGGGCGCCTCGATCGTCAGCCCCTCGGCGGCGAGCCGCAGCGTCGGCGGCACGCGCCACGGATCGAGCCCGGCCCCCGACGCGCCGGCCCCCGCCCCAACCGGATCCGCAGGGCGGGCCGGCGGATCGAGCCGCACCGCCCCATCGGACAGCGTCACCCGGACATCCTCGGCCCAGCGCGCGGTGAGCGTCGCCCCTTCGACCCGCCCGTATCGGCTGGCGATGGCCAGCCCGCCCACCCGGGCCTCGACGCCGCCTTCGGTCGCCGTCACCCGGGCCGACGCCGCCACCGCCCGCCCCCCGGGGATCGGCAGGCTCACATCGGCCGGCAGCCGCGCCTCGACGACCACCCGCTCGGGCGTGATCGCACCCTCGACGGCGACCCCGTCCAGCCGCCGCCCGCCGACCTCGAGCGCGGCGTCCGGCGCCCGCAGCCGCCAGCCCCCGTCGATGGGATCGAGCCACGCCTCTCCCACCGCCGCCGTATGGGTCCGCCGCCCGCGACGCACCACCGCCCGGGCCCGCTCGACATGCACCCGGGGGATGGGATCGAGCTCGCCCACCCGGGCCAGCGACCGAGTCACCTGTGATGGCATCGAGAAGGGTTCGCCCAGCAAACGTTCGAGGCGATCGGCGACGCCACCGTCGTCCGCGGCGTCGCCCGACGGCGGGTCGACCGCGTCGGCCCCGACCCACAGCTCGGGCCCGTCCAGCCGCACCGCCGTCACCCGCACCGAACCGGTCAGGGCGGCCCACAGCGACACCTCGACCTCCACCGCCGCCACCCGGGCCCGGCCCGCCTCGAATCGCACCCCCACGTCGGTCAGCGTCAGCCCGTCGGCCCGCAGGTCGCTGGCGGCCCAGGTCACGTCGAGCCCGGAGCGCCCGGCGAGCCGGTCGACCGCCCGGGACAGCGCGGCCTCGACGAGCAGCGGCAGGACGAAGGGCGCCGCCGCCGCGAGGGCCAGGGCGACGCCCAGCGCGATCAGCGCGACCCGCCGCCGGGTCCGCCGCGGGGGTCGATCGGGCGGCGACATCAGAAGCGGACGGCGCCCTTGGGCGTGGGCGGGCTCTCGGGCGGGGTCAGCGCCTTCATCCAGGCGTCCCGCTCGGCGTCGGGGGCGTACAGCGCCAGGTAGCGCACGACGTGATCGGTGACCTTGCGGGCGTAGTTGCGGCTCTCGTGGGCCCCGATCTCCTCGATCATCACGTCGTAGGGCAGCGTGCCGGCCGGCCCGGTCAGGTGCTCGCCGATGCGCAGCGGGCCGCCGTTGTAGGCCCCGATGGCCAGGACGATGTCCCCCCGATACTCGTCGCGCAGCGCTTCGAGGTACCACGCGGCGTGACGCAGGGCGACGCCCGGCTCGAACAGGCGATCCTCGATGAAGTCGCCCGCGGGGAAGCCCAGCTTCGAGGCGATGATGCGCCCGGTGCGGGGCAGCACCTGCATCGGCCCCAGCGCGCCGGCGTGGCTGCGGGCCTTCTCCCGGTAGCGGCTCTCTTGCAGCATGTGGGGCAGCAGCCACCACGGGGGCACGCCGTGGGGCGCGCCGGCGGCCTCGGCCAGCGCCCGATACGCCGCGGGGTAGGCCGCGATCGCCCGCCCGTCGGGCAGCCGGGCCAGCCCCTCGTTCCACGGGACGCGGCGGGTCTTCTTGGGCAGCCCGCGCCAGCGCTCGCCCCACTCTTCGAGCGCCTCGTCCAGCGCCCGGGAGAAGCGGCGGGCGGCGGCCTTGCCATGCGCCTTGCGCGCCGCTTGTTCGACCCGCTTCCGGTTCAGCGCCCGCCGGGCGAGGCGGGGGTGGCCGGCCCAGCTCAGCAGGCGGGCCGCGCGCAGCGAGCGGCGGTGGGCCCGGGGCAGCTTCGCCTCGTAGCGCTCCAGATCGGGCGGATCGGGCGGCGGGGTGCGCTCGATCACCCGGGGCAGCGGCTTGCCCGCCAGCCGGGCGCCGAGCAGGCCGTAATAAGACAGCGGCGCCCGCTTCGCGAGCTGATCCAGCGCCCGATCGGCGGCCGCCCGATCGCCCTCGATGACGTGACAGCGGGCGCTCCAGTAGAGCACCTTGGCCCCCACCAGCACGTTGCGGCTGCGGGCCAGCGGCTTCCAGGTGGCCCGGGCCCCGGGGCAGTCGCCCTTTCGGAAGTGGCTCCAGCCGTGGAACCAGACGTACTTCGCCCGATCCCATGGCTTGGTGCGCAGGAACCGCTCATGGGCCGCGATGGCGTCGGCGAAGTGCCCGCCCTGATGCAGCAGCCGCCCGACCTGATAGCCCGCCGAGCCGGCGTACTTGCCCTTCGGCGCCCGCTCCAGATACGCCTGCATCGCCTGCGAGGCCGCCCGGAAGCGCCCCAGATAGCCCAGCACCAGCCCCACCCGATACTGCGCCTCGTCGGCCATCTCCCGGTCGGGCCCGGTCTCGACCTTCTCGAACAGCTCCAGCGCCTCGGGGTACCGCTCGCGCAGCCGCTGGCGGATGGTGCCCAGCCGCAGCAGCGCCTCCTGGCGCATCTTCGGATCGCTCTTCGGGTCATCGGCCAGCGCCTGGAACTCGGGCTCGGCGAGGGCGTAGGCCCGCTGGATCCACAGATCGCGGGCCCGGGTGAGGCGATCCTCGCGGGAGAGCCCGGTCGGCGGCGTGCGCTGCATCGCGGCCCGGCCCTCGGCGGTGTCGCCGTGGGCCAGCAGCAGCCGGCGGTCGGCGGCCGCGTCGCCGGCGGCGCCCAGCGCGCCGAGCGCCATTGGCACGATCGCGTCGACCGGCGGCCGATCGGCCAGCGCCTGCACCAGCGGGCGGCCCCGCTCGGGGTCGGCGGCCATCACCGCCAGCGCCTGCCGCAGCCGGGCCTCGGCCACCGTGGACTTCGCCGGATCCTTCAGCGCCAGCAGCGTATCGGCCGCGGCCTGGATCGCCGCCGCGTCGCCCTCGGCCTCGGCCGCCCGCAGCCGGATGAGGCCCACCGGCTCGGCCAGCGCCGGCTCGTCGACCCCGGCGACCGCCGCCTGGGCCTGCCCCGGCTTGCCGACCCGCAGCAGCGCCCGGCCCCGGACCACCGCCCCGGCCAGCGCGGCGTCGCCGGCCAGCTCGACCCCGTCGAGCAGCTTCAACGCCCGCTCGCCGTCCCCCACCCGGGCGGCCGCGGCGGCGAGGCGCAGCGGCTCGGGCGCCGGATCGGCGGCGACGGGCCCCGCGATGAGCGCGGCGCAGATCAAGGACAGCAGGCGGATGACTCGGGGGGCGGGGCGCGGCATGGGCGCATCTTGGCCGAGCGCCGCCCGGCGGCGCAATGGGCACCCCGGAGCGGGCCGGGGTCAGCGCTCGATCGTGTAGCGCAGGGTCAGCGGCTGGCCGGCCCGGTCGATCCCGACGGTGAGCACCGGCGCGTCGCGCACCTTCTCATACGCCTCGAGGGCCTCGTGGGGCGAGGTGAGCGGCAGCCCGTTGACGGCGCGCAGCACGTCGCCGTTCTTCAGGCCCAGCCGGTCGAACCACGAGCCGGCGCGCACGGCGTAGAGCTTGAACCCGATGACCGCGCCGTCCTTCACCGCCGGCACGAGGCGGGCGCTGCGGGCCAGCGCGCCGCCGTCGGCGAGCATCGCGTCCCACCGGGCGCCGTCGACGGTGTAGGCCCCGGGCCCGGTGGCCCGGACGGCGCCGTCGTCGGCCGGCCCGGCGCCCGATCCCTCCGCCCGCCCGCCCGTCGGCGCCGCGGCGGGCATCGGCGCTTCGAATCGCTCGCGCAGGAAGGTCAGCGTGAGCGGTCGACCGCGGCGCTCGAGCACGACGCTGATCCGGTCGTTGCTGCGCAGGGCTGCGTGGAGTTCGAGCGCCTGCACCTCGGTGGTGATCGGCCGGCCGTCGATCGAGACCAGCACGTCACCGTCGGCGAACCCGAGCTGGTCGAAGACCGACCCCCGCTCGATCTGCGCCAGCCGGATGCGAGGGGGCGTCTCGTCGGTGGGGGCCAGCTTCGCGCCCTGCGGTGCGTCCCCGGCGTCGTCCCCGACGAGCCGCGCGTCGTAGACGGCGGTGGCGGTGGTCGGCCTGATCCACGGCCCCTCGGCGGGCGGCGCGGCGTCGGCGACGGGCAGGCTCAGGCAGGCGAGCGCCAGGGCGAGGGCCGGCAGTCGATTCATGGTGTTCCTCCGAAGGGTGTACCGGATGGGTACCACGTCCCGGCCGCCGTGTCGGCGCCCACGGCCCCGCGCCTGTCGGCGATGAATCGGGTCGAGCCCGGAGCAGGACGCCCGGGGGCTCTCGCGTCGACGCCGCGGGTGACCGGAGCCCGGCGTGGGCGCCGGTCACGCGGCGTCGACGAGGGGCGCGCTCAGAGCGTGCGCAGGAAGGCGAGCAGGTTGCTCATCTGGGCGGTGGAGAGGTGGTTGACGCGCCCGTGGTCCCGGCCGCCGCAGCTCGGGTCGAAGCGGCCTTCGAGGGTGTCGGCGCAGCCGTCGTGCATCAGCTTCGCCCGGCGGCCGATGCCGATGAGGGTCGCCGTCTCGAGCGGCTCGCCGGCGCCGACGTCGTAGCGCCGGCCGTCGCTGTAGCGGGGCCCGGCGTGGCAGCCGGCGCAGCCGACGGTGGGATCTTCGAAGACGAGCTGGCCGGCGATGGGATCACCCTCGCCGATGGGGTCGACGCTGGGCGCGGGCAGCGCGTCGAGCCAGCCGGTGAGGGCGTCGGTCTCGAAGACCGCCACCGGGGCCCCGCCCATGCGGCCGTGCATGACCTCGTCGAGGAGCTGCTGCATGTCGGCCATGTCCTGCTGCCAGTGGAAGGGCGCGCTGCCGGCGATGCCGCCCCGCAGCTCCTGGGTCCGGCGGAAGCCGAAGCCCTCGAACAGCCAGGTGTGGCCGTCCTCGCTGCCCTCGGGGTGGCAGCTCGCGCAGGCGAGGCCGACGCCGGGGGCCTGGTGGAACAGGTCGTGGCCCGCGTCGGCGGTGGACTCGACGGGCAGCATCACGAGCACCTCGCCCCGCTGGTCGACGAGCGCGGCGGGCTCCCGCTGGAAGGCGACGGCCCGGCCGTCGGGGCGGATGGCGACCGCGGTGAAGGCGCCCTGGGGCGACTCCTGGCCGGTCAGCAGGCAGCCGAGGCGGTTGGGGGCCCGGTCGAAGCGGGCGAGCGGCAGGAAGTCGCCGGTGCCGTCGCGGTCGACGCTGCCCGGGGCGGCGATGAGGATGCTGCCAGCGTCGATGGCGAGGTCGACGCCGAGCACGGCCTGGCCGGCGGTGCGGGGGGTCGGGGCCTCGTCGAACGGGCGGAACTCGGTGACGGCGACCGCGGCGATCGCGGCCCGGCAGGGGTCGTTGATGTCGCCGCCGTAGGCCCCGTGGGGCGGGGTCTCGTCACCCCGGCCCGGCGGCTCCCGGTCACCGGGCGGCACGTCGGGCGGCTCCTGATCGCCGGGCGGCTCGCGGTCACCCGGCGGCGCGTCGGGGTCGCCCGGCGCGTCGACCCGGATCATGGCGGTGCTGGCGATCTGGTGCAGCATCGCGGTGCCGCCCTCGGGGGTCTTGACGATGCGCCACGCCACGTTGGCCGGCGCGGTGCCCCGCACGTTCGCCGGCTGGCGCCGGCGCACGATCTGCCCGTCGAGCGAGAGGGTGATCAGCTCGGCCGCCCGGAAGCGGCTGACCTCGATCCGGTCGCGGAAGACGAGCACGTCCCGCAGGTCGGGGGCCACCGGCAGCCGGCGCACGATGTCGCCCCCGGCGACCGCGTGGGTCATCAGGTGGCCGCCGACGCAGGCGACGTGGAGCTGCTGCTCGTCCATGCTCAGCGCGATGCCCCGGGGCGCGGGGCAGGTCTGGTACTGGCGGGCGATCGTGCCCTGCTGCACGTCGATCTCGATGATGCCGCCCGCCCGGCGCAGGGCGATCCACGCCCGCTGCCCGGCGGCGTCGACGACCACCCGCCCCGGCTCGCCGCGGGCGGGCAGGATGGCCCGGATCTCGCGGGGGTCGAGGTCGACGATGTAGATCAGATCCCGCTCGGGGTCGCCGACGACCGCGGTGGCCCCGTCGGGGGTGAGGGTCAGGGTGCCGCCCGAGATCGGGGGCAGCGCGTGGTCCGGCGGGGTCACGTTCTCGATGCCCGGCCGGTCGGGCACCGCGGGGATGCCGCCGATCTCGTCGGGGGTCATCTCGCAGCCGGCGAGCCCGAGGAGGGCCGCGGCGGCGAGGGATGGGGCGAGGTGCTTCATGCTGTCTCCTCCGTGGGGCCGGGCGCGGGCTCGAGGGCGACGGGCTTGCGCGGCCGGCGGTGAAGCGGTGCAATCGGCGCGGCGGGGCCACGCGGCACGCGTCGATCCCATGTCGCCGGAGGCGCACATTGTTCTTCGTATTGCCGATCGGCAGCGATCAGGCGGTCTACTCCCGCCCCTACGTCACCTGGGCCATCGCGTTGCTGTGCGTGCTGGTGCACGTCTGGGCGGTGTGGGCCAGCGACGATCGGGCGATGGCGGTCAACCAGACGGGTCAGGCGTTCTTCGAGGAGCTGGCCCTCGATCGGGGCGCCCGCATCTCGCCCGAGGTGGCCGGGGCGCTGCCGGCCAACGTGCGCGGCGAGCTGGACCGGTGGATCGCCGAAGATGCCGACGATCCGGCGGTGGACGAGGCGCTGGGCGAGGCGGCGGCGCTCTTCGGCGACGCGGTGCGCCGGCTGCCCCCGCTGGCCCTGGGCTACGTGCCGGCCGAGGCCCGGCCCCAGACGCTGCTGACCTATCAGGTGGCCCACGGCGGCTGGATGCACCTCATCGGCAACGTGCTCTTCCTGCTGGTGGCCGGCGGGGTGCTGGAGTGCTTCTGGCGCCACTGGGCCTACCTGGGCCTCTTCATCCTGAGCGGGGTGGCCGCGGCGCTGCTGCACGGGGCGGTCACCGGTGATCCGACGATGCCGCTGGTGGGCGCCTCGGGGGCCATCGCCGGGCTGATGGCCGGGTTCCTGCTGGGCCACGCCCGGGTCAAGGTGCACCTGCTGGTGGTCCTGTGGCTGCTGGTGATCTTCCGCAGCTTCAAGGTCTCGATCGTGGCGATGTACCTGATCCCGATCTGGGCGGTGGTGCAGCTCGTCTCGATGCTGGGCGGCGACGCGGGCGGGGTGTCGTACGGGGCCCACGTCGGCGGCTTCGTCGCCGGGCTGGTGCTCACCGCGCTGGCGGACAAGGCCGGGCTCGTCGCCCGGGACGCGGGCTACGGCTGAGCGGGCGCCTCTGGTAGCGTTCGGGCGGGGCTCTCTGCGCGCCGGACGTCGACCCGCCCGACGGCGGGCGGGAGGTGCGCGATGAAGCGGCGGTTCGGGCGGCTGGCGCGGCTGGGGCTCGTGGCCCTGACGGCCCTCGCGGCCGGCTGCACGGTGCGGGTGCTCGATGGGCTGGCCGAGCCCGAGGCGAACGATCTGGTGGTGGCGCTGGCCGGCGCGGGCATCCACGGGGACAAGGTCGGGGCCGCGGGGCGCTACGCGGTCGAGGTGTGGCGGGCGGACTTCCCCCGGGCATGGCAGGTGGCCCGCGCCGCGGGTCTGCCCCGGCCGCGGCCCGAGCCGACCGGGCGCCTGCTGCCCGATCTGCGCCCGGCTCACCTGCGCGCCGACGGCGGGGCACGGCGGCGGGCGGCGCTGGCCCGCGAGCTGAGCGGGCTGCTGCGCGTCGATCCCCGAGTGCGCGACGCCCGGGTGGTGCTGAGCCCGACGGGCGCCGCGGTGAGCCTGCGGGCGAATGATCCGGACACGCTGGACGCGCCGTCGATCGAGGCCCGGGTCCGGGCGGTGGCGGGGGTGAGCGGCCCGGTGGCGATCACGATCCACGGGGTCGAGCCGGCGCCGGTCGGGCTGCCCCCGCCCCACAGTCGGATCCCGCTGGGGCTGGCGACGGTGGCGGTGGGGCTGATGGGGATCGCGTGCGCGCTGGCGTGGCGTCGGCCCCGGTGGTGGCGCGCCGCCCGGATGCGCGCCCGGCTCAGAGGCTCATCGCCCGGCGGAACACCGGCGCCGCCCCGTTGACCGGGCCGGCGTCCTGGGGCTTGGGCAGGTCGTCGCGGTCGACGTCGGCCCCGGCGGTGGTCTCGCCGCTGAGCCAGGTGTCGGCCCAGACGAACGGGATCACCAGCCGGTCGAGCGCCTCCGACAGCCGGAGCCCGGCCTGCGGCAGATCGGCCTCGGCGGCGGCGCGCAAGCCGTCGAGCGTCAGCGCGATGAGCGCCGGGTCGTAGGTCCAGGTCTCGAGGCCGCGCACGGTCTGCCAGATCCGGGCCCCCGAGTCGAACCACATGCCGTCGATGCGGCCCCACAGGTCCTCGGCGGCGTCGAACGCGTCGGCGTCCCCGCCGGCCGCGGCGTCGAGCAGCGCCCGCAGGACCGCCCACTGAGTGCCGAGCACCCGCACCCCGCGCACCCGCTCGCCGTCCCGCCAGGCGTCGGCGTAGTCGCCCTCGGGGCCCCGCAGCTCCTCGACGAGGAACCGCAGCGCGCCGGCGGCCTCGCTGGCGGCCTCGCCCCGATCGAGGGCGGCCCCGGCGGCCCGCATCGCCATCGCGAAGTCGGCCAGCGCCCGGGCCTCGATCTGCGCCGCCCGGCCCGATCCGGGGTTCCAGCTCGCCCGGGGCACGCCCTCGTCGCCGCGGACCCGCTCCGACAGCTCGTCCACCAGCCGCTCGGCGAGCGGGCGGGCGCTGGCGATGATGCCGGGGAAGGCGGCGCTGCCCGCCAGGGGGCCTTCGAAGAGGTCGGGGCGGGTATCGGCCAGCTCGACCCAGTCGACGAGCGCCGCCAGCAGCCGGGACTGGGCCCCGGTGGAGAACGTGCGGTCGGCGACCTGCACCACGTCCAGCGCGGCGGTGCCGGTGGGGCCGGCGCCGATGATCAGCTCGACCGCGCCCACCGGGTACTGCGCCCGGGCGGGGTCGCCCGGCGAGAGGCGGTTGCGCTCGACGTCGAACATGAGCCGCTCGGTGGCCTCGTGCACCAGGATCCCGGCGTGCTCGATGGCCAGCAGGCCCAGCAGGCCCTCCCGCGGGTCGGCGCCCGGCCGCCGCTCGGCGTCTGCCTGCGCCTCGGCCCCGCCTTCGATCCACGCGGCGACGGCCTCGACCTCGGCCGGCATCGCCGCGTCGGACGCGTGGCGCTCGTCCCCGGCGAGCAGCGCGATCAGCCGGGGCGCGGGGCCCTCGAGCAGCCCCTGAGCCTCGAGGTCGGCGGCCCCGGTGATGCGCGGCTCGGCGAAGGCGCCGTGGCAGCTCACGCAGCGCAGGCCGACGATCGCCGCCGCCTCCCGGGCGTAGGCCCCGTCGCCCACCGGGTGGTCGGTGGTCAGCGCCGAGCGGGCCCGGACCTCGAGGGTCCGCAGGCCGGCGGCGAGCAGATCGGCGCCGGTGGCCGCGCCGTCGGGGGCGACCCCGCTCCACCGCATCTGGCGGTAGTCGTCGCTCCACGCCGGACGCCCGGCCTGCGTGCGCCGCGCGGGCAGCGCCGAGGCCAGGGTCGCGTCCCCGGCGGCGAGCACCACCGACGGCGGGTGCAGGCCGTCGGGCACCCGGCTCTCGCCGGTGCGCTCGGCCAGCGCGTCGACCCGGGCGAAGAAGGTCTCGTCGAGGTTGGAGCCGTTGCCGTTCTCGTCCGGCGCGCCCTCGCCGGCGGCCGACACGTCGATCATCGCGATGCTGTTCATGCCGTGGGGCCCCAGCCCGCTGTAGAGCAGCGTGGCGTCGATGGCCATGCGCCCCAGGCTCCAGGTCACCCAGTCGGCCCCGGTCGAGGCGGCGCCCGGCCGCCCGGCGAGCTCGCCCGAGGCGTCGACCAGCGCCGCCGCCATGCGCAGCCCGCCGGCGAAGGGGAATAGCTCGGGCTGCTCTTCGGCCATCGGCGACAACGCGCCCCGGGGGCCGATCGCGTAGCTCAGCGGGCGGGGGTCTTCGGCGTTGCCGCCCTCGTCGTAGGCCCGCACGGTGAGGGTCAGGTCGCGGTCGACCCGGATGGGGGCGGCGTAGACCGGCGAGGTCTCGTCGGGGGTGCTGCCGTCGAGGGTGTAGCGCACCACCCCGGTGGGGTCGTCGGTGGTCAGCGCGACGTCCACCGGCGCCAGGTAGCGGCCCGGCGGGGGGTCGACGAGCGTGATGGGGGCCTCCGCGTCGATCACGTAGGCCAGCGGGGGCAGCGCGACGTCATTGCCCACGGTGTCCTCGACGACGAGCCGCAGCTCGACGGGCAGCTCCAGCTCGATGTCGGCGGGCAGCTCGGCCTCCCGGGTGAGCGGGGTGCCCCGCACCGGCAGGCTGCCGTCGACCGTCCAGTACACCCGCCCCGGCTCGTCGGCCGAGACGGTCACCACGAGGCGTCCGAAGTACTGCCCCGGCGGGGGGTCGACCCGCACGGTGGGCGGGGTGCGGTCGAACTCGACGACGACCTGTCGGGGGTCCTCGGCGTTGTCCGCGTCGTCGGTGCCGAACCAGCGCACGGTGGTCGTCTCGCGCAGGGTGACGGTCGTCTTCTGCTCGACCGGGATGGCCCCGGGCCCGGTCGGGTCGCTGCCGTCGAGGGTGTAGCGCAGGACGCCCGGCTCGCCGATGTCGAGCCGCAGGCCGACGTCGACGGTGTTCACCCGGATGGTCTGGCCTTCGATGAGGTCGAGGGTCGCGCCGGACGGATAGACCAGCGTCGCGCTGCTCTCCGGCGGGAGGCGGTCGCGCTCGGGCTCGACCTCCTCGGGGCAGCCGGCGAGCAGCACCGCGCCGGAGACCAGGAGCAGCCATCGTCGAGCCATACGGGTCATGAACGCCTCCGTCCGTGCGGTGCCCGATTCTGCGGGTCGAGGCCGGTGTGGGCAAGCGCGGCCGCCCACCGGCGGGCGGTCCGTGGCGATGCGGGCTTGCAAACCCGCGCCGTTCTGTGGCAATCCCCCGCTTCCGCCGGGCCACCCGAGGGGTCGCCCACAGCGCCCTTCGCCCCGGCGGGTCCACCATCCACCGCGTCGGCCCGCCTCGTCGGCCCCCGAGAGGACACCATGCAGCGCCAGGACGTGCGCAACATCGCCATCATCGCCCACGTCGACCACGGCAAGACCACGCTCGTCGACTGCCTGCTCCGCCAGTCGGGCACCATCGGCGCCCACCAGCAGGTGCAGGAGCGGGCGATGGACAAGCTCGACCTCGAGCGGGAGCGGGGCATCACGATCCTCTCCAAGAACACCGCCATCGAGTGGGGCGACATCACCATCAACATCGTCGACACCCCGGGGCACTCCGACTTCGGCGGCGAGGTCGAGCGGGTGCTGGGCATGGTCGACTCGGTGCTGCTGGTGGTCGACGCGTTCGAGGGTCCGATGCCACAGACCCGCTTCGTGCTGCGCAAGGCGCTGGCCCACGGGGTGCGGCCGCTGGTGGTCATCAACAAGTGCGACCGGCCCGACAGCCGCCCCGATTACGTGCTCGACGCCATCTTCGACCTGTTCGTGGCCCTCGACGCCACCGACGAGCAGCTCGACTTCCCGGTGCTCTACGCCTCGGCCCGCGACGGCTGGGCGGTCAGCGAGCTCGACCAGCCCCGGGACGGGGTCGACCCGCTGCTCGACGCCATCCTCGAGCATGTGCCCGGCCCCGAGGTCGACGCCGACGGCCCGCTTCAGATGCAGGTGGCGACCATCGACTACGACGAGTTCGTCGGCCGCATCGCGGTGGGCCGCATCCGGCGGGGGGTCATCCAGAAGGGGCGGGTCGTCTCGGCGGTGGCCCTCGACGGCAAGGCCCGCCAGGCCCGCATCAGCCGGCTGGTGGGCTTCGAGGGGCTCAACCAGGTCGAGATCGACGAGGCCCGGGCCGGCGACATCGTCGGCATCGCCGGCTTCACCGACGCCCTGCCCAACGAGACCATCTGCGCCACCGAGGCCCTCGACCCGCTGCCGGCGGTGGCGGTCGACGAGCCGACCATCGCGATGGCCTTCATCGCCAACAACGGCCCGCTGTCGGGCATCGACGGCAAGTTCGTCACCAGCCGCAAGCTGCGCGAGCGGCTGTACCGCGAGCTGCAGTCCAACGTGTCGCTGCGGGTCGAGGACACCGACTCGCCGGAGGTCTTCCGGGTCAGCGGCCGGGGCGAGCTGCACCTGGGCATCCTCATCGAGCAGATGCGGCGCGAGGGCTACGAGGTCATGGTCTCGATGCCCGAGGTCATCGTGCACGAGGGCGAGGACGGGCTCGAGGAGCCCTACGAAGAGGTCACCATCGACTGCGGCGAGGCGTTCAGCGGGGCGGTCATCCAGGACCTCAACCTGCGGGGCGGCGAGATGACCGACCTGCGGCAAGCGGGGGATACGGTGCGCATCGAGTACCGCATCCCGGCCCGGGGGCTCATCGGCTACCGCAGCCGCTTCCTGACCCAGACCCGGGGCACCGGCACGCTGTACAAGAGCTTCGCCGGCTACGGCCCCTACAAGGGCGCCTTCCAGCGGCGGTCGAACGGGGTGCTCATCGCGCTCGAGCCGGGGGTGTCGACCTCGTACAGCCTCGAGACGCTGCAAGAGCGGGGCACGCTGTTCATCGAGCCGGGGGAGCAGGTCTACGGGGGCATGCTGGTCGGCGAGTCGGCCCGGCCCCAGGATCTGGTGGTCAACCCGTGCAAGGCCAAGAAGCTCGACAATATGCGGCAGGCGTTCAAGGACGTCGACACCCGGCTCAACGCGGTGCGCAAGATGGGGCTCGAAGAGGCGCTGGAGTTCATCAACGACGACGAGCTGGTCGAGGTGACCCCCACCGCCATCCGCCTGCGCAAGCGCACCCTCGATCACAGCGACCGCCGCCGGGAGGAGAAGCGCCGGGCGGCGAGCTGAGCGCCCTCCACCGCCGCCCGGGTCGCTCGACCCCGAGGCGCGAGCGACGGTATCGTCCCGCCATGCGACACCCCCTGCACCTGCTCTCGCTGGCCGCCCTGACCGCGCTCGGGGCCGGCTGCGACCCCGCCGAGTCGACGATGGAGCCCGCGGCCGACGCCGCGGTCGAGGCGCCGGACGCCTCGCCGGACGTCGAGCTGGACGTCGAGCCGGCCACCGCGACCGCCGATCCGCCCAGCGGGTCGATGGCGGGCTACTTCCGGGTGGCGATCGATCTGGAGCCGGTGGGCCTCGACCCGGCGGCGGTCACCGCGGTCTTCGTCGCCGACGTCGAGACCTACGACCCGGTCGTCGACGGCGGTCGGATCGTCGTCACGGTGCAGGGCGCGCCCGATCCGGGCCCGGCGGCGGTCGCGGTCGAGGTGGGCGACGCGCTGCACGATCTGGGGCCGATCTTCGCCTACGATCCGCCGCTCGACCCCCGGCTGGGGCGGGTGGCGGCCATCGGCGCCAGCCTGGGGCAAGGCGTGCAGCGGGGGGTGCCGACGACCCACGGGGCGCTGATGTCGCCTCCGGCTCAGGTCGCCCGCCACCTGGGGGCCTTCATGCCGCTGCCGGTGCCGGTGCCCGGCTTCCTGGGGCAGATCACGCTGGGCGACGTCGGCCCCCCGCCGGAGTGCGAGACCCCCGACGTGGCCGACTTCATCATCAGCCAGGCCACCCGGGCGCTGCCGTCCCTGATCGACCCCGACACCGGGGCCATCTCGCTGGCCCTGGCCCGGGTCGCGCCCGGTACGCAGCCCTACAACCTCAGCGCGGGCAACTGCCGGGTGGCCGACGTGCTGCGCGGCCCCACCGACGATCTGCCGGCCCGCATCCTGTCCCACTTCGTCTACGAGACCCACAACGACCCGTTCGGCCCGGTGAGCCGCTCCCAGCTCGACGTCCTGGAAGAGATCGCGCCCGACGTCGTGATCTCGGTCGACCTCTACGGCAACGATCTGATCAACGGCATCGTGAACGCCGACGCGCTGGACCCCGACGCCAACAGCCCGCTCGACGCGCTGCACGCCGACCTCGAGGCGACCCTGGCCCGCCTCGCCGCGCTGGACGCCGAGATCTTCATCGGCGATCTGCCCCGCCCCAGCGTGCTGGCCCGGGCCGCCTTCCGCCTCGCCCGCGCCGAGGCCCGGGGCGAGCGGGCCGAGGCCGAGGCCCGCATCGCCCGCATCGACGCCGACGTCGAGGCCACCAACGCGAAGCTGTGGGCGCTCGCCGAGCGCTGGCCCAACGTGCACGTCGTCGGGCTCGCCGATCGGCTGGACGCGCTGGACGACGGGCTGACCCTGGGGGAGGTGCGCTTCGACGTGCGCCGCTTCGGGGGGCTGGTGGGGCTGGACGGGCTGCACTTCACCGACACCGGCTACGCCCTGGTCGCCGAGGCGGTGGTCGACACCATCGCGGCGACGCTCGACGTCGACCTGCCGCCGCTCGATCTGACGGCGGTGGCGCTCGACGACACCGAGAACCCCGCCGCCCTGCGCGCCGCCGGCCTCGAGCCGCTGGACTGCCTGCGATAGCCGCCGGGCCGCCCTACTTCTTCTTGCGGGCCGGCTTCACCCGGAATCGCTCGGTGAGCCCCAGCCGGTACCAGCCGTTCTTCGGCACCCCGTCCACCGCCCGCACGAGGTAGTGCAGCAGCTCGCCGGTCCACACGCCGTTCTTGCCCTTGCGCAGCGAGGCGTGCACCGGCTGGGCGGCGCAGGCGGCCTTCTCGGCGACGTCGCCGGCGCACTCGACGCCGAGCTGATCATCGGGGCAGGTGGGGCACAGCGCGTCGGGGTCGGTGGGGGCCCCGAGCAGGACGAGCTGGCCCTTCTCGTCGGTGGGCAGGAGCTGGGCCTCGAACGGGAAGCGGGCGCCCGCGGTCACCGTCAGGTAGGAGCGGCCGTCGCGGGCGCTGACGGTGCACGGCTTGTAGCGGTACGACCCCAGGCTGCACAGGTAGTCCCCCGCCGGCATGCGCTTCGCGGGGGTGTCCTTCTTGCCCGGCTCGTAGGGCGCCGCCGGGGCCGGCGGGGCGAACAGGGTCAGCAGCAGGGCGGCAAGAGCGATGATGCGCAGCACGGCGGTCCTCCTCGATGCGGGTGTCCTCCGCTCGAAGATAGCCCGCCGGCGGGCCGGGGCCCACCCCATCCGTCACCGGCGCCTCACTCCAGGCGCAGGGGCGACATGTCGGAGGTCGCGTTGCCCGTCCCGGGGGGGTCGACGTAGGTCCACAGGCTCAGCTTGTGCCCGGTGCCCGCCGGCAGCGGGGGCAGGTTCGAGACCTTGACGTAGTCCCCCGGCTGCCACGCGCCGCCCTGGGGCACGGCCACCCACTCCCGCTCGCTGGTCCACGAGCCGGTGGGGTAGTAGTCCACGACCAGGTAGGGGTAGGTCAGCGTCGTGCCCGGGGCGAAGGCCGGGTTGATCTCGCCGAAGAGGGTGCCGGCGATGTCGAAGGCGCAGTCCGGGCAGCCCATCGTGCCCGGCTGGGGGCCGACCGGGGCCGCCGAGTGCTGCTCGATCGAGCGCTCGTAGCCGCAGCCGACCCCGGTCGCCTCACACGGGCTGGCGCTGCTCCAGGCCGAGGGGCAGGCGAACGGCGCGAGGCAGGTGGCGGGGGCGGTGTAGTTCGCCGGCCAGCCGATCCGCACCTCCTGCGGGGGGTTGCACACCGCCGAGGCGAGGCAGGCGTCGGCCGCCGCCCGGCAGTCGGCCTCCAGGTCGCCGTCGACGACCGCCGCCGGCAGCGCCGCCGGCTCGGCGCAGGCCAGCAGCGCCTCGCAGCCGGGGTCGCTGCCGACGGTCCCCTGCTCCACCGCGTGGAACACGCCGCACCACGAGAGGCGGCTGAGCCCGACCGGGTTGCCGTTCATCGGATCGGGCCGCCACGGGTCGCGGACCCAGCCGCCGAAGCCGGTGACGTCGTCCCCGGTGAGCCAGATCAGCCGCTGCATGGCCGGACCGCTCAGGGTGGGCTCGACGTTCTTGATGAGCCGGGACTGGGCCTCGGCGGCCACCGCGCTGGTCAGGGCGGCCGAGGCCGAGCTGCCGGTCACCGCCGCCGGCAGGGTCAGCCGGTTGGGGTAGCCGTCGCCGCCGCAGTCGTCGGGCGGCAGCGGGTCGCTGTAGGGAAAGTCGACGTAGACGTGCTCCCCGGGGGCCACCACCGGCGTCTCGGCGTTGTCCACCGTCAGGGCCCCGGGCAGCTCACGGCTGTCGGTGGCCCCCACGGCCCACACCAGGTAGCGGGGGTCGTTGCCCTGGTCGTCGCAGGTCGGCCGGCGGTTCCACTCGGCGGGGTAGAACCAGTCGGGGGACGGCGCGGCGGGCGCGCTGTTGCAGTTCGAGCGGGGCGGCAGCAGGCCGGCGACGTCGCGGTCGACGGCGAAGAGGTCGGCGTAGAGCCCGTCGACCAGCGCCGCCCGGTGGGGCCGGTTGCCGGCGGCGGCCACCACCAGCGTCGGCAGGGTCTCACCGCGATCGGCCAGCAGGCTCAGGGCCCAGCGCACGCTCTCGCCCACCGGATCCTCCTGCACCGTGCAGC
The DNA here is from genome assembly GCA_030426085.1 of bacterium. GTDB lineage: Bacteria > Myxococcota_A > Bradymonadia > UBA7976 > UBA1532 > JACKDM01. The sequence continues at coordinate 15,548 of JAUHYW010000076.1, read as the reverse complement.
CGGCGCCCTCCAGCCGCCGGGGGCGGCTCAGCTCGGGGGCCCAGCCCAGGCTCATGTTGACGATGAGCGGGCCCTCCTCGAACCAGTCGCTCTGCGCGACCTGCTCGAGCCCGGCGGCGAGGTCGGCGATGGCCCCGTGGCCGTTCTCGTCGAGCACCCGCAGGTCGTGGATGTGGGCGTTGGGCGAGACCTGATCGATCAGCGCCGCCATGTGGGTCCCGTGGGGGTGGATCGTGGCCATCGGATTCGCCCCCCCGACGGCGAGGCTGTCGACCATCACCCGGACCCCGAGCGGCCCCCCGACCTCGGCCCGGATGCCGGTGTCGAGCACCACCACCGGCACCGGCGGCCCCGGCTCCCCGGCGCCGGGCTGGACCCCCAGCTTGCGCAGGTGCCACTGGAGCATGTCGGGGCTGGGCTGGGACTGGGCTCCACCCATGATGCGCATCGCGCACTCCCGCCCGACGAGCGGGATCGGGCCGCCGGGCTGGAGCACCTTCTTGGCCTCGTAGGCCGCGTTGCGCAGCCCCATCACCGCCAGGCACAGCTTGTCGTCCCGCACCGGGCTGGTGAACTGCACCGACCACGCCCGGTTGGCGTCGAGCACTTCGTGCACCGCGAGCGGAAGGGGGTTCGACAGGTCGTGGCAGCCGGGGTCGTTGTCCGGGCAGACCCAGTCGAGCACGTCGGCCTTCATGCCATCGAGCTGGTCGTAGAGCTCGATGGTGTAGCCATCGGGCAGGGGCCCGGCCTCGGCCGGCAGGTCGACGAAGAAGCGGTCGCTGAAGCAGCCCAGGCCGGCGGCGCCGGGCGCCTGCGACGGCGGTGGCGGAGCGGGCTGGACGCAGGCCGGCGCGATCTGGGCCTCGGCGGCCTGCCCCCGCACCACGACCCACCCATCACCGGCGTCGCCGGCCGGCTCCACCTCGACCGAGCGGGCGTCCCCCACGCCCTCGGCCTTGCCGGCGTCGGCCACCGTAGCGCCCAGGACCGACGCACCGAACGCGGCGGCGGTCAGGCTGTATTTGACGAAAGACATCTCTCCTCCTCGGGACTCGCCGCGGCCGGGCGGCCGCGTCTATTCATCGGTTGGCCTCCGCCAGAGGTTTCTTTTTCGACCTCACGAAAAAAAATCCGTTCAGTGTCCGGCCAAGTGGAGGGTGACATGCATCCGCCCTCGTCCCATAGCGCGCCGACCTCGCTGCCCCGCCCGCTCGGCGCGGCCCGCGGCCCGGGCCCCCGTCACGCTGTGTATCTGCTATCGTCGCCCGACCGCGGGTCGTATGTGATCCGCCCCAGCGATCGAGAGCCGATGGCCACCCCCCGCACGCTGGTCCCGCTGATCGCCGTCGGCGTGGCGACCGCCGCCTGCCGGGAGGGCGCGCCCGCCGAGGCCCCGTGGTCGGCGACGGTGATGGGCGAGCGCGTCGTCGCGGCCGACGGCCGGCTGGTCTTCGACGCCGGGCGCAAGCCCCGGATCGCGCTGCCGGCGCGGCTGTCGGGTGCGTCGGTGTTCATGCTGGGGGACGGCCGCCGCCAGCCGCTGCCCTTCGAAGGCGGGATCCGCGGCGAGCGGCGGCTGCTCCGGATCACCGCCCCGAGCCCGGTCGGCACCGCGGGCGCGCTGTGCGTAGCGGTCGAGGCGGTGGGCCACTGCTGGCCGGCGCGGTGGGCCGAGCCCCCCGACGCTGGGGCCCCCGACGCTTCGACGGTCGCCGATCTGCCGCCCGACGCCAGCCTCACCCGGCTGTGGGCGCTGCACGCGCTCGCCCGCGCCCAGCGTCGACGGGGCGCGATCACCGACGCGATCGAGACCTGGCACGCCGCCGAAGCCCACGCCGAGCGGCTGGGGCTGCCTCGGACTCGATCACGAGCGCTGCGGGCGGCGGCGCTCCTGCACGCCAACCAGGGCCGGCTGACCGAGGCCGACACGCTGCTCGAACGCGCCGAAGGCCTGCTCGCCGACCTCGACGCGCCGGTCGACGCGCTGCGGCTGCTGTATTACCGGGCGGGCTTCGACGCCATGCGGGGCCGCTATCGCTCGGCGACAGAGGCGCTGGAGCAGGCGGCCGCCCGCGCCTGGGATCTGGGCGACGACGCCACCTTCGGCTTCGCGCTCGATCTGCTGGCGGTCACGCTCGTCGACCAGGGGCGCACGGCCGACGCGCTCGAGACGATCGCCGACCCGCGGCTGGCCCGCCTCGCCGAGTCGCGGGACCCCATCGGGCGGGCCGTCTTCCTCAGCAACCGGGGCTGGATCCAGCTCCTGGCGATCGCCTCGGGCGCCGTGCCGCCCGCCCGCCTCGCCGACGCCGAGCGCGACCTGCGCGCCGCCGAGGCGCTCGTGGAAGGCGGCCCGGTCTTGGAGAACACCCGGGCGAATCTCGCCTGGGCCGCTCTGCTGCGCGACGATCTCGACGCCGCGTGGAGCGCCATCCAGAAGGTCGAGGTCGGGGCCCGCAACGTCGCCGCCGAGCTCATCCGGGGCGAGGTGGCCCTGCGGCGGGGCGCGCTCGAAGCCGCCGAGGCCGCGTTCGAGCGGTCGGCGGCGGCCAGCGCCCGCAGCGCGGCGGGGCTGCCGACCGACAACACCTGGCGGGCGAGCTACGGCCTGGGGCGCATCGCCGCCGCCCGCGGCGATCGGGGCGAGGCGCTGCGCCGGTTCCGCGAGGCGCTCGCCGCCCTCGACGCGGTCGGCACCCGCACCGGCGTCTGGCACGCCCGGGCCCGGTTCTACGCCGACCGCCGGCCGCTGGTCGACGACACGGTGCGCCTGCTGCTCGACGGGGGCGACGTCGCCGGGGCGTTCGCGGTGATCGACGCGGCCAACGCCCGCGCGCTGCGGGCCCTCGAAGCCCGGACCCGCCTCGACCGGCTGCCCCCCGCCCGGCGCTCGGAGTGGGAGGCCCACCGCAGCCGCTTCGCCGCCGCCCGCCAGGCGTGGGACGCCGCCCGGGACGAGGGCGAGCTGCTCGACGGCCCCGAGGCGGCCGCGTGGCAGGCGGCCCAGGCCGGGCGCCAGAAGGCGATGGTCGCCGCGTTCGAGGCGGCCGAGGCGCTGCTGGCCCAGGCGGCCCCGCCCCGGACCGCGACCGCCGACGCCGCCGCGATCGCCGCCGCGCTGCCCGCGGGGCGGGCGCTGGTCGCCTTCGGCCGCGTCGGGGGCGCGGTGCACGGCTTCTGGCTGGCCCACGCGGCCCCGGTGGCCCACGCGGTGGTGCCCGGCGACGCGCCCGAGCCGGCGGCGCTCATCGCGCCCTTCGCCGAGCGGCTCGCCGGCCTCGAGCACCTCTACGTCGTCCCGGGGGACGTGCCCGCCGCCCGCCGCCTGGGCCTCGCCGAGCACGGCGGCGCCCCGCTGAGCACCCGGATCTCGCTGAGCGACCTGGCCTACGCCGGCCTCGCCCGCCGCCCCCGCTCGCCGGCCACCCGCCCCCCGCTGGTGGTGGCCGATCCGACCATCGACCTGCCCCACGCCTTCGCCGAGGGCGAGGCCGTCGCCGCGAGGCTGCCCGACGCCCGCCTCATCGTCCGGGGCGCGGCGACCCGGGACGCGGTCGAGGCGGCGATGGGCGGGGCTCGGGCGATGCACTACGCAGGACACGGAGTAGCCCGCGCCGACAGCCCGTGGCAGGCTCACCTGGCTCTGGCCGGAGAGACGACCTTGACCGTCGCCGACATCCTCACCGCCGAGGTGCCCGCGGGCACCGTGGTCCTCAGCGGCTGCCGCACCGGGGTGCGGGGCGCGCTGTCCGACCGCGAGGCCCTCGGGCTGGCCGACGCCTTCGTGGCGGCCGGCAGCCGGGCGGTGCTGGCGACGCGGCGCAACATCCCCGACGAGGGCGCGGCCCGCTTCATCGCGCGGTTCCACGCCGCCGGCGGCCTCGACCGCCCCGGCGCCGCCCTCGCCGCGACCACCGCCGAATTCCACCGCCGGGGCGACCCGATCTGGTCGGCGTTCCGGCTCACCGGACACCCATGAGCGACGACGAGGCCGACATGACCCCGCTGACCGATGCCCAGCTCGACGCCGAGCTCGCCCGGATGCCCTTCCCCGACGTCGACCGCCCGTTCGACGACGCTCAGCTCGCCCGCTATCGCCGGGGGGATCTGGACGAGGGCAACACCGCCCGGGTCGAGCAGATCCTGTTGCAGAGCGCCCAGGCCCGGGCGGTGCTCGCCGAGTCGACCGCGCCGGTGGACGACGCGCTGCTCGCCCGCCTCGAAGCGATCGTCGTGCCGCCCAGCGAGGAGGGCACGATCGCCAACCGGGTGGGCATCGTCACCGTGGCCATCGCCCTCGCCGCCAGCGTGGTGGCCTGGGTCATGCGCCCGGCGACGCCCGACTTCGCCCCCCGGATGGAGGTCGCCAGCGTCAGCGGTCAGATCAAGGCGGTGCGCAGCGGCGACGACCCCGGCGCCGGCCCGCTGCGCTTCGTGCCCGACGCCCGGGTCAAGCTCATGCTCGGGCCGCTCGAGGATCACACCGGCGGCGTGCCCCAGGTCAGCGCGTGGCGGGTCGGGCCCGATGACCGCCTGCACCCGGTGGACGTGCGGGTGACCCGGGGCCGCTCGGCGGTGCGGGTCGAGGGCCGGGCGGGTGATCTGTTCGGCGAGGCGGTGGGCCCGTCGCGGCTGCATCTGGCGCTCAGCGCGCCCGACGAGAGCCCCCGCCTCACCCGGCGCAGCGTCGACGACGCCCGGGCGGCGCTGTGCGAGAGCTGCTGGATGACGATCACCGCCGAGATCGTGCCGTAGATGGGGAGCTGCGTTCGATGCTGGCGATGATCTTCGCCGCGCTGGGGATCAGCGGCGACCTCGAGGTGACCCGGTTCATCCGGGGCGACCGCAACGCCGCGCGCTCGATGCTGCGACGGCTGACGCCGGTGATCCAGTCCCGGGTGCGCTCCACCCTGCGCCGACGCAGCTCGTCCCTGTCGCCCGACGACGTCGTGCAGGAGGTCTGGGTGACGCTGATGCAGGACGACAAGCGGCTGCTGCGGCGCTACGACCCCGCCCGGGGCAGCTCGCTGGAGGGCTACGTGGGCGGCATCGCCGACCGGGTCACCAGCGACGCCGTCCGCCGCAGCCGGGCCGGCAAGCGGGACGTGGCCCGCACCGTCAGCGGCCTGCCGAGCCAGGTCGAGGACGCCCGAGGCGCCGTCGACCGCCCCATCCTCGATCGGGACCTGCTCGAGCGCCTGTTCACCCACCTCGAAGAGACCCTGCCCCGCAAGGGCCGGCTCGTGCTGCGCTGCGTCTTCGGCGACGGCCTGTCGACCCGGGAGGCCGCCGACGCGCTGGGGGTCAGCCAGCAGGTGGTGCACAACTGGAAGTTCCGCATCCGCAAGGACGCCCGGGCCTATCTGGCCGAGGTCTGAGGGGCTATAACGGGGCATGCGCGTCCTCGCCCGCCCCGCCCGCCTGCTCCTCCTTCTGCTGATCGTGACCACACCGGCCCTCGCCGGGCCGCCCCCGACCACCGCGCGCCCGTTCGTCGTCGTCGCCCACCGCGGCGCCTCGGGCTACCTGCCCGAGCATACGCTCGAGGCCAAGGTGCTCGCGGTGCAGATGGGGGCCGACGCGGTGGAGCAGGACGTCGTGATGAGCCGCGACGGCGCGCTGATCGTGCTGCACGACATCCACCTCGAGCGCACCACCGACGTCGCCCGGGTCTTCCCCGACCGGGCCCGGCCCGACGGCCGCTTCTACGCCATCGACTTCGACCTCGCCGAGCTGCGCCGGCTGGCGGTCACCGAGGCCCGGGACCACCGCTTCCCCAAGGGCGCCGGCCGCTTCGCGCTGCACACGCTGGACGAAGAGATCGAGGCGCTGCGCGGCCTCGCGAAGACGACCGGGCGGGCGGTGGCGCTCTACCCCGAGATCAAGGCCCCCTGGTTCCACCGCGCCGCGGGCAAGGACCTCGGCCGGGCGGTCATCGAGGCGCTGAAGCGCCACGGCTACACGACCCGCGACGCGGCGGCGTGGGTCCAGTGCTTCGACCCCCGCGAGCTGCGCCGGCTGCGGGCCGAGGTCATGCCCCCGCTGGGGGTCGACCTGAAGCTGGTGCAGCTCCTCGCGCCCACCGCGTGGGCCGAGACGAAGGTCGTGGGCCCCGACGGCCGGGCGACGCCCTACGACACCGGCTGGATGTTCGCGCCCGATGGCATGGCCCGGATCGCCGAGTACGCCCAGGGCGTCGGGCCGTGGCACCCGATGGTGATCGACCCCGAGGCATCCCGTCGGGGCGCGCCGGTGATCACCCCGCTGGTGAAGCGGGCCCACGCCGCCGGGCTCGTCGTGCACCCGTATACATTCCGGGCCGATCCGGGCGAGGTGCCGGCCTACGCCGCCGACTTCGAGGACTGGATCCGCATCGCGATCGATCAGGCCGAGGTCGACGGGCTCTTCACCGACTTCCCCGACCGCGCCGCGGCCCTGCGCCCGGCCGAGGCGAAGCCCCGATGAGCGCCGACCTGCCCCGGGCCGCCCGCCGGGCCGACACCGACCCCCTGCCGCCCCTCGGCCCCCGGCGGGTCACCGGCTTCGCGGCGATGACCGCGACCGCGATGAAGGCCGGCCTCGACGCCCGCCGCTTCACCGCCCGCCAGCTCGTCGACGGGCTGCTGGCCCACATCGAGAGCCACGAACCGCACCTCGCCGCGCTGACGACGCTCGACGCCGAGGGCGCCCGAGCTGCCGCCGACGCGGCCGACGCCCGCCGCGCGCGGGGCGGCCCGCTGGGCCCGCTCACCGGGCTGCCGATGACCGTCAAGGACGGGATCGACGTCGCCGGGCTGCCCACGACGCTGGGCCTGCCCTGGATGAGGCACAACCGCCCCGCCGAAGACGCGTCCCTCGTGCGCCGGCTCAAGGCAGCCGGGGCGATCATCATGGGCAAGACCGCGCTGCCCTTCGCCAGCTACGACTGGCAGACCGCGCCCCCCGGCCGCCCCCGCGCCCGCAACCCGCACGACCCGACCCGCACCCCGGGGGGCAGCTCGGGCGGCGCGGCGGCGGCGCTCGCGGCGGGCTTCACCCCGCTCGAGGTCGGCAGCGACGTCGCCGGATCCATCCGGCTGCCAGCGTCCTTCTGCGGGGTCGTCGGCCTGCGCCCATCGGAGGGCGCGCTGCCCCAGCGGGGCCACGCCCACATGCCGGGCCAGCCCACCGCGATGCGCCACCTGAGCACCGTCGGCCCGATGGCCCGCACCGTCGAGGACTGCCGGATGCTGTTCGAGGCGCTGCGCACCCCGGCGCCGTTCCAGGGGCCCGACCCGCCGCTGCACCCCGCCCCACCGGTCACGCTGAGCGGCCTGCGGATCGGCTGGTGCGAGACCCTGGGCGACGTGCCGCTGCCCGACGTGGTGGTCGAGGCCTTCGCCGATCTGCGGCGCCGGCTCGCCGACGCCGGCGCCCGGCTCGAAGCGCACGACCCCCGGGGGGCCATCGACTTCGACCGGGCCTACGCGGTGTGGGGGCGCATCCAAGGCGCGGAGCTGCGCTGGGCGCTGCCCGCGCCGCTGCGGATGTGGCCCGGCAACTGGCTGACGTCGCTCGCGCTTCGGGCCCGCTTCGGCCCGGGGCGGCTGGCCCGGTGGGTCGGCCGGGGCATGCGCGGGGGGCGGATGGCGTACCTCGAAGCGCTGGACGCCCGGGACGCGATGGCCGAGCAGTTCGACCGGTGGGTCGCCGCCGTCGACGTGTGGGCGGTCCCGATCGGCCCGCCGGCCCTGACCCACCAGCGCACCGGCGCGGCGATCGACGTCGACGGGCGGCCGGTGCCCTACGGCGACCTGATCGGGATGTACAACTGCCCGCTGGCGCTGTTCGGCGGGCCGTGCCTCGCCATCCCCGCCGCCCGCCGCGGGCTGCCCGTCGGGATCCAGCTCGTGGCGCCCCGGTGGCACGATCACCGGCTGCTGGCCATCGGCGCGGCCATCGAGGCCGCCCTGGGGCCCGGCTACCGCCCGCCGACCCCGATCTTCGGCGCCGGTCTGCCCGCCGCTACTGGAGCCTGAGCGCCACCAGCCGGGGGCCGATCAGATCACGCCACGTCCGCCGGCAGATCAGCGCCTGCCGCACCTCGCCGAAGAGCCCCAGATCGGCCAGCGCCGGCTCCTCGGGCAGCGGCCGGTCGAGGTCGGCGTCGGGGCCCAGCACCCCGTCGGCCCAGGTCAGGTGGCGGGCGACGGCCCCCTGCACCAGCGCCCGCCACCGCCCCAGCGTGCCCTCGCCGAAGCGGCGCAGCGACCAGCCGACGTAGTCCCAGCCGTAGGCGTCGTGCCCGTCCTCGTCCTCGACCATCGCCCGCAGCACGGCGCCGACCACCGGGTCGCGGCAGCGGGCCGCCAGATCGCGCAGGTAGGCCACCGACATCGTCTCGTCGACCACCAGCATCGTCAGCGCGGTGGCCAGCGCCCGCTGCACCATCGGCGCGGCGAGGAACTCGGGCGGGTCGAGCAGCCGGGGCTCGTCGGGCAGCCGGGGCGCGCCGCCGAGCGCCTGCACCAGCCGGCCGCACAGCGCGACGTGGCGCCCCTCGTCGGCGACGAGCTCGGCCGCGCCGCCGTAGAACCGCACCGGCTCGCCGGCCCCGGTCAGCTCGGTCAGGAAGCGGTTCATGATCTGGAGCGAGCGAAACTCGGACTGCACCCGCTCGGCCCACACCCGCCGGGCCCGCTCGAGCAGATCGGGCGCGTGGGCCGACGGGTCGAAGGCCTGCCAGTCGATGCCCCGCATGGCATCGGGCATGGCACCATGCATGGCATCGGTCGTGGCATCCGATGGCGCGTCGATGCCATCGAAGGCGCCCGGGCCCAGCCCGACCGGCGGAGTGCGGGTCATCGGCGGATGATCCCGATGTTGAACTGCTCCGGCGCCGCGTTGCACGCCCCGCGGTCGATGATGTTCATCAGCCCCCCGTGCACCACCTCGAACGGCCCCACCGCGGCCGTCTCGCGGTGCTCGATCCGATGGACCTCGCCCCCGTGGGTGGCCTCGAGCGCGAAGCCCTGATACGCGCAGAAGTACTCGTCGGGCTCCGCGTAGCTGCACGTCTCGGCGCCCCGGCCCAGAGCGATGTCCTCGGGCAGCGCCAGCGCGTCGAAGGCGCTGCCGGCGGCGGTCACGAACACCCGCAGCCCGGTGGCATCCATGAGCCGCAGCGCGCCGCCGATCCCGAACCAGCCGTCGTCCTGTACCACCCCGCCGAGGGTCACCGCCTCGCCCTCGGCGAACGCGAGCGGCACCGGGCTGGCGAAGGCCACCGTCCACGGCCGATCCTCGGCGTCGCGGGCGGTGAACCAGACGGTGAGGTCGCGGCTGCCGAAGCGCAGGACGCCGTCGTCCCGCATCGGCTCGGGCAGCACCTCGTCCGGCGGCGCCCCCTGGCCGGTGGCGACGACGGTCAGCGCGGTCGGCGGGATCTCGACGCCGAACCCGTCCTCCGGCCGGTCGTCGCCGATCGGGCCCCGCACGGCGGCGCCCATGACCGACCACGCCCAGCCGTCGGGCGGGCACTGGCTGTCGGTGGGCGGCTCGGGTTCGGGGGGCGGCTCGGGCTCGGGGCCGGGCGGCGGCTCCGGCTCGGGGAGGGGTTCGCGGGCCGCGTCGACCGTGGCGTCGGGGGCCGGCTCGGCGTCGGGGGCGAGGGGGGCGTCCTCGATGCAGGCGGCGTTGGCCATCATCGCGAGGCCGCCGCCGAGGAAGGTGATGCGCTTCGGGTTCACGGGGCACTCCACTGCGGGTGTGCCCACCATAGATGGGCCGGCGGGGCAGATCTAACGCGCGTCGGGAACCCGCCGGGTCGCGGCCGGTCGCAGAGGCGCGTTCATCCACTGCGACCAGGAGGCCGACATGGCCCGCACCCGCCCCGAGACCGAACCCCGCCCCGACGAGCTGAACCTCGTGCCCATCATGAACCTCGTCGTCTGCCTCATCCCCATCGTCCTGCTGGGCACCTCGCTCATCCAGGTGGGCGTCGTCGAGGTCGAGGCCCCCCGCATCTGCGCCGGCTGCCACGCCACCCACGACGGCCCCCCGCTGGGCCTGACGGTCACCGTGGCCCACGGCGGCTTCGAGCTGCGGGCCGCCGATCGGGTCACCCTGCTCACCGCGCTGATGGATCTGCTCGACCCGACCATCGCCGAACCGGAGCACGTCGCCATCCCCCGCAAGGGCGGCGCGCTGGACTTCGCCGGGCTGTACAACGCGCTGGTGCTGCTCAAAGCCGAGCGGCCCGCCGTCACCCAGGTCATGGTCGGGGCCGACGCGGGCATCCCCTGGCGGGAGGTCGTCTCGACCATGGACGTCGCCCGCACCCGCCTCGCCGCCGATCACTACGACGGCCCCGACGCCCTCGCCGCCGCCGCCACCCGCGAGGGGCCGCCGGAGGATCGGCTGCTCTTCCCCAGCGCGATGCTGACCGTGGCCATGCGCTGAGCGCGCGCCCCCGATGGCTCCCCGGTTGACCCGGGCCCGTCGGCGGGCGATCAATGCCCCTATGATCGAGCCCACCCCGCGCCCGCCCGCGCTCTCCGACCTGCCCGACCCCTCCCCCGACGCCCTGTGGCGCGCGCTGAGCGCGCTCATCGACGCCATCGGCCGCGCCGTCGAGCGGGACAGCGTGCTCGACGACTGCCTCGACCTGCTCATCGAGCTGCTCGGCGCCGATCGGGGCCTCATCCTGCTCGGCGGCCCCGGCGAGGCGCCGGCCCCGATCCACGCCCGGGGCCACAAGCGGGCGCTGGGCGAGGCCGAGCGCCTCGAGATCAGCCGCACGGTCATCGACGACGCGCTGCGCCGGGGCGCCTCGACCGTGGTGCACCCGATGGCCGAGGCCGGCGCGGTGGCCAGCATGGCCGAGCTGGGCATCTTCTCGGCGCTGGCCGGCCCGCTGCGCCCGTTCTCGGCCAGCGAGGGCGACCAGCCGGCGCCCATCGGCGCGCTGTACGTCGACTTCCGCCACATCCGCCAGCAGGTGGGCGAGGCGCACCTGCGCTTCTTCGACACCGCGGCCAAGGTCATCGCCTCGGCCATCGCCCAGGCCCGCCGCGCCGGGCGGGCCGAGGCCGCGCTGGCCGTCGAGCGCCAGCGGCGGGCCACCTGGGAGGGGCCCCTGCCCGACCTGGACGAGCTGCTGCGCTCGAGCCACCTCGACCGGGCCCGGCGGGAGGTGCACAGCGCGCTGCGCAGCGACGCGCCGATCCTGATCACGGGCGAGTCGGGCACCGGCAAGACGCTGCTGGCCCAAGTCATCGCCGAGGCCAGCGGGCGGGCGCCGGTCATCCGGGCCACCCTGGGCTCGAGCGACGACCTCAACACCATCACCAGCGAGCTGTTCGGGCACGAGAAGGGCGCCTTCTCGGGGGCGGTCGGCGCCCGCAAGGGGGTCGTGACCCACGCCGACGGGGGCACGCTCATCCTCGACGAGATCCTGAACCTGCCGCCCGCCGCCCAGCAGCTCCTGCTCGACTTCACCCAGTTCGGCACCTACCGCCCGCTGGGCTACAGCGGGCCCCACCCCCGGCGGGCGCGGGTGCGCATCATCGCCGCGACCAACGGCGACCTGAGCGGCGCCATGCGCGCGGGCCGCTTCCGCAGTGATCTGTACTACCGGCTGGCGGGGGTGGTGCTGCGCATGCCGCCGCTGCGCGATCGGCGGGGCGACATCTCGTGGCTCGCCGAGAGCTACCTCCGGCGACGCGACCCGACCCGGGGCTGGACGCTGACCCTGGGGCTGCGGCGGCTGCTGACCTCGCCGTCCATCGAGTGGCCGGGCAACATCCGCCAGCTCGAGGCGGTGATGGGGCGGGCCCGCGACCGGGCGCTGGTCGAAGACGCCGAGGCCGATCGCATCGACGCCCGGCACCTCGACCCGTTCGACCTGGGCCTCGACAGCCTCGAGCCCGAGGCGCTGGCCCCGCTGCCCGCGGGGCGGCCGCTGGTGGACGGGTTCCAGATCGAGGCCGACCGCCTCGCCGAGACCTGGCAGCGCCTCGAGGCCGAGCACGGGGCGCTCGCCGATCTCGAGCGGCGGGTCATCCAGGTGGCGCTCGCCGAGCACGACGGGGTGGTGACCCGCGCCGCGCGGGCGCTGGGCATCCCCCGGACGACGCTGGCCAGCCGCATCGGGCGCCTGGGGCTCGACCGCGCCTGACGCGGGGCCCGATCAGCGCAGCAGCTCGAGCCCGCAGGTGTCGGCGAAGGGCGCGTCGCAGCTCCCGGAGTCGATGACCTCGCTGAGGCAGGTCGACAGCTCGGCGAACTCGACGGGGCACTTCTCGGCGAAGCAGGCCGAGGTGTCGCCGCCGAGCATCAACGTGTTGATGAAGCAGTTCTCCATGCACGCGTGATTCTGCAGCGCGCTGAACGGCGCCGCGCAGCGGGCCCCGCCGCAGCCGATGGTCTGACGCAGGGCGCAGATGCCGCAGGTCGCCTGCCCGGCGCAGCTCAGGATGCACTCGGCGCTGTCCCGCCCGCCCTCGGCGCAGGTCGCCACGCAGTCGGCGTCGGCCGCCGAGCAGACCGTGTCGACCGGGGCCGGCGGGGTGTAGGGGCGGATGAGGGTCATGTAGACCATGCACATCTCGTCGAGGGTGCCCTCGCCCCAGGTCACGTCCCGGGGCTCGATCTGCTGCCCGTCGACGAAGGGCTGGTTGGCCGGCGAGTTGTCGTAGGTGCAGCGGATGGTCAGGGCCTCGTCGGGCTCGACCCGCACCCACGCGTCCCGGGGGATGCGGTAGCCCTGCTGCCACGAGAAGTCCCAGTCGGGGATGTCGAGCAGGCACTCCTCGCTGCCGTCGGCCCGCTGGATGGTCGAGCGCACGCTGGTGCCGAGGGTGTGCATGTGTCCGGCGACCGCGGCGATGGTCAGCGCCTCGTCGGTGTAGTTGCGGTAGGTCGCGAAGTTGACCGCCTCGGCCTCGCCGGCGGGGATGTCCAGGTTGCGGATGATGATCGGGCGGGTCGAGACGAGCATCTCCGGCGGCTCGTCGGTCAGCCGCAGCTCGAGGGTGGTCGCGTCGGGCTCGCTGGCCGAGCCGAGCAGGTTGTAGTGCACCTGCATCACGATGCGGCTGCCGGCGGCGATGGGCACCGCGAGGCCGTCCTCGTAGATCTGGGGCACGCTGCCCGGCACCCAGGCTCCGATCTGGGTCGGCAGGCCGGGGTTGCCGCTGGCCGCCGCGCCCTCGGTGCGGGGGAAGGGCCCGCCGAAGCAGGTGTAGCCCGGCCCCTCGTCGGTCGCGTCGGCCTCGGTGACCGCGTCGAGCGTATCGGGCCCCACCGCGTAGACCAGGACGTGGTGCACCAGCGCGTCGGCGTCGGGCACCACCTGGCTGGCGGTCAGGAAAGTGTCCTCGGGGAACTCGGCGTCGAGCACGAAGCAGCGGTAGTCGTCGTCGTAGGCCTCGTCGGGGGTGTAGGCCTCGACCGGGGCCGCGATCACTGTCGGCTCGAACGTCGGGCCGGGGTCGACCTCGATCGGGCTCGCCGTCGTCGGATCGCCCTCGGGCGCCTCGGCGGCGACCCACGCCCGGAACATCTCCTTCTCGGCCTCGGGCATGATGCGGGCGTCGAGGAAGTCCCGGCAGTCGGGGTCGGGCATCCACGGCGGCATGCGCCCGGCCTCGATCGACGACAGGGCCACCGAGGCCATGTCGCGGACCGTCTCGTAGCTGTCGAGGGGGAACGGGGCGACCCCGCCGGGGACGTGGCACGTCCCGCAGCGCTGGGCGACGATCGGGGCGATGTCCTGGTGCCAGGTGACGGCCTGGGGCGCGGGCGGCTCGGCGCCCGGCTCACCGCCGCCCTCGTCACAGGCGGCGAGGGCGAGCACGAGCGGCGCGGCGGCGAGCAGGCGATACGGGGCGGACGGATGCATGGGGTCTCTCTCGGCGTGATGGGTCGGGTGACGGCCGGGGCTGTCGACGTCAACCGGCGAGCGGCGGGCGGGTTGCGCGGGGGCGGTGTTTTTTTCGGAGCGCGCCGGGCGGCGCTCAGCCGACCGCGCCGATGATGGCCACCGTCGCGTCGTCCGGGGGCCAGCCCAGGCGGGCGCAGAGGTGCTCGAGCTGCGCTTGCAGCCGGGCCGGGCGCCAGATCGCGTCGGGGTCGTCGACCAGCCCGGTCATCGGCTCCGGCTTGCCCTCGAGGAAGTCCAGGCAGCCGTCCGTGGCCACCACCAGCCGGCGGAACCCGTCCCGGGGGCCCTCGAGGTGCACCTGCACCGCGGTGTCGACCGGCGCGTCGAGCATCTCGGGGCCGACCCGGGCGTACATCGGGCAGGTGGGCCCGGCCTGCTCGGCCTCGAGCACCGTCCACACGCCGTCGATGCCCACGATGCCATCCCCCACCCCGGCCACGCAGTAGCGCTCGCGGTCGACGACGGCCATCTGGAGGGTGAAGAGGAAGTAGTCGGCGATGGCATACACCGGGTCGTCGCCGGGCCACGCCATCTCGCCGGCGAGGCGGGCGAGGCGCTCGGTGAGGCCGTCGACCCAGCGGGTGATGCTCGCCCGATCGGCCACCTGACGCCCGGCCGACAGCTCGGCGGCGGCGGCGGCGGCCACCCACCGGGCGGCGAGCCGGGCCCCGATCTCCGACCCGTGGCTGGCCGAGACCCCGTCGGCGACCACCGCGACCGCCCACCCGTCGCCGGTCGCGGTGGACCAGCCGTCCTGCCCGCCCTGCCCCCGCCGACGGTGGAACTGACCGATGACCGAGGCGGCCGAGGTTTCGAAATGACGCGGCGGCTGTCGCATGCCGTAGGCATCTCACGTCGCCGACCGCCGGGCAAGGCCGCGGGGGCTTGATCGGCCGTGCCCCGCGGCCGATCATCGGCCCGAAGGCGGGGAGTCGACGGCCGATGCATCACCGAGAGCACACCCGGGCGGGCCCCGCCGCGACGACGCTGGCGCTGGCCGCGGCCCTCGCGCTGCTCGGCGGGTGCGCGCCCGAGCGACCCAGCGCCGAGGGCGAGTCGTGTCGGCGCACGGCCGACTGCGCCGAGCCCCTGCGCTGCGTGGCGCTGACGTGCGTGACGCCGGCCCGGGCGGCCCACCTGCGCGACGCACGCGGCGCCCCCGACGGCACCGGCGGCGCGCCGTCCGCCCGATCGACAGCCCCACCGGCGCCGCTGGGCCGCGGCCTCGCGCCGACGACGCCCGCCCCCGCCGGCGCGCCGCCCGCGCCGCCCGCGCCGCCCGAACCCGACTCGGAGGCGCCGCCCCACCCCGAACGCCGGCCCCCGTCGAAGGCCGACGACAGCCTGCCTTCGTTCTGAGACCGGCGCCGCTCAGCGACGGATGAGCCGCCGGACCCGATCGCCCTTCGCCGGGCGCGCCCGCCGGCCGGGCGCCGAGTTGCGCGGGGCGGGCACCGACGTCCGGGCGAGCACCGCCGACAGCACCTGGGGCGACCCCCCGCCGGTCGGCTCGGGCAGCGCGCCGAGCTGGCTCAGCCGGGGCTGGACGTGCTCGGCGATCAGGTGGGCCTTGACCCGCTCGATGACCCCGATCACCGCGCCCGAGTCGGGGTCGTGCACC
>JAUHYW010000177.1 GCA_030426085.1 bacterium | reverse complement strand
CGCCACCCCGATCCCGCGCAGCCTCATCGCCTCGCTCCTGACAATCTGCGGTCGCCCGACAGGCTCGCCCATGCGGCTGGTGCGCGTCAATCGGGCCGCTCCTGACAGCTCCGCGAGGCGTCGAACGGGCGCACGATACGGAAAAAAGCACCCGATTCGGTCAATTCACCGCTCTCGATCCTTAGTCATCATGTGAAGTCGGCGGCGCCGCATGCCGCTGACCGAAGAGGAGACGTATCGTGAACACCTCATCTCGCCCGCGTCAGCGGCGCTCGCTCGTCGGATGGGCCATCGTCGTAGGGCTCGTGATGGCCCTCGGCGGCCCGGGCTGCCGGAGCGTCGACCCGTGGTATCCCCCGCTGCACGCCGCCGTCGGCGACGCCACCCGCGTCGAGGTCCGGGACACGCTGGACGGCGCCCTGCTCTTCGCGCTCGACGACCGCGCGGCCATCGCCGATCTCGTGGCCCGGATCGAGGTCGATCCGACCAACGAGCTGACCTGCCGCTGCCCCGGGGAGTACGCGCTCGACTTCATCGGCGGGGCCCGGCCCGCCCGGCTGACCCTGCACCACATGATGCACCTGCGGCTGGGCGGCGGCGGCTGGCCCGCCGACGGCATGATCCTGCCCCAGAGCCTGGCGGCCGTCACCGACTGGTTCGCGGCCCACGGCTTCGAGCGGTTCGAGCTGGAGCGCGTCGCCGCCGACCGGCCCGGCATCCCACCGACCCGAGCGTGGTATCGCATCCTGCGGCACTGGCCCGAGGCCGGGCGCGCGGCCATCGCCGCGGTCGACAGCGACGCGCTGAGCACCGACGCCGGCCTCATCGCCTTCGCCGAGTCGCTGGCCGCCGAGATGGGCCGGGTCGAGATGGCCGTCGCCGCGATGCGGGCCCTCGGGCGCAGCGGGTCGACCCTGGCCCTGGCCGAGCCGCTGGAGCTGCCGGCCTGGGCCGTGTTCGCGGCGGTCGACGGCGAGGTGTTCGTCGCGGCGTTGCAGCGGGTCGCCGACGACCAGTCGGCGCTGCTCGGCGCGGCCCGGGTGGCCTTCGACGCCGACTGGCTCGACCTGGAGGTGACGAGCTTCGACAGCGACGTGCTGGATGATCTGGATCCCACCACGCGGGATCGCTGGATGGCTGCGATGGCCGGCGCGGTGTTCGCGTCGGGTCGGGCGGCCGATCGCGCGCTGTTGAGCCACGCGCTCCTGCGTCACGGCGGGCCCGCATGCCATGCGCTGCTGGCCCGGCGCGCGCCCGATGTGATCATGTCCCTCCCGCGCTGAGGGCTCTCCTGATGCCCGAACTCGGTTCTTCCCTCATCGCGGGCCGCTGCTATGCTGCCTCGTCGGGTCTGTCCGGGAGGTCGATCGATGCGCGCCGCGACGCTGATCTTCGTGACGCTCGCCCTGTGCGCCGCGGGCCGGGCAGCCGAGGTGCCTCGGGATGGCTCGCCGCTCGACGGTGACGGGCCGGTGTGGTCGCTCGCCACCGACGGCGACGGGCACCTGCCCGCGGGGCTCACCTTCGGCGGGTGGCCGGTGCTCGACTTCACCGTGCACCGCGAGGGGCTCATCGTGCTCGACGGCGCGGTCGTCGACGCCGCCCCGCAGGCGCTGGCCGGTGTGCAGTCGGGGGCGGCGCTCGCCCCGTTCTGGGCGCCGCTCGAGCCGGGCCCGTGCCCCGACGGCGCGGTGCGGGGCGAGGTGCGCCGCGCCGACTCGCCGGG
>JAUHYW010000075.1 GCA_030426085.1 bacterium | reverse complement strand
CACCTCGATGATCCACGCCCCCGGCTCGCCGTCGCTCGAGCCCTCCAGCAGCCACTTCGCCCGCCCCTGCATCACCCCGCCCGGCGGATCGGGGAACAGCTCCATCACCGTGGGCGCCTGCCCGCCTCGCCCGAAGCGCAGGCCGGCCCGGGGCTCGACGGCCGGCGTCTCGGTCGGCAGCGCCTCGTAGCGCAGCTCCACCGCCCGCAGCGTATCGCCCTCGATGAACAGCTCGACGCTGAACGTCGCCCGCGCGCCCTCGCAGCCGGGTGCCGCCGCGTCGATCCAGGCGAAGCGCACCCCCTCGGCGGTGTCGGTGCGCCGCACCTCGCCAAGCGGCGCGCCGTCGGGGCACTCGGTGGCCAGCGGCGCCCAGAACGGCGCGACGAGCGAGGCCATCGGCACCTCGCCCAGCGGGCCCGGCGCGCCGATGTCGAAGCCGCCGTCGTCGAAGGTCAACACGCCCGATCGGTGCACCACGATGTCCCGCACCTGCCGCCCCGCGACGAAGAGCCGCCGGGGCAGGTGCCCGTCGTCCTCCGCGACGATGGACCACGCCGGGCCGTCGCCGGGTAGGGCGACGCCCCCCCGATCGACCGGCGCCCCGTGGGCGGGCAGCGTGAGCAGAGGCGCGAGGATGAGGATGGGAGCGAGGCGCATGGTGTGGCCCTTTGCCGTTTGCGTTATGTCGTCGACGGGTCAGTGATGACCCGTAGCCCATGGGTGTTCGCTGGGCAGTCTGGCACCGCTCCCCGACCCGGTCAAGACCGCGCCGGCCGGCGCCCCCCGGATCGGCCTCCGCGCGCGCCCCGAATGGCGCGAGGATCCCGGCGCCGGCGTCCGCTGGCGCGCCGCGCCAGAAAAAATGCCGGCGCCGGGACCCGCCCGCGCCCCGTATGCCCGCCGGGCGCGGGCCCCGATGGCGTCCCGCTGCCCCCGGCCACGGCCGGGTCGCGCGCACGCACTTTGCATCGCCCGGCGCAAAGCACTACAACTCCGGGCCTGGATTCGGCCCGTCAGCAAGCGAGAGACATCATGCGCATCACCGTCATCGGCAGCGGCTACGTGGGGCTCGTCGTGGGGGCCTGCCTGGCCAACGTGGGCAACCGCGTCGTCTGCGCCGACATCGACCCCGACAAGGTCGCCCGCCTCGAGCGGGGTGAGGTCCCGTTCTTCGAGCCGGGGCTTCAGCCCATCGTGCAGTCCAACCTCGCGGCCGGGCGGCTGAGCTTCACCACCGATGTGGAGCAGGCCTGCCGCGACGGGGCGATCATCTTCATCGCCGTGGGCACCCCCATGGGCGATGACGGGTCGGCCGAGATGCGCTACGTGCAGGCCGTCGCCCGCACCATCGGCGAGTCGCTGGCCGGCGGGGAGAACATGCTCGTCGACGGCATCAAGATCGTGCTCGACAAGTCCACCGTGCCGGTGGGCACCGCCGACATGGTCGCCGGCATCATCGGCGAGCAGGCGAAGCAGCGCTTCGTGGTGTGCTCCAACCCCGAGTTCCTCAAGGAAGGCGACGCGGTCAACGACTTCCTCAAGCCCGATCGCATCATCGTCGGCACCCCCGACTCCGAGGAGGGCCGCATCGCCCGCGAGGCCCTGCGCGAGCTGTACGGGCCGTTCAATCGCACCAGCGACCGGGTCATGTTCATGGACGTGCGGTCGAGCGAGCTGACCAAGTACGCGGCCAATGCGCTGCTCGCGACCAAGATCAGCTTCATGAACGATCTGGCCAACCTCGCCGAGCGGGTGGGGGCCGACATCGAGGCGGTGCGCACCGGCATCGGCTCCGACCCCCGCATCGGCTATCACTTCCTCTTCCCGGGCACCGGCTACGGCGGCTCGTGCTTCCCCAAGGACGTGCGCGCGCTGAGCCACACCGCCGGCGAGCACGGCCACGAGATGCGCATCCTCGACGCGGTCGACGCGGTGAACCAGGATCAGAAGCGCATCCTGCTGCGCAAGGTGCTGGCTCACTTCGGCGGGCCGGAGAAGCTGGCCGGCCAGCGCATCGCGGTGTGGGGGCTGGCGTTCAAGCCGCGCACCGACGACATGCGCGAGGCGCCCAGCCTCGACCTCATCCGGGGCCTGCTCGACGCCGGGGCCACCGTCGCGGCCCACGACCCCGAGGCGATGGCCAATACCCGGGCCCTGATCGACGACCCTCGCCTGGAGCTGCTCGACGACCACTACGCCTGCCTCGACGGGGCGGCGGCGCTGTGCATCTGCACCGAGTGGAGCCTCTTCCGCCGCCCGGACTTCGAGGCGATCAAGGCCCGGCTGGCGGCGCCGGTGATCGTCGACGGGCGCAACCTCTACGACCCGGCCCGCACCGCGGCCCGCGGCTTCACCTACTACGCCATCGGCCGAGGCGAGCCGCTGCCGGTCTGATCGCGGCTGACGCGCGCGCCGCGGGTGACGTAGAGTCGGGGCCCATCACGAACGGGAGCCGGACCATGCGCCTCGCCCTCTGCCTCGCCCTCCTCGGCCTCGCCGCCTTCGTCACCCCGGCCCACGCCCGCTGCGGCGACCTCGCCGAGAAGCTCTCCGGCGGGAGCTGCGACCTCAAAGGCAAAGACCTGCGCGACCTGAAGCTCTCCCGGGGCGACGACCTCTCGGGGGCCGATCTCTCCCGGGCCAACCTGCGCGGGGCCCGGCTCGAAGGGGCGAACCTGAGCGGGGCGAACCTGAGCAGCGCCGATCTGCGCGAGGCGAAGCTGCGGGGGGCGAACCTGGAGCGGGCCAACCTGCGGGGGGCGAACCTGGAGCGGGCCGAGCTGCGCGACGCCCGCCTGGAGCGGGCCGAGCTGCGCGACACCAAGGCCGAGCGGGCGGACTTCCGCGAGGCGCGCCTGGGCCGGGCCGACCTGCGCGGGGCCCGGCTGGGGCAGGCGAACTTCGAGCGGGCCCGGCTGGGGCAGGCCAATCTGCGCGACGTCCGGGCCGAGCGGGCGAACTTCCGCAGCGCGCAGCTCGAGCGGGCGAACTTCCAGGGGGCCCGGCTCGATCAGGCCGTCTTCCGCGACGCCGTCCTGACCCGGGCGAACTTCCGCGACGCGCGCCTGGAGCGGGCGGAGATGCGCGACGCGCGCATGGAGCAGGCCGTACTGCGCGAGGCCCGGATGGAGCAGGCCGATCTGCGCAGCGCCCGCGCCGGCCGGGTCGAGATGCGGGGGGCCCGGATCGATCGCATGCAGATCGACGGGGCCGACCTCGAGCGGGCCGACCTGCGCGACGCCCGGGGCGAGCCCCGGGGCAAGGCCCGCGCGTGGCGCGGCGCGACCTGCCCCGACGGGCAGCAGGCCGACGACTGCGCGGGACACTACAAGCGGTAGCTCGCCTTCACGGCTGGTTCGACAGCCCGCCGACGCTGAAGTCGTAGAGCAGATCCTCTTTGGGCGTCACCGGCACCGCCTGACTGGTCTCGAAGCCGAACTGCACCGTGAAGCCCCGGCTGCCGTCGGTCGGCACGCCGAAGTCGAGGCGGTAGGCGAAGCCCGACGCCTGGGGCACCACCATGCGCAGGCCGAGGCCGGCCGAGTGGTGCAGGTAGGCGTCGCCGAGGTCGTCGTAGAGCGCGCCGGCGTCGAAGAAGGCCACCGCGCCGAAGTGCAGGAAGCTGAGCACCCACGGCGGGGTGCGGTACTCGACGTTGCCCCGCAGGCGGTCGGCGCCGAAGTCGAACAGCGACTGGCTGGGGTAGCCCCGCAGGCCGTTGTGCCCGCCGAGGGTCACCAGCCCCGGGGTGAGCTGGGCCCGCTGCACCAGCCAGTCGGCCCGCAGCACCACCCGGCCGAAGCCCAGCGACGGGGTCGCCCCCCGGACGCGGGTCAGGGCCCGCACGTCGAACCAGTCCCCCCGCTGGGCGTCGCCCGCGCCGTCGCCCAGCCACAGCCGTGAGCGCACGCCGCCGGCCAGCTCGACCAGCCCGTCGCCGAGCCACGCCTCGCGCCACACCAGCGATCCGCCGAGGTCGAGCAGCGACTCGCTGCTGCCGAAGGCCTCGAGCGGCAGCCGCAGGTCGACGAAGACCTCGGGGCCCAGGCGCACGTCCTCGCTGAGCCCGAAGCCGGCGAGGTCCCGATAGACCTGATGCCGGTTGCGGAAGAGGCGGGCGTTGACCGTGGGGTAGACCCACTGCCGCTCGCGGGGCAGCACCGCGTCGGCGAAGGCCGCTCGGAAGGCGACCGCCCGGGGGTCGTCGCCCTGGGGCAGCGCGGCGGCGGCGTTGGCGTCGGCGTCCTGCCGCACGAACCCGGCCCCGCCGGCGACCCGCACGATCCAGCGCTTGCCCCGCTGGATGCGGCCCAGCGCGGCGACTCCGATGAGGCGGTGGTCCCAGGTGCGGCCGGCGGTGAGGCAGTCGGCGCCCTCGGCCGCGGGGTCGCAGCCGTCTTCGGTGAAGGTCAGCAGCCCGCTGCGCTGGGCCTGCCGCTCGGTGTACTGCTCGTACTGCGCGGCGAACGAGAAGCCCCACCGCTGCTGGAGGTCGTACAGCGGGCGCCCCAGCTCGAAGTAACCGGTCAGCCCGTCGTAGTCGCCCGAGGCCCGCTCGAAGCGGGTGTCGAAGGTGGTCACCAGCCGCAGCGGCTCGCCGAGCAGCCGGGGATCGACGTAGACCGCGCCCAGCGCGAAGTCGAGCGGCTCGAGTTCGAAGCGCAGCGAGGCCCGCTTGTCCCGGCCGAGCAGGTTGCGCTCGGTGAGCTGCACCAGCAGCGCGTCGACGAAGCCCCCGGTGAGCTGGAACCGGGTCTCGGTGCGCAGGCTCCACAGGTCGCGGGTGACGACGAGCAGCCCGATCTGCGCCGGGTCGGCGGTGCGCACGGGCACCACCGCGACGACGTTGAAGATGGCCATGCCCCGCAGGTTGCGGGCGGTCTCCTGGGCCAGCGCCGCCTCCCACTGCATGCCCGGCTTCAGCAGCACCTCGCGCAGGATGGTGGGCTCGGTGGTCGTGAAGTGCAGCGCGTTGAAGAAGGTGGGGAAGGGCTCTTCGGGGATGAACACCGGGAAGCGCGCGGTCCGGATCCAGGCGATGGTCTTGCCTTCGGGGGCCCGGTCGGGGATGAGGCCGTTGCCCCGCAGGACGCTCACGACGTGCTTGAGCTCGTAGTTGAGCGGGGGCGGCGAGGCGGGCGCCGGGGCTGACTCGGATGGCTCGGATGGCTTGGCTGGCTCAGATGCCATCGCGCCATGGGTCACGCATGCCATGCCCGCCACGAGCGCCACCCATGTCATATATGCCATCGGGCGCCCGAGGCGCCACCGGGTCCCCCTCATCGCCAGACCCGGGGGCACGACAGGTCGAACCGAGCGCAGACGTCCATCAGGTCGGGGGGCACCGGGCTCTGCACGGTCAGGCGCCGGCCGGTCCGGGGGTGGGTCAGCGACAGCCGGGCGGCGTGCAGGCCGATGCGGTTGCGCCCGAGGGTGCGGTCGTCGCGCCGGCCGTACTCCCGGTCGCCGAGCACCGGGCTGCCCCGCTGGGCGAGGTGGACCCGGATCTGGTGCAGCCGGCCGGTCTCGGGGTGGCACTCGACCAGCGAGACGCCCCTCGCCCGCACGCGCACGGCGTAGCGGGTCTCGGCCGGGCGCGCCCCGCGGCCTTTGCCGAGCACCGCCTGCTTGCGCCCGCCCCGCCGCTGCTCCCGGATGGGGGCCCGCACGGTGCCCGTCGGCGGCGTCGGCGCCCCGTGCACCCAGGCGAGGTAGGTCTTCTCGACCCGCCGCTCGGCGAACTGGGCCCGCAGGTGGTCGTAGGCGTCCTGGGTGAGCGCGACGACGACCAGCCCGCTCGTCGGCCGGTCGAGGCGGTGCACGAGGCCGTAGTCCCGGGCCTTGCCGATGTTCTGCAGCGCCTTGCCGTGGGTGGCGAACGCCGCGTTGAGCAGCGTATCCCGGGTGTGCTTGCGCCCCGGCTGGGTCACGACCCCGGCCGGCTTGTCGATCACGATCAGATCCTCGTCGGCGTAGGCGTGGGCCAGCCCGAGGTCGTTGGGTTCGACGCTGAGTTGCACCGTCATGGGGGGGATGATGGACCGCGGGCGCGGCCCGGGCAAGCGGGGCTCCCGGGTCGGCCCGGTCGGAGGTCGAGGTGCGCGCCCCGCAACCGGATCGGGTGTCCGGCGTATCGCAACCGTGAACGGTCGATGGGGGAGGCGCGATGCGCGAGCAGGACGAGGCGCGGGTGGTGCGGGTGGACATCGTCTCGGACGTGGTCTGCCCGTGGTGTGTGGTGGGTCATCGGCAGCTCGTCGCGGCGGCCGGGCAGGCGGGGGTGGCGCTCGACGTGCGCTGGCACCCGTTCGAGCTGAACCCGCGCATGCCCGACGCGGGCGAGGAACTCGGGGCCCACATGGCCCGCAAGTACGGGGCGACGCCGGCGCAGAGTGGGCAGGCCCGGGCCCGGCTGCAGCAGATGGGGGCGGCGGTCGGCTTTCACTTCGCCTTCCCCGAGGGCATGCGCATGCCCACCTTCCGGGCGCATCAGCTCCTGCGGTGGGCCGAAGAGCAGGGGCGGGCCGACGCGCTGCATCAGGCGCTGTTCCGGGCCTACTTCACCGAGGGGGCCGACGTGAACGACCCGGCGGCGCTCGCCGCGGCCGCCGGGCGGGTGGGGCTCGACCCCGACGAGGCCCGGGCGGTGCTGGTCGACGGGCGCTTCGCCGACGCGGTGCGGGCCGCGGAGCGGGTCTGGATCGAGCGGGGGGTCAGCGGGGTGCCGACGATGGTCTTCGACGCGCGGGACGTGATGGTCGGGGCCCGGGGGGTGGAGGGCTATGCCATGCTGCTGGAGCACCTCGCGGCCGATGGCCGGTGAGAGCGGGCCACGCCCCGGTTGCCCGCGGGCGGCGGTTGGCGCTAATACAGACGGCCACGCGCAGAGGAGGCCCCGTGAGCCAGAGGCCGGTCGACCGGGATGTGAATCTGGACGAGCTGTTCGCCGGCGCCACCGAGATCATCGGCCGCGAGGCGCTGGAGAAGAAGATCCGCGCCGGGCGGCGGCTGGTGGTCAAGCACGGCGTCGACCCCACCGCCCGCGACCTGCACCTGGGCTACGCGGTCAACTATCAGGCCATGCGCCGCTTCCAGGACGCGGGCCACACGGTGGTGCTGCTCATCGGGGACTACACCTGCCGCATCGGCGACCCGACGGGCAAGGACAAGACCCGCCCCGAGCTCAGCCGGGAGCAGATCGAGGCCAACATCGAGTCGATGCTGACCCAGGTCGACCGGGTGCTCGACGTCGACACGCTGGTCGTGCGGCGCAACAGCGAGTGGCTCGACCCGATGGCGCTGGCCGACTTCCTGCGGCTGGGCACCCGCCTCTCGGCGGCCCGCCTGTGGGAGCGGGACATGTTCCAGCGCCGCCTCGCCGCCGGCGAGGGGGTCATGGTGCACGAGTTCCTCTACCCGGTGTTGCAGGGCTACGACAGCTACGCGCTGGAGAGCGACATCACCATCAACGGCTCCGACCAGAAGTTCAATGAGCTGATGGGGCGGCAGATCCAGCAGCTCTTCGGGCAGGATCCGCAGGCGCTGATGATCATGCCGATGCTGCCCGGCACCGACGGCGTCGAGAAGATGAGCCAGAGCCTGGGCAACTACATCGGCCTCGCCGAGCCGCCCGAGGAGCAGTACGGCAAGGTGATGTCGATCCCCGATGATCTGATGCCGCTGTTCTACACCCTCGCCACCCGGCTGCCCCAGGGCGACTGCGACCGGATCCTGGAGAGCATGGGTCCGATGGACGCCAAGATGCGCCTGGGGCGGGCCATCGTCGAGCAGTACCACTCGGCCGAGGCGGCGCAGGCGGCGGAGCAGCACTTCGTCCGGGTGCACCGCAAGAAGGACGTGCCCGACGACGTGCCGGCGGTCGACTTCGACGCCGCCGGCCTGCCGCTGGGCCTGCTCAACGTGCTCACCGAGGCCGGCCTGACCCAGAGCAACGGCGAGGCCCGGCGGGTGATCAAGCAGGGCGGGCTGCGGCTCGACGGCGAGCAGCTCCGCGACGCCCGCTTCGCGTTCGAAGCACCCGGCGAGCACCTCATCCAGAAAGGCAAGCGGCACTTCGTCCGTATCCGCATCCGCTGATCGGCCGGCGCCGATCGAAACCAGCGAGACTCAGCATGACGTGGGACCAGCACCGCATCCGGCGGACCTTCCTCGACTATTTCGCCCAGCACGCGACGATGCCCCACCGCGAGGTGCCCTCGTCGCCGATCATCCCCACCGATGATCCGACGCTGCTGTTCACCAACGCCGGCATGAACCAGTTCAAGGCGGCGCTGCTCGGGCAGGAGAAGCGGCCCTACGACCGGGCGTGCTCGGTGCAGAAGTGCATGCGGGTCGGCGGCAAGCACAACGACCTCGACGCGGTCGGCCGCGACGGCCGGCACCTGACCTGGTTCGAGATGCTGGGCAACTGGTCGTTCGGCGACTACTACAAGCGGGCCACGATCGAGATGGCGTGGGACCTGTCGGTCAACGTCTACGGGCTCGACGCGGAGCGCATCTACATCTCGGTCTACAAGGACGACGACGAGAGCTTCGCCCTGTGGCGGGACGTCGTGGGCGTGCCCGAGAAGCGCATCTTCCGCTTCGGTGATCTCGAGCAGGGCGACGAGGAGAACTACTGGTCGATGGGCCCCACCGGCCCCTGTGGCCCGTGCACCGAGCTGTTCTTCGACCTGGGCCCCGAGGCGGGCACCGGGCCCGAGGACTACATGGGCGGCGAGGGCGACCGCTTCATGGAGTTCTGGAACAACGTGTTCATGCAGAACAACCGGCTGGACGACGGCACGCTCGAGCCGCTGAGCCAGCACGGGGTCGACACCGGCATGGGCATGGAGCGGATCGCGATGATCCTCCAGGGCAAGGTCACCGCCTACGAGACCGACCTGTTCGTGCCGATCATCGAGACGATCGAGGGCCTGTCGGGGGCGACCCGGCAGCACCCCGAGCAGAAGGTCGACTTGCAGGTCATCGCCGATCACATCCGCTCGCTGACGTTCACCTTGAGCGAGGGCGGGCAGTTCAGCAACGAGGGCCGGGGCTATGTGCTGCGGCGCATCCTGCGGCGGGCGGTGCGCCACGGGCGTCGCATCGGCTTCGACGGGCCCTTCCTGCACCGGCTGGCGCCGACGGTGGCCGCGCAGTTCGAGGGGGTCTACGAGCTGCCCGAGACGGTCATCGCCAACACCCAGGCGGCGCTCGAGGAGGAGGAGGCCCGCTTCTTCCGCACCCTCGACCGGGGCATGGCCCGCATCTACGGCATCATCGAGGGCAAGAAGGCGGCCGGCGAGACCGAGATCGCGGGGCAGGAGGCCTTCGAGCTGTACGACACCTACGGCTTCCCGGTCGACCTGACCCGCATCGAGGCCGAGACCCACGGGTTCTCGGTCGATGAGAAGGGCTTCCACGCGGCGATGGAGGCGCAGCGCGAGCGGTCGCGGCAGGCGGGCGCGTTCTACGAGGACGACGGCGGCGAGTGGCAGGTGCTCACCGACGGCGGGGGCGACGGCTTCGCCGGCTACGGGCTGGCGTCGCTCGAGACCCGGGTGATGCGCTGGCGGCAGCGCGACGATCGGGTCGAGCTGATCCTCGCGCGCACGCCGTTCTACCCCGAGAGCGGGGGCGAGATCGCCGACCACGGGGTCATCCGGGGCGAGGGCTTCGAGGTGGCGGTCGAGGACGTGCAGAAGGTCAACGGCATCATCCACCACATCGGCCGGCTGACCTCGGGCGCGGTGAAGCTGGACGCCGAGAGCGCGGTGACGGCGGTCGTCGACCTGGAGCGGCGGCAGCAGAAGACCATCCACCACACGGCGACCCACCTGCTGCACGCGGCGCTCAAGGCGATCGTCGGCGATCACATCCAGCAGAAGGGGTCGGTGGTCGAGCCCGACCGGCTGCGCTTCGACTTCAGCCACCACAGCCCGCTGACCGACGATCAGATCGCGGCGATGGAGGACTGGGTCAACACCCGCATCCGGCGCAACGAGCCGGTGGTCAAGACCGAGGGCGTGCCCATCGACGAGGCCAAGGCCCAGGGCGTAGTGGCGCTGTTCGGCGAGAAGTACGGCGATCTGGTGCGCACGGTGCGGGCCGGCGGCGACTCGTTCGAGCTGTGCGGGGGCAACCACACCGACCGCACCGGCGACATCGGCCACTTGAGGGTGACCGGGCAGAGCGCGGTGAGCGCCGGGGTGCGGCGCATCGAGGCGGTCGTGGGCCACGCGGCCGACGCCCTGGCCCGCGAGGAGCGCCAGCTCGTGCGCACCGCGGCCGACGCGCTCAAGACCGACGTGGCCCGGCTGCCGCAGCGGGTCGAGCAGCTCCTGGGTCAGGTCAAGTCGCTGGAGAAGGCGCTGGAGAAGGCCCGCCGGACGGGCGGGGCGGTCGATCCCGATGATCTGATCGCCGACGCGGTCGACGTCGACGGGGTGCCGCTGGTGGCGGCCGCGGTCGAGGTCGACGCCCGGGAGACGCTGGCGGCGCTGGTCGATCGCATCCGCGACAAGCGCCCCGACTCGGTGGCGGTGCTGGTGGCGGCGCTGGAGGACGGCAAGGTCGCGATCATCGCCGCGGTGGGGCCGAAGCTGAAGAAGGACAAGCGGTTCCACGCGGGCCGGATCGTCAAGGCGGTGTGCGCCGAGCTGGACGGCCGCGGCGGCGGGCGGCCCGACTTCGCCCAGGGCGGGGGGCAGTCGCCGGAGAAGATCCCGGCGGCGGTGACGGCCATCGAGGGCATCGTGCGGGGGCTGGCCGGCTGAGCGCCGGGGCCCGGCGTCCCCGGGTCAGTCGAAGATGTCTTCGATGCGCTCGGCTTCGAGGACGCGGTCGATCCAGCGTTCGAGGGTGTCGGCGTCGACGCCGCGCAAGCGCTCTGCGAGGCCCGGCGGAGCGGCGCCGAACTTCAGCTCGAGCATCTTGAGCAGGGCGCCGCGGAGGCCCTCGGCGCGGCCTTCGAGCCGACCTTCGGCGCGGCCTTCGAGCCGACCTTCGGCGCGGCCCTCGGCCCGGAGCTGCTCACCTGCCGTCATCACGACCTCCTTCATCTCAGCCGGCACCCGGCGCACGAGCGCGTCCCGCACCGCCGACGCCAGTCGGAGGTGTCGGCCACGTGTTCGGATCCGGCAACGGGCCTCGACGCCCCGGACTCGAGATCAGCCCACTGGTCGGGTCAGCTCGCGCTCCGACCAACGCCGCAGCTCGTCGAGGAAACGCAGCGCGGTCTGACCCCGTGAAGTGATGCCATAGGCCACGCCGATCGGGCGGGTGTCGAGCACCCGCCGCTCGACCAGCCCATGGGCTTCGAGGTGCTTGAGGCGCTCGGAGATCATCTTCTTGCTCGCGCCGCCGACCATGCGCGCGAGGTCGTTGAAGCGCACCGGCTCGTCCTGGAGATGCCACAGGATCGAGCCGGTCCACTTGCCGCCCAGCACCCGCATGCCCCGCTCGATGGCGCACGGCTCGGCGCAGGCTTCCACCACGGTCTTGCGACCCCGCCCATCGCGTTCCACCCGCGCGTCCACATCGTCCTCCAACCAAGGTTACGAAAAGTATACTGGTTGACGTCGTGAACTGCGCAACCAGAATCGAGGCACACAGCGAAGAGGAGAACCCATGCCGAACGTGTTCATCATCAATGGACACCAGCCCTATCCGTTCGCCAAGGGCCGGCTGAACGGCACCCTGGTCTCTCTGGCCCACGAGCACCTCACACGGCGGGGCTACGCGGTCGAGCTCACCGAGGTCTCGAAGGGCTGGGATGTCGACGACGAGATCGCGCGCCACCAGTGGGCCGATGTGGTGCTCGTGCAGTTCCCCGTCAACTGGATGGGTACGCCGTGGATCTTCAAGAAGTACATGGACGAGGTCTACACCGCGGGTATGGACGGCCGGCTCTGCCGGGGCGACGGGCGCCGTGGCCCCGATGAGGGGCACCGCTACGGGCTCGGCGGCGCGCTCGATGACACCGCCTACATGCTCTCTCTGACCTTCAACGCACCCCGTGACGCCTTCGAGAACCCCGACGCGCCGTTCTTCGAGGGGCGCGGGGTCGACGACCTGCTGTGGCCGATGCACCTCAACCTGCGCTTTTTCGGGATGAAGCCGCTGCCGACGTTCTCGGCCCACGACGTGATGAAGAACGGCGACATCGAGCGCGATCTCACCCGTTTCCGCAGCCACCTCGAGGTCCACTTCCCGGGCCGATCCGACAAGGAGAACCGATGACCACCTACAAACTTCAGGCCGGCGCAGTCTTCCCATCGTTGGAGGTCGCCGACGCCGACGGTACGGTCCGCGACATCTCAAAGCCGACCGGCGACTGCGACTGGATGATGGTCGTGGTCTATCGCGGCCGGCACTGCCCGATGTGCACCCGCTACCTCAACCGGCTCGAACACGTCGTCGCCGACCTGGCGGCGATCGGGGTCGATGTGGCCGCGGTCTCCGGCGACAGCCCGGCGCAGCTCGCGCGGCATCGCGAGAAGCTCGCGGTGAACTTCCCGCTGTTCCACAGCCTGTCGACGGCGCAGATGAAGCAGCTCGGGCTCTACATCTCCGACCCGCGATCACCGAAAGAGACCGACCATGCTTTCGCCGAGCCGGGGCTGTTCGTGATCAACCAGCACGGGACACTGCAGGTCGTCGACATCTCCAACAACCCGTTCGTGCGGCCCGAGCTCGAGACGCTGGTGTCCGGATTGCGCTGGATTCGCGATCCGGAGAACAACTATCCGATCCGGGGCATGCATCCATACGGCGGGTAGCCCATGGCGGCGCAGTCGGAGGTGCCGGTCACGCGTTCAGCGACGGGCTGGCCTCGCTCGACACCCGAGTGATGCGCTGGAGGCAGCGCGACGACCGGGTCGAGCTCATCCTGAACCGCACGCCGTTTTATGCCGAGAGCGGCGGCGAGATCGCCGACCACGGGTCATCCGGGGCGAGGGCTTCGAGGCGGCCGTCGAGGACGTGCAGAAGGTCAACGGCCCGACGCGGCGGCGGTGCTGGTGGCGGGGCTGGAGGACGGCAAGGTCGCGATCATCGCCGCGGTGGGGCCGAAGCTGAAGAAGGACAAGCGGTTCCACGCGGGGCGGATCGTCAAGGCGGTGTGCGCCGAGCTGGACGGCCGCGGCGGCGGGCGGCCCGACTTCGCCCAGGGCGGGGGGCAGTCGCCGGAGAAGATCCCGGCGGCGGTGGCGGCCATCGAGGGCATCGTGCGGGGGCTGGCCGGCTGAGCGCCGGGGCCCGGCGTCCCCGGGTCAGTCGAAGATGTCCTCGATGCGCTCGGCTTCGAGGAGGCGGTCGGTCCAGCGGTCGAGGGTGTCGGCGTCGGCGTTGCGGGCCCGCTCTTCGAGGCCGGGGGGGACGACGCCGAACTTCAGCCGGCTCATCTCGAGCAGGGCGCCCCGAAGCGCCTCGGCGTAGCCCTCCGCGCGGAGTTGCTCACCTGAGGTCATCACGGCCGCTTCGCTTCAGGTCGATCATCGAAGATGTCCTCGATGCGCTCGGCGTCGAGGAGGCGGTCGGTCCAGCGGTCGAGGGTGTCGGCGTCGGCGCCGCGGGCCCGCTCTTCGAGGCCCGGGGGGACGACGCCGAACTTCAGCCGGCTCATCTTGGGCAGGGCGCCCCGAAGCGCCTCGGCGTAGCCCTCCGCGTAACCTTCGGCGTAGCCCTCCGCGTAGCCTTCGGCGTAGCCCTGCGCGCGGAGTTGTTCACCTGAGGTCATCACGGCCGCCTCGCTTCAGGTCGATCAATCGAAGATGTCTTCGAAGCGCTCGGCTTCGAGGAGGCGGTCGGTCCAGCGGTCGAGGGTGTCGGCGTCGGCGCTGCGGGCCCGCTCTTCGAGGCCGGGGGGCACGACGCCGAACTTCAGCCGGCTCATCTTGAGCAGGGCGTCCCGAAGCGCCTCGGCGCGTCCTTCCACGCGGCCCTCGGCCCGGAGTTGCTCACCTGCGGTCATCACGACCTCCTTCATCTCGCTCGGCACGCGGCGCACCAGCGCGTCGCGCACCGCCGACGCCTCGGCCTGCCCGACGTCGAGCACGTAGCGGGCGATCTGGGCGAAGTATAGCTCCCCCTGGTCCATGCGGGCCACCGCCGCCAGGTGGGGGACGAGCCGGTCGAGCACCGGGCGCAGGTCGGGATCGTGCGGAGCGTGCCGCAGCAAGCTGAGACCGACAACCGCCAGCGCCATGCCTGCGGTGTCGGACACCGGCTCGGCCCGGCGCAGGTCGTCGAGCACCAGCCGGAAGGCGGGCACATGCGGCCGGAGGACCGGGCCGAGGGGCTCGGGGATGTCGAACATGTCCTCGAAGGCGAGGGGGCCGGTCCACCGCCGAGCGCCGTGGTAGATCACCACCGGCACGATCACGGGCAGCGGCGCGTCGGCCGGCGTCTCGCGGTCGGCCCGGCGCCAGACGGGCAGCATGTAGCCCAGGAAGCGCAGCGGCATGCGCCGGGGCACGGTGGACTGGTGCTCCAGCATGAGATCGAACCATACCGCGCGGCCGGCCAGAGGGGCGCGGAAGATCAGATCGGCCCGGCCGAGGGTCAGCTCGGCGTCGACCGACTCGGTGGGCACCGGCTCCAGCCCGGCCCAGTCGATCGCGTCGACCACCGGCGGCGGCAGCACCCGCCGCAGCGCGAAGGCTGCGGCCTCGGGCTGGCTGAAGATGGCCTTGAAGAACGCATCGTGGGGCTGATTGTCGCTCGGCATCACCCTGACTAGGGTGTGAGGGCCCCCGAGTGTCCGCTGGACGTGTTTTCTGTCGGGCGGCGGGCGCGGGCGTGCAGCGAGAGGCCGACCGCGATCGCCGAGAGCACCAGGATCAGGACCGGGTAGGCCATCGGGGGGTCGGCCGGGGTGTGGGCCCGCACGAAGAGGATGATGCCCACCAGCGGCACCATGCCGGCGAAGGTCACCAGCGGCGCGGCCCACAGGGTCCAGCGCGCGCCGCAGCGCATGGGGCCCAGCACGATGATGAGCAGGGCCAGGCCCGCCGAGAGGTAGCCCGCGCCGACGCCCTTGAAGAAGGCCAGGTACAAGGCCCGGTGGCGGGGGTCCAGGTCGCTCCAGGTCGTCTCGATGGCGTCGAGGTGGTAGGGCATGATGCTCGACCGGCCGAGGTAGACCGCCCCCAGCACGATGACCATGAGCGCGGCGAGGCCATGCAGGGCCAGGACCGGGCGGGGGATGGGCGGCTGCGGATCGGGGTGGGTCAATCGGCGCTCGGCGCGGCGGGCAGGTAGACGGTGAAGCTCGAGCCGGTGCCGGGCTCGCTGCACACCGCGATGGCGCCCCCGGCCTGGCGCACGATGCCGTAGCTGCTCGACAGACCGAGGCCGGTGCCCTGCCCCTCGCTCTTGGTGGTGAAGCACGGTTCGAAGACCCGCGCGGCCACCTCGGGCGGCATGCCGACGCCGGTGTCGGTCACGGTCAGCGCGGCGTAGCGCCCGGCGGGCAGCGTGGCGGCGCCGAAGGCGGTCTCCTGCTCGAAGAGCACGTCGCCGGTGCGCACGGTGATCGAGCCGCCGTCGGGCATGGCGTCGGCGGCGTTGACCACGAGGTTGAGCACGACCTGCTCGAAGCCGCCGCCGTCCATGTTCACCGGCGGGGTCGGCTCGAGGAACAGCTCCACCGGGCACCGGCGGGCGGTGCTCCGGCGCAGCAGGTCGGCGAAGGCGGCGATGCGGGCGCGCACGTCGAGCGGCTGGGGGTTCACCGCGCGCTGGCGGCAGAAGGCCATGAGCTGCTCGACGAGGGCCGACGCCCGCTCCCCGGCCGACAGCGCCAGCTCGAGGTCGCCCCGCACGCCCGGCTCGGGGTCGCGGTTGAGCGCCAGGGCGCAGGCTCCGGTGATCGCCGAGAGCAGGTTGCCGAAGTCGTGGGCCAGCCCGGCGGCCAGCCGGCCGGCGGCGTCGAGGCGCTGCGACTGGCGCAGGCGGGCTTCGAGGGCCTTGCGCTCGGAGACGTCGATCGACAGGACCGCCAGCCCCTCGGGCACCGGCTGGACGCGCAGTTCGAACCACGCGCTGCCGCCCTCGGGGTAGAAGAAGCGGCTCTCGACCTGATCCGACACCCGCTGGCGCATGCAGCGCCGGAGCGTGGTGAAGATCGGCGTCTCTTCGATGCCGGGGTACAGCTCGAGCATCGAGCGGCCGAGCAGGGCCCGGCGCGGGCGGCGGGCGTGGGCCACCACCGCGTCGTTGACGTAGAGGTAGCGCCAGCGGTGGTCCAGGATCTGGAAGCCCTCGTGCAGCCGCTCGAGCACGCTGCCGTAGGCGCCGTCGGCGGCCTGCGGCGGATCGATCGATCCGTCGGTCGGGAACTCGTCCATCGGTGCCTCCCCGAGCGCGCGCTGCACTCGGGATGATGATGGCCCATCGAGCGTCACACGAAAAGGCACCCCCGGCCGGCGGGGGTCAGGGCGACGGCAGCGAGCGGGCCAGCCGGACCCCGATCGTGCGGAACCGGTCGTCGGGCCGGTTGGCGAAGCGACCCGCCGGGCGGCACGTCGGCGCCGCGGCGACCCACGCGCCGCCCCGCACCATACGCAGCGCGCCCTGCGGATCTCGGACCGTCAGCCGCGCGCCCGGCGGACCGTCGCGCTGGTAGTCCGAGCCGCACCACGTCCGGATGGTGCCGGCCATGTCCCGCACCCCGTACGGGCTCTCGTCGGCCGCGGCCGATCCGACCGGCACCGGGTGAGGGCGGCCGGCGAAGCTCTCGGCGACCCGGGTCCAGGTCGGATCGAAGTCGTCGCCCCAGGGCCACAGCCGCCCGTCCACACCCCGGGCCGCCTTCTCCCACTCGAGGTCGTGGGGCAGCCGCCAGGGCAGCTCGTCCCGGGCGGCGCGCCAGCGGGCGTAGGCCGTCGCCGCCGGCCAGTCCACCAGGGCCACCGGGCTGTCGGGGTGCACCGGCTCGCCGTCGTCGTCGAGCGCGAAGACCAGCCGACCGTCGGGGTCGAGCGCGATGGGCCCCCCGCTCGGCGAGGCGCCGTCCCGGGGGCGGGGCAGGAGCCCGTCGAGCGCGGCCGGGCCCCGGCGGTCCAGGGTGTCTTCCAGGAAGCCCCGCCATGCGCCGTGGGTCACCGCCGTGCGCCCGATGACGAAGCCGTCGATCCAGATGCGCCGCCGGGGCAGCCCGTCGAGGGCCGCCGGATCACCCCCCACGATGCAGGCGCCCGCCGGCACGTAGATCTCGTCAGGCCCGATGGCCCCCGAGGGCGGCAGGTGCACCGGCATCGGATCACACCCCGGCGGCGCGTGGCGCCAGTGCGCGCCCCGCTCGACCCGCAGCGGCAGCCGGACCGGCGCCCGGCCGGGGGACTCGAGCACCGCCAGGTAGCTGCCCGGCACGACCTCGACCGCGCGCAGCGGCGCCTGATGGATCTGCTCGGGGCCGGGGACCAGCCGCCCCTCGCGCAGCGTGTAGCGCGCCAGGCGCACCCGGGCCTCGGGCGCGTCGACCGTCAGGCTCACCGGGCTCGGGCCGTCCAGCCACTCGATCCGGGCCGGGTCGCCATGCATCCGGATGAGGGCCGACGCCCGCCGCACCCCGGCCGCGTCCCGGGCCGCCTCGGCGTCGAGCAGCACGTCCCGATAGTGATCGGCCAGCAGCGCCGCGGCCCCGGGCAGCGTCGGATCGCGGATGAGCGCCGCCTGCACCGTGCCCACCAGCGCCAGCTCGGCCAGCTCGGCCTCGGCCGCCCGGGCCTCGGCGTCGGCGGCCAGCGCCCGCCCCGGTCGCTTCGCCTCGGCCGAGGCGAGCGGGCCGACCTCGGCCAGCCGGGCCACCGCCCGATCGCGGATGTCGGCCGCCTCGTCCCGCAGCGTGCGCCACCGGGCCCGCAGCGCGTCGGCGTCGGCCAGCATCGCCCGGGCCTCGTCCCGCCGCTTCGCGCCGTCCAGCCAGTCGGTCAGCCCCCGGGCGAAGGCCGCGCCGTCCGCCGGGCGATCCTCGGGCTCGCGGGCGCAGGCGGTGGCGGCCAGGGCGACCAGATCGGGCGAGGCGTCGGTCCCGTCGGGCCACTGCGACCGCCAGCGGGATGGCGGCCCCACCACCACCCCCGGGCGCAGACCGGTCAGCAGCAGGTACAGGATCGCGCCCAGGCTGTAGACGTCGGCCCGGGGGTCGGGCAGCCACGCCTCGTAGCGCTCGGGGGCCATGTAGCCCGGGGTGCCGGTGGGGCGGACCAGGGCCGCGGTGGGCTCGGTCCGCGGCGTGCGGCGGGCGATGCCCCAGTCCATGACCCGGACCTCGCCCAGCGCGCCCACCCGCACGTTGCTCGGCTTGAGGTCGCAGTGCACCACCCCCCGCTGGTGGGCGTGGCCCACCGCCGCCGCCACCCGGGCCAGCACATCCAGCGTGCGCCGGGGGGTCCAGTGGGCGTCGCCGGCCCGCATGCGCTCGACGACCGCGCCCAGATCGTCGCCCCCGAGGAGCTGCATCGCGAACCACGGCCGCCCGTCGAGCGTCTCGCCCCGGTCGTGCACCGGTACGATGCCCGGGTGCTCCAGGCCGACCATCAGCCCGACCTCGTAGCGCAGCGCGTCGGCCGCCCGCAGCCGATCGGGCCGCAGCACCTTGATCGCCACCGAGCGGGCCAGCCGCTGATCGAACGCCTCGAAGACATCGCCCTGTCCCCCGCGGGCGATGTGGCGGAAGCCGGAGTAGCGCTCGGTGCCCAGCCGGGGGCACGCCTCGACCGGCGGGCCGTCGTGGGACATGTCGACCGCGCCGGGGTACAGCCCCGACGTCCGGGTCAGCGAGCCGTCCTCGTCGGGCGGCGGGTCGAGCGTCTCGGTCGGCGGGGTGCGCACGGTCCTCTCCCCCCTCGAGGCGTCCGGGGCGGGCCCGGGCGATGCGCGAGAGGGGGCGAGTATAGCGCAAGTCCTCCGCCGGGCCGCATGCCGCCGGTGGCGCCGCGCGCGGCGATCAACGCCAGGAGAGGCGTCGATCGCCGGCCTCGACCGGGAACCGCCCGCCCGCCGGCAGCTCGACCCCGGCCGCGCCGTCCGGGGCGAAGATCCGGCCCGCCAGCTCGACCACGTCCAGGCCCGCGAGTCCGCAGCGCTTGGCGCAGTCGGGGGTCAGGCGCAGCTCGACGAGGGCGGTGACGACCCCGTCCCGCACGATGAGGTGGCTCGGCGCCGACAGCGACGGCCCCGCCACCGGCCGGGCCTCCGAGGTCGAGACCCGGGCGTCGGCCGGCGGGCGGGAGACCACCGCCCCCGGCCGCCAGACCAGCGCCCGATCCAGATCGGCGGCGGCGACCCCGGCCTGCATCCGCCAGGCCACCATCTCGCCCTCGATCCACAAGTCGAAGAGCGGCGACTCGCCCGCCTCGGCCGCGACGGTGTAGTGCTGCCACTTGCCTTCCAGGCCGCCGCTGATCTGGGCCCGGGCGGAGGGCAGGGCGAAGAGCGCGCAGAAGAAGACGACGAACGGGATCCGCAGCATGACCGGCCTCCGGGATGTGGGTGATGCGCCGCGCGGCGCTCGCCAGCCGGTGATTGCAGCGGGCGTACCAGACGCTGGAGCCCGCATCGGGCTGTGATTCGACGCGATCCGGCGGTCACGGCGCGGGCCCCCTGCGCGCCGCCCGGACGCGGCCGCGTCCCCCCCGGACGCAGCCCCCGGCTTGTCCGGCGTGACGCCGGCTGATACAGCGGAGCACGCCACTGACAGGGAGGGTGCGATGCGACCGGATGCCATCGTCTTCGACGCCGACCGGCACGTCATCGAGCCATTCGACATGTGGCCCCGCTACCTCGATCCCGCCTTCCGGGACGAGGCGCCGACCCTCGTGCCCGACGCGGGCGACGTGCCCGGCGAGACGATCGCCGCCCGCATGCAGCGGCTGGGGCCGGCGGGCATGACCCCGCTGATGCCCATCCCCTGCTGGCGGGGCCGCCCCATCTGGCGCCCGATGCCCGAGGCGATGCGGCTGGCGGCCAGCCGCGGATCGTGGACCCGCCTGGGCGCGATGCACGAAGCCAGCGTCGGCGCCGGCCAGCTCGCCTCGATGGATCGCCAGGGGGTCGCCGCCGCCGCGCTCATGCCGACCTACGCCACCTTCCTCATCGGCACCGACGACATGCCGCCCCCGGTGGCCCACGCCTTCGCGGCGGCCTACAACCGCTGGCTGGCCGACCTGTGCGCCGCCGATCCGCAGCGGCTCCTGCCGGTGGGCCTCATCGCCCGCCACGACCCGAGCCGGATGGTGGTCGACCTCGAGGCGGTCCTCGTCCGCGGCTGGCGGGCGGTGGTCATGCGCCCCGAGCCGGTGGGCGGCCGCACCCTGGGCCACCCCGATCTGGCGCCGTTCTGGGCCCGCTGCGCCGAGGCCGCGCTGCCCGTGATGCTGCACGGCGGGACCCACGCCCGGGTGCCGGCGGCGGGCACCGATCGCTTCGACAGCCAGTTCGCCCGCCACGCCTGCGCCCACGGGCTGGAGGCGATGATGGCCCTGGTGGCGTTGATCGACGGGGGGGTGTTGGCCCGCCACCCGACGCTGCGGGTCGGGCTGCTCGAGGCGGGCTGTAGCTGGCTGCCCCACTGGCTGTGGCGGCTGGACGCGTCGTGGTCGGTGGCCACCGACGACCTGCGCCGCCAGGTGCCCGATCCGCCGTCGTCCCTGATCCGTCGGGCGTGCGTGCTGGGGTTCGAGCCGGGCGAGCCGCTGCTGGCCGAGGCGGTGGACGCGCTGGGGTCGGCGCCGTTCGTCTTCGGCACCGACTTCCCCCACTTCGACCACGACACCGGGCTGGTGCAGCAGGCGGCGGCGCTCGAGGCGCGGGTGGGCTCAGCCGCGTTCGCCCGGCTGATGGGGGGCAACGCCGCCGCGTGGTTCGGGTGGCGCGGGGCTCAGGCGCAGGAGCAGGAGAACGGCAGCGCCTCGTCGGTCTCCCAGTAGGCCATCACCGCCACCGCCTGCTCGGTGGCCTCCGGCGCCGGCGGCAGGAACAGCTCGATCCGGGTCGACGGCAGGTGCCAGCCCTCGGGGCCGTCGGCGCCGTTCGTCCAGCCGTACGGCCGGCCGTCGGGGTCGGCCGCGCCCTCGTCGATCGCCGTGACCGACAGATCGACCTGATCGTGGAAGACGAAGCCGAACTGCTTCTCCAGCGCCGCCTTGGGGTCGGCGACCAGCCACTTGGCGAACCCCGGGTCGCGCCACGCCAGGGCGACGGCTTTGTTCCAGGTCTCGACCCACAGCAGGTACAGGTTGGCGTTCAGGGTCGACTGGGAGTCGGTCTTCATCCCATCGGCCGTGCCATCTCGCATCGCTCCACTCATCGTTCGACCTCCGCTCCCATCGCCCCGGCCGACCGCAGGCTGCGGGCGCGCTCGACGATGGCCACTCCGTCACCACCGTCGATCACTTCGAGGCGGGGGTCAAGCACCGCGTGCGCCCCGGCGGTGTCACCCCGGTCGAGCAGCCAGCGGGCGTAGTCGATGGCAGCCGGCAGAGCCATCATCACCGCCCCGGTCTCGTCGGCTACCGCCAGCGCCACCCGCCAGCTCTCGACCGCCCGGCCCCCGGTGGGATCGAGCGCCAGCGACCAGGTGCCACGCATGCCATGCAGCCGAGGCAGGAACATGCCTTCG
Organism: bacterium; assembly: GCA_030426085.1. Lineage (GTDB taxonomy): Bacteria > Myxococcota_A > Bradymonadia > UBA7976 > UBA1532 > JACKDM01. Next base: position 28,871 of record JAUHYW010000075.1, on the reverse strand, counting down.
CCGGTCTCTTCGGCGAAGGCGATGCAGTCATCGACGAGGGCCAGGGCCTCGGCGTGCCGCCCCCGGCGGGCCTCGAGCTGCGCCAGCGCGGCGGGGTACATGCTCAGGCCCAGCCGCAGCCCGATGCCCCGGCACTGCTCGAGGGCCGCCCGCAGCGCGTCGATGTCGTCGGCGCCCCACGCCCGCAGCATCTCGATGTAGACCAGGTTGTCGGGCAGCCCGTGCTCGAGGCAGAACGCCCGCCCCGCCTCGCCGTGACGCTTCGCCTGCGCCGGCTCGTCGGCCCACAGCGCCAGGATGCAGCGATACATCAGCGCCTGGGCGATGCTGTGGGCGTGCTCGATCTCCCGGGACCAGGCCTCGCCCCGGGCGCTGCCTTCGACCGCCGCGTCCACCCGGCCGGTGGCGTACAGCGAGAGCGCCGATCCGGTGAGCAGCACCATGAACGGATCCCAGCCATAGCGGGCGGCGAGGGCCCGGTCGCGCTCGGGGTCGTAGAGCCCCCGGGCCCGGGCGTAGTCGACCTCGGCCGCGCGCATGTCGCCGTCGATGACCCGGAAGCCGGCCCGCATCGACAGGCCGGCGAGCAGGTTGCTGCGATCGTCGGTGCGCTCGGCGTGCTCGATGACCCGCCCCATCAGCGACCGGGCCTCGGCCCGATCACCGAGCACGTTGCGCACCATCGCCGTCGACCACAGGATGGGCAGCGCCGCCTCGTTGAGGCCCAGCGACTCGATCAGAGCCGCCGCCCGGTCGAGCGCCGCCCGCAGCTCGGGGGCGACGAAGCCGGTCGACGCCATCAGCGCGGGGGTCATCAGCCCGGTCAGCCGCAGCTCGCGCTGGTCGCGCTCCCGGGGGTCGGCCAGCCCGTCCAGCCAGGCGATGGCCTGCCGGGCGTGCTCCACCGCCTCGACGTTGGCCGAGCGGTGCAGCGCGGCGCTGGCCGCCGTCTCGGCGTAGCGCGTCGCCCGCCGCCGGTCGCCCGCCGCGCCGAAGTGGTGGGCCAGCAGCTCGGGCCGGCGGGCGACCTCCTCGGGGAACCGGGCCTCGAGCGCCTCGCCGATGCGCCCGTGGATCCTCGCCCGGTCGGGCGCGGTGAGCGCGCCGTAGGCCGCGTCCCGCACCAGGGCGTGCTTGAAGACGAACACCGGCCGGGCCCGGCGGCGGCGGTGGACCAACGTCGCGTCGACCAGCGCCCGTAGATCGGCGCTCAGCTCGATGGGGTCGCGCTCGCAGACCAGGGCCAGCAGATCTTCGCGGAACTCGCGGCCGATGACCGCCGCCACCCGGGCCGTGCGCCGGGCCGGGCCCAGGGCGTCGAGCCGGGCCGCCAGCGAGGCCTCGACCGTCTCGGGCACCGCGTCGCCCCCGCCCGCCGGGCGCTCGGCCAGCATGCGGGTCAACTCCTCGACGAAGAGCGGCACCCCGTCGGTGCGGTCCGCGATGCGCCCCCGCAGCGCCTCGCCCACCGCGTGCCCCGCGTCGCAGGCCTCGATGAGCGCCTCGACCGCCGCCGGGGCCAGCCGGTCGAGCCGCACCTGATCGACCCGGCCGGCGGCCCACGGGGGCTCGAAGCCGGGGCGGGTGGTCATCAGCGCGAAGACCGGGGCGGTGGGCAGATCCTCGATGAGCAGCTTGAGCAGGTCGAGGGTCGAGGGGTCGGCCCAGTGCAGATCGTCGACCCACAGCACCAGCGGCTGCCGCTCGGCCAGGTCGAAGAGGCTGCACAGCAGCAGGTCGAAGGTCACCTCCCGCCGCCGGGCGGGGGGCAGGCCGGGCATGGGCCAGCGCTCGGAGACCGGCAGCCCCAGCGCGGCGCCCAGCAGGGGCATCGCCTCGTGCGCATCGAGCCCCCGGGCCTCGACGAAGCGGGCCAGGGCGTCGATGCGGGCCGCGGGCGGGGCGTCGTCCGGGGCGTCGAGCAGCGACTCGAAGAGGTCGACGATGGGCCGCAGCGTGCTGTTGCGGGCCTCGGGCAGGCAGCGGGCCACCAGCCACCGCCCGCCCTCGATGTCGTCGTACAGCGCCTGCGCCAGCCGGGACTTGCCCATGCCCGCCTCGCCGACCACCAGCGCCGCCCGCCCGGCGCCGCTCCGGGCCGAGGCCCACAGCGCGCGCAGCGTCGACAGCTCGCGGTCGCGGCCCACGAAGGGCGCCCGGCGGGAGGTCGAGAGCGTATCGGCCACGTCGAGCCGGGGCGCGGCGTCGAGCAGCCGCCGGGCGGTCGAGCTGACCCGGGGGCCGTCCAGCGCGGCGTCGGCCAGGGCCAGCGCCCGGCCGGCGAGCAGGCCGAGGGCGTCGGGGTGGGGCCCCGCGCCGGCCGGCGGGCCCACCACCTGCCGCGCCGCGTGCACCCCGACCCGCAGCGCCGCCCGGACCCCGTAGCTCTTCTCCAGGGTCGCCGCCCGCCGGGTCATGCCGGCCCGCAGCGCCTCCATCGCCCGCTGCGCCCGGCGGGCGTCGTCCTCCCGGGCCGGCGCGCCGAAGTACCACACCAGCCCGGTGCCCAGGGCCCCCGCCAGCCGGGCCCCGGTGGGGGCGACGTCCTCGGCGCAGGCGGCGAGCTGCTGCCGGGTGAGCCGATCGAGCACCTCGGGGTCGACCTCGCCCACCGGGCTCAGCTCGACCCGGGCCGCCACCGCGATGAGCTGCCGCCGATCGCCGCCCGGCCGGGCCCAGTGGCGGGGGTCGATCGGCGGCCCGAGGGTCGCCACCTCGCCCGGGGCCAGCGGGCCGTCATCGGCCTCGGCGGCCGGGCGGGCGCTCGGCGCGCCCAGCTCGACCAGCGCCCGCAGCAGCTCGGCGGCCCCCACGTCCCGCCGCTCGACGTCCTTCTCGAGCACCCGGGCCAGCAGCGCGCCGAGCGGCTGCCCGGTCAGGCTGGGCGGCAGGGGGATCGGATCGGCCCCGAGCTGGGCGAACAGCGCCGCGTGCGGCGTATCGCCCTCGATCACCCGGCTGCCGGTCAGGCACTCGAGCACGATCAGGCCCCAGGCGTAGAGATCGGTCCGGGGGGTCGGCTCCAGGCCCCGGAGCTGCTCCGGCGCGGCGTAGGCCGGCGTGCCGAGCACCTCCAGCGAGGCGGTCAGCCGGGCCCCGTCGCTCAGGCCGTCGGCCAGGGCTCCGGTGCCGAAGTCCAGGATCAGCGCGTTCCGCCGGGCGCCGGTCTCGGTGACCATGATGTTGTGCGGCTTGAGGTCGCGGTGCACCACCCCCGCCGCGTGGGCCGCCGCCAGCCCGTCGAGCACCTGCCCCATCAGGTGCAGCGTCTCGTCGAGGCCCAGCCGCCCCTGCTCGGCGAGCACCGCCGCCAGGGTGCGCCCGGGCACGAACTCGAAGACGGTGAACAGCTCGCCCTCGGCCTCGCCGGCGTCGATCACCCGCACCACGTTGGGGTGGAACAGGCGGCCGCACAGGGCGACCTCCCGCTCGAAGCGCGCCCGCTGACGGTCCGCCGGGGGCGCCCCCGGGCCGGTGACGAGCCGTAGCCGCTTGACCGCCACCGCCTGCCCGGTCCCGATCTGCCGCGCGCGGTACACCTGCCCGAAGCCGCCCTCGCCGATCAGATCTTCGACGATGTAGCGGTCGGCCAGCCGCCGGCCCACCGGCCAGGCCGTCGACGGGGCCCCGTGCGCGCTCATGACACACCTCGTGGGGTGGAAGACGCGGCGACCATAGGCCGGGCATGGCCTACTGACAAGCGGGGTCGCACTCAGTCGGCCGGCCTCATCCGGTCAGGGCCTTCAGGGTCGGGGGCAGCCCGCTGCCCAGGGCCTCGGCCAGCGCCGCCAGCCGGCCCACGTCCCGCAGCAGCGCCTTGTGGTGGTTGCGGTTGGCGACCATGCGCCCGTAGCCCAGCAGCTCGAAGGCCGGATCGCGGCCGCCGGTCTCGAGCACCGCCGCGCCGAGCAGCAGCCCGTGCAGTGCGCCGGGCCACTCGACCGCCGACAGATCAACCGGCGGATCGGCCGCCAGCCGGGCCACGAAGGCCACCGCCGCGTCGAGCAGCGGCTGGAGCGGATCACCGCCCGCCCGGCGCCCGCTCTCGAAGGCCAGCGCCGCCCGGATGTGATGCGCCGTCACCCGCCGCCCCGGCCCGCCCGGATCGGCGTCGAGGCCGGCGAGGGTGTAGGCCCGGCGCACGCAGTTGTCGAGCTGGCGCAGGTTGCCCGGCCACGGCTGGCCCGCCAGAAGCCCCTCGGCGTCCGTATCGAGCTGCGCCGCGCCCGCCGCCCGCCGGCTCTCGTGGCACCGGCGCAGCATGAAGCGGGCCCAGGCCTCGATCTCGTCCGCCCGGGCCCGCAGCGGGGGCAGCTCCAGCGGCAGCACGTTGATGCGGTAGTACAGATCCTCGCGGAACGTGCCCTCGGCCACCGCCCCGGCGAGGTCGGCGTTGGTGCCCACGATGAAGCGCACGTCGGCCTCCAGCCGGCGCCCGCCATGGCCCAGCGCCCGGTAGCGGCGCTCCTCGAGCAGCGTCAGCAGCGCCGCCTGGGCCTCGAGCGACAGCTTGTCGACCTCGTCGATGAAGAGCGTGCCGCCCTCGGCCCGGGCCACGAAGCCGTCGTGATCGCGCACCGCCCCGGTGAAGGCCCCCCGCTTCCAGCCGAACAGCTCGCCCATCTGGGTCTCGGGGGGCACCGCGAGCAGGTCGAGCACCTCGAACGGCCCCTCGCGGCGGGGTGAGCGGGCGTGGCACCAGCGGGCGATGCGCGACTTGCCGGTGCCCGTCTCGCCCCGGACGAGCAGGGTCTCCTCCTCGGCGGCGAAGGCCCGCAGCACCCGCACCAGGGGGGCCATCGTCGCGCCGATCACCGGCAGCAGCGGATCGGCCTCGGGCGGCGGACGGGCCGGGGCCAGCGCCGCCAGATACGGCCCGGCCACGGCCACCGTCGCCTCCAGCGCCGCCCGGCAGTCACCCCACGCCAGCGGCCGCCCGATGGCCGCCCGGCAGCCGACCTCCACCGAGATCATGCCCGTCACCCCCGCCGGCCCCCGCAGCGGCAGGGCGCAGGTGTGGGTCGCGTCCCGCTCGAGCAGCCGCCCCCGGCTGTGATCCGACAGCCCGTGCTCGTCGATCCACTGCGCCTTCTCCGGCGCTCCGTCGAGGCTCTGCATCGTGCGCAGGGTCACGTCCACCGCCACCGGCTCGCCGGTGGTGCGCAGCCGGTGCCACACCGAGGCCGAGGGCAGCAGCGCGCTGCGGGGGTCGGGATCGGAGAGCGCGTCGGCGCCCCGCTCGAGCACCCACACCCCGGTGTAGCCCCCGTCCCCCCGCAGGTGCAGCAGCGCCCGCCGGACGCGGACCCGCCCCGGGCCTCGGACGGCGTCGTCCACCAGGAGCAGGGCGCGGCGCAGCGTCGCCCGGGCGATGGCCTCGAAGCCGCCCGCCTTCTGCAAGGCGCGGGCGAAGTCGTCGAGGCCCGGTCGGGGATCGGCGTTCGTCACGCCGGCACTCTAGCGTCAACGTCGGGCGGTTGATACGTCGGCGGCGGCGCACATGGCCCCGCCTCAACCGCGGACCAGGGGCACGACCTGCACCCGGGCGATGCCCAGCCGGATCTGGCGGGTGGCCGCCCGGCGCTCGATCAGATCGGCCGCGTCGGGCAGCCCCAGGGCGGCGAGCTGCTTGCGAGCCCGGTAGACGTCCACGTACAGCCGCTCCGGCTCGACCGCCGCCGCCGCGCAGACCGCCTCGGTGTACATCCAGCCCTGCTCGGCCGGCGCCGCGCCGGCGTCGTCGGCCCGGGCCTGGGCCAGCACCCGCAGCAGCCCGTGGTGGGCCCGCTGGGGCACCTTCAGCGCGCCCCGGGCGAAGAGCAGCGTCAGGGCGATGGTCTCCTCGTCGCGGCTGACCGCCACCCGGGCGCTGCGCACCGTCGCCAGCGACCACGGCCGCGCGCCGGCCTCGGGGGTCGTCATCGTGCCCCCGCCGCCGACCGACGGCGGCAGCTCCAACACCCAGGCCGCCCCGTCGATCACCACCGCCGCGCCGTCCTCGACGAAGGACGGCGCGTCGTCCCGCTCGGCGATCCAGCGCCCCGCCCGGCTCGCGAAGACCGTCACCACCGGATCCACCGGATCGGGCAGCGGCAGCAGCCCGTCGACCGCCGTCGCCCGCCGCCCGTCGGGCCCCACCGCCGTCGCCACCGGCGGCCCGTCGGACTCCAGCACCCAGACCTCGTCGGCGAAGCGCAGCGTCGCGCCCGCCGCGATCGCCAGCCGCTCGCCCACCGGGGCCGGCACCCCCTCGACGAACGTGCCGTTGCGGCTGCCCAGGTCGCGCAGCGCCCAGCCCCGCTCGCCGAAGTACAGCGCCGCGTGCTGCCCCGAGACCTCGCTGCTCGCCAGCCGGACCGTGCACTGCGACGAGCGCCCGACCAGGGTCGAGGCCCCCAGCGTCACCCGGCGGGCGGTGTCCCGTTGTCGCAATACGGCCATGCGGTGAGCCTACCCCACCCGCGCGCGGCCGACGACCCGCCCGCGACGGGCGCGCACCTCGTGTACCATCCCGGTGATGCCCGGTCCGCCCACGGATACCCGGATGAGATACACGGATCTCGGTCTGCTCGGCCGCGGCGGCATGGGCGAAGTGCGCCGGGTGCACGACCGGGCGCTCGACCGCCACGTCGCGATGAAGACCCTGAGCTGGAGGCTGCTCGACGACCCCCGGGCCCGGGCCCGCTTCGAGGCCGAGGCCAGCGTGACCGCCGGTTTGACCCACCCCGGCATCGTGCCGGTGCACGACCGCGGCGTCCGCCCCGACGGGTGCCCGTGGTACACGATGAAGCTCGTCGAGGGCCGCACCCTGGCCGCCGCGGTGGCCGACGGCCTGCCATTGCGGCGGGGGATCGAAGCGTTCGCCCGGGTCTGCGAGGCGATGGCCTACGCCCACGATCGGGGCGTCATCCACCGCGACATCAAGCCCGACAACATCATGCTCGGCGCCTTCGGCGAGGTGCTGCTGATGGACTGGGGCCTCGCCCGGCCCATCGATCGCGCCCCGGCGGCCGCGCCCTCCGACCCGCCCCGGTGGCCGCTCGCCGATGGCGGCCCGCACACCGCCGCCACCGCCGTGCCCGGGGGCGCCTCGACGCCCGCCGCGCCCCTCGCACTGCCCCGAGACCTCGACCGCCTCACCGGCGCCGGCGCGGTCGTCGGCACCCCCGCGTTCATGGCGCCGGAGCAGCTCGACCCCGCGCTCGGCCCGGTCGGCCCCCCGGCCGACGTCTACGCGCTCGGCGGCACGCTATACCAGATCGTGACCGGTCACCGCCCGCGCTCCAGCCGCCGCGCCGCCCTCGACGCGTTGCTCGACCGCGCCGCCCTGCACCTCGACGAAGGCCCCGAAGCCCTGCGCGCCATCGCCGACCGGGCGCTCGCCCCCGACCCCGCCGCCCGCTACCCCCACGCCAGCGCGCTCGCCGAGGCCGTGCGCGGCTGGCTCGACGGCGACGCCCGCCGGACCCGGGCCCGGGCCCTGCTCGCCGACGCCGAGCGCCTCGCCCCCCGCTCGGCCGAGCTGCGGGCCGACGCCGAGCGGCTGAACGCCGAGGCCGACGCCATCCTCGGCCCGCTGCCGTCCTACGCCCCGGTCGACGAGAAGGTGCCTGGCTGGGCCCTCGAAGACGCCGCCGCCGAGGCGCGGCGCGAGGCCCGGATCGCCGACGTGCGCTGCCTGCAAGCGATCCAGGCCGCTCTGCGGACCGCCCCCGACCTGCCCGAAGCCCGGGACCACCTCACCCGCCACTACCGCCGCCGCCTGCTCGACGCCGAGGCCGCGGGTGACGCCGACGCCGCCGCCGAGTACGCCGAGCTGCTGCGGATCCACGACGCGGCGGGCAACGTCGAGTGGCTGCGGGGCGACGGCGCCCTGACCGTGGTCACCGACCCGCCCGGCGCCCGGGTGCGGGTGTTCCGCTATGTCATGCGCCGGCGCCGGCTCGAACCCGAGTTCGAGCGCGCGCTGCCGCCGACGCCGCTGTACGACCACCCGCTGGCGATGGGCAGCTACGCGCTCGAGCTGACCGCGCCGGGGCGCATGCCGGTGACCTATCCGGTGTCGATCGAGCGCAACGGACGGTGGGATGGCATCCGGCCCGGCGACGACGCGCCGTATCCCATCTGGCTGCCGCCGGAGGGTGCCATCGGCGATGACACCGCCTACGTGCCGGCGGGCTGGTTCGTCAGCGGTGACCCGAGCGCGACGGACGGCCTGCCGCGGCGGCGGGTCTGGGTCGATGGGTTCGCGATGGGCAAGCACCCGGTGACGAACGCCGAATACATCGAGTGGCTGGACTGGCTCGTCGACACCGGGCGCGAGGCCGAGGCGTTGCGCCATGCGCCGAAGGCCCGGGGTGGAGAGAAGGGGGCGGGCCTGCTCGCCTACGCCCGTGACGTCGCCGGTCACTTCGAAGTGACCGTCGCCGAAGGCATGCGATGGTTCGACGACGCGCCGGTGGCCGGCATCGACTGGCGCTCGGCCCGCGCGTTCTGTCGCTGGCGCGCAGGCCGCGACGGCCTGCCGCTGCGGCTGCCCCACTCATTGGAGTGGGAGAAGGCGGCCCGCGGGGTCGACGGCCGGGCCTACGGATGGGGTGAACACTTCGACGCGACCTGGGCCGTGACCGCGCGCAGTCGACCCGACAGCCCCGGCATGCTGCCGGTCGGCGCGTTCCCACTCGACCGGAGCCCCTACGGCGTGTGCGGGTTCGCCGGCAACGTCCGCCAGATGTGCCTCGACGCCTATCGCCGGGAGGGCCCGCCGCTCGTGGACGGCCGGCTGGAGGTCGGCGCCGGAGAGGCCGAGCCGGCCTACTGCGTGGTCAAAGGCGGCGGGTTCATCGGCGTCGGCGACTCGGCGGTCGCCGCCGCGCGATTCGGGTGGCCGCCGACCCACACCGGGATGGTGGTGGGCTTCCGCATGGCCCGGGAGCTGCCCGTCATTGATGTCCCGGCGCTCAGGGCGTCGACGAAACCTGCCGGGGCTTCTCGTGGCGCCACTGCTTGTAGCTCCGCTTGGTCCCATCCAGCCGGTACCACGAGAATGCCGCGGTCTCATGAGGATCGGTGATCAGGGTCGGGGAGTCCGTTCGAGGCATGAAGAAGTACAGCTCGGCCACTGTGTCTTCATACATATAGCCGACGACTTTCTTCTCGCCCATGACCCGGGCCTCCCAGCCGCACTCGGGCGCCTGACCGTCGCAGGCCTCCCATGAACGGCCGAGAGTGTATGTCCGCGAGGCTTTGACCTTCAGGGGATACGGCTCGCTCGCGCAGTACTCGCAGTCGAGCTGTATGGTGAAATCCTGCTTCGGGAAGAAGCCGAACCCGAGCTTCGACATCGTCTGGGGTTCGATGCCATACTCACTCCACGAACAGTGCCATGTCACATCTTTCTGCCTGCCTGCCATGCTCAAGTAGTGCGTCACGACTCCACCGCCATAGATGGTCCAACTCACCTCGTAGAGACGCACCATGTCGGGCTGGGTCGGATAGACCTCGGCCGGATGGAGCGGGTCGCCGTCCGCGCGCGCCGCCGACGGCGAGTCGCTGACGGGGTGAGTCAGTCGGAGGGGCAGGCTCTCGGGAACCGCGTCGTCGTCGTCGGACTTCATTCTGGCTGGCTCCTTGGCGGCCCGGCGGTGGGCGTGGGCGATGACGCCGACCTTTGCACGCCCTGTGCCATCTGTCGACTCCGCGCGCGGTGTCATGCGTCGTCATGACGGGTCATGGCCGCCTCTCCGACCCTTCGGCACTCTCGAGGCGTGGCGGCGATGATGGTCATCCCCGCCGCAGCCGAGCCCGACAGTGACCCCGCGGCCCGGCCGCCGACCCCGACAGGAGAAGCCATGCCCACCCACACCTCGACGTCTACGCCCCCCGTGCGCCCGCGCCTCTTCGGCCTCGCCGCGCTGCTCTTCACCCTGCTCGCCACGCCCGCCGCAGCCCAGATCTCGGGCGGGCTCGAGGGGCGCGAGCGCCCCGAGGTGTCGCCGCCGATCGTTCGATCCGGCGGCTGCAACGCCAGCCCCACCGGCTCGGCGCTCTTCGCCCCGGCGCTGCTGCTCGCGGGCGTCGCGCTCGCCCGCCGACGTCGGCGTTGAGGCGAGCCCCATCCGGGCCATGGGCCCGGCAGGCGATCAGCCGCCGTCGAGCGCCTTGAGCCGGCTGCGCGCCGCGCGCGACGAGACCCGCAGCCGGGCGGCGATCGCGTCGACGTCGCCCCCGCAAGCGTCCCGGCAGGCGCGCCACTCGGCGTCGGGGATCGCGGCCGCCGTGCGCAGCCCCAGGTTGCGCTTCGCGTAGCGCAGCAGCGTGCTCTTGGGCACCCCGATGCGGCCCGCGGCGTTGCGCACGCTCCAGCCGCTCGCCGCCAGCAGCCGCTCCACCTCGCCCGGGGTGTAGGCGTGGGTCTCGCTGTCGAGGGTCTCGACCCGGGGGGGCATGCTCGGCGGGTCGGGCTCCGGCGCGGCATCATCGCTGCCATCCGACAGCCCGCCTCGGATGGCATCCAGCGGGACCACCACCCGATCGAAGCCCGCGGCGGCGATGCGCCGGGCGACGTTGCGCAGCTCGCGCACGTTGCCCGGCCAGTCGTATCGCATCAACGGCTCGATGACATCGGCGGGCAGCCACGGCGCCTCGGCGTCGGCCCCGCCGTCGAGGCGATGCAGCGCGTCGAGCGCCCCCAGCTCGGCCCCCAGGAAGTGCAGCAGCAGCCGGGGGATATCATCCGGCCGCTCGCGCAGTGATGGCACCCGGATGACATAGCCGGCCAGCCGGTGCAGCAGCGGCCGGCGGAAGCCACCGCCGCGCACGTCGGCCTCCAGATCGGCGTCGGTGGCCGCGAGCACCCGCACGTCGACCGCGCGGGGTCGGCCGCCGACGGGCTCGATCTCGCCCGTCTCGAGCGCCCGCAGCAGCATCGGCTGGATCCGGGGTGCGAGGTCGCCGATCTCGTCGAGGAAGAGCGTGCCCCCGTCGGTCTCGGCGAAGTGGCCCGCCCGGTCGTCGGTGGCCCCGGTGAACGCGCCCCGCCGGTGGCCGAAGAACGCCGCCGCGGCCACCGCCTCGGGGATCGCCGCGACGTTGACCGCCCGGTAGGGGCCGCCCCGCCGGGCGCTCGCCGCGTGCACCGCCCGGGCGACCAGCTCTTTGCCGACCCCCGACTCGCCGCGCAGCAGCACCGGCACGTCGAGCCGGGCCGCCCGGTCGATGTCGAGCCGTAGCCGCTCGACCGCCTCGCTGTATCCGGTGAGGCCGTGGGCGACCGCCCGATCGACGCTCCGATGGGGGTGGATCAAGAGCAGAACCCGGCCCGCGATCACGACCGGCAGCCCGGCGCGGATGGCCGCCCGGCTCCACCGGCGGGGCGCCTCGATCGCGCGCCCCTCGACGGTCAGCGGGCTGCCGCCGGGGTGCAGGGTGACGCCGTCGGGGTCCACCTCGAAGACCGCCGGCCGGCGGCTGACGAAGGGGTCGCCGATGGCCCGGGTCGCCGCGCCGGCGGGGGTGGTGAAGGTCGGGGTCTTGCGGCCGACCGCGGTCCGGCCGGCGGGCAGCGGCATGCGCTCGCCGACGCGGCCGACGTCGGGGTGCCAGGCGAGGGTCGCCACCAGCGGCGCGGGGCGCGGCGCGCGTCCGCTCCGTCCGGGCGGCTCGCGGGTGGTCTGCGGCGTGGTCACCGGGGCATGGTGCCACAGCAGACGATGGGGCCGAAGTCCGGCGCTCACGGGCTGTCTCCGGGCTGGTGGTGACGCATCTCCGGGTGTCGGGGCCCTTCCGAGCAACGTCGGTGCCACCGGACACCCGGCCCGAATTGGCCCGCTTTCGGGTGTCGGCCCGCCCGTGGACCGCCGCGACGGATCGGCGGGCCGTGATGGACCGGTCCGTCGCGGTCCATCGCGGGCGTCGACACGACCGGGCCGGCGCCTCGGTCGAGGTCGGCGGGCGGCGGCCCGCGTCGCGGGCCCTGGCGCGCGCGCTGCATCCCGTCACGAGCCAGCCTCTCGACCTCGGAGCCCGCGCATGCTGCCGACCATCCCCTACGACCCGTCCCTCACCCTGGGCGCCGCGATCGGCGCCGAGCAGCAGGCGGCGCTGCGCGCGCTCGAGGCGAGGAAGGCCGTGCTCGACGCCGCCGAGCGCCGGGTCGAGGCGGCCTCGGCCGCCGCCGCCGCCATGCGGGTCACCCGGCTCGAGGTGAGCCACCTGAGCGCCGCGCTGCGGGCGCGGGTCGACGAGGGGCTGCGGATCGCGCTGCGGGAGGTCGAGCGGGCCACCGACGCCCTGGTCGGCGTCCGGATCGCCGCCGTGGGCGAGCTGACCCGGCTGCGGGCGGCCGTGGGCGCCGCCGGCCCCCGCTACGAGAGCCCGGTCGACATCGGCGCCACCGGGGTCGTGCGCCGGCCGCTGTTGTCCGACTCGCTGCGCCTGACGGGCCAGTACTTCCCCCGGGGAGGGTCCGAGCACCCGCCGGAGGACGCCCGCGCGTTCGTCTCGCGGACCGCGCGCTTCCTGGGGGCCAGCCGCTGCCTCGATCTGTCCGATACGGTGCACGCCCAGATCGAGCGGCAGGCCTGCGACCGGTTGCACGGCACCCTGGTGCTCACCGCGACCTGCACCCACCGCCACGCCGTCCTGCTCGAGCCGCTGGTGCTCGACCCCGAGGCGGCGGTCCGGCTCTGGAACCGGGTGTACCCCGACCGCCGGCTGGCGGCGCGCGACGATCGATCCATGCTCGAGGCTGGGCGCGAGGCGCCGGATCACGAGGCGCCCGGCCTGGCGCTCTGCGCGGGCGCCACCTGCGGCTCGACCTTCGTCGGCCTGATCCACGTCTTCTCGCCGAGCGGGCCCGAGCCCGGCGTGCTCCGGCGGCTGCGGTCCCCCGACGTCGGCGCCGTGCGGGCGCTGCTCACCGCGAACATCGGCGACTCCCACTGCAGCGTCGTCACGACCGGCGCGGTGCCCTCCATCGGCGCCGGCGAGCACATCAGCGGGCTCGACATGCAGTCGATGCTCAACGCGTTCGACGACTACGTGCAGCAGGTGCGGGGCGGGGCCGACGGCGTGCCGCTCAAGTTCATGGTGCGCCGGTTCTCACGGGTGGAGGTGGCCCGGATCTGGTGCGCCGCGCACCGAGCCGGCGCAGACCGGGCGGGCGAGGTCGAGCCGGGCGAGCCCGAGGGGCCCTGACCGTCGGCCCGCCCGGTGGGCCCGGCGGGCGGGATCAGCCCTTGTCGGCGTCGTCACCCGAGATCTGGAGGTACTCGGGGATGTACTTCGCGACCCACATCTGGGCGAGCTGAGCCCGGGTGATGGGCTGGAGGTAGTAGTTGATGGGCACCCCCGCCTTGCCCTCGGCGGCCTTGTTGACGAAGTCCTCGAAGGCTTCGATGAGCGAGTTGATGTCCAGCATCTTGTTGGACTCGGCCTGCATCTCGCCGACGCCGCTGAGCACCGCCTTGATCTTCGCGTTCTCGAGCGAGACGAGCTCGTTGCCGGTGCGGGCGGCGGCCGCCGCCGAGTCCATGCTCTGCTGCCCGCCGGCGGTCGCGTTCTGCAGCGTGGCGAGCCGCTCCATCTGAGCCTGGGGGTCGAACTCGGTGAACTGCTTGACCGCCATCTTCACGTCGTTGGCCTTGATCGACGGGATGAGGCCCATGCACACCATGCTGATGTGGGACGACACCGAGGCCTGACTGAGCAGGTTCTTGGCGCTGTTGGCGAACGAGCTTGCGACCCCGAACCCGCCCGAGGCCTTGGCGAACCACCCGCCGGCCTTCATCTGGGCTTGCAGCGACGAGGCGACCGAGGCCATCTGCTGGCTCGACACCGTCGAACTCGACTTGAGGGTGTGCACCATGCCCACGAAGCTCGAGCCGAGGGTCACCCCCGACAGGAGCTGCATCGACGCCTCGTCGGCGGTGCCCTCCTCGGCGGCGATCTCGCGCATGCTGGCGACCGAGTCGACCTTGATGCGCTTCTCGGGGAACATCCGGTTCCACACCCGGATGCCCTTCTCGACGTCGAGGATGAACGGCGCCCAGACGTTGGCGACCTTGTGGGTGCAGGTGGCGGTGATGACCAGGGTGCCTTCGACGCTGTGGTTCTCCCGCTGGCTGTTGGTCTGCCGCTGGGCTTCGGTGCTGGCCTGGACCGATCGCTTGGCGCCCAGGGCCGAGGTCTCGGCGGCGACGAACGCCTTGAGGGCCGCCATCTGGCTGCTGGCCTTCTGGCTGTTCTCGCTGAACGAGAAGTACTGGGCGTTGAGCTTGATCGAGTCCGCCGACAGCGGCAGCTCGGCCAGGCGGCTGCGCACGTAGTCGATCGGGCTCTCCCAGGCCTCGCCGCCGGTCTGGAGCTTCGAGCGCACGTCGGCGATCTGGGGGAGCTGGCGCACGGCCGTGTCGGCGTAGCCCTTGGCCGCCTTCTTCACCTGATCGGTGGCGCTCTTGCGGCCGGCGTCGATGCTGGACGGGTCGATCTGGAGGTTGACGAGCTCCTGGCGGGTCATGTCCAGGCTCCGCCGCAGCAGGATCGCGTTGTTGAGCCGGTCCTGGGCGGCGTCGACCGGCGCTTGCAGGTCGCGGATCTGCTCGAGGACCGCGAGGCGCTTGGGGTCGACGACGTTGCCGAGGGTCAGTGTCGGGTCGTATGGGATGGTGCTGGGCACGGGGATCCTCCTCTCATGGGGTCGGGGGTGCTACACGGAGGGGCCCCGTGTCACAGAGCGATCAGCTCGCATCCTTCGATGCCATACGCCGACGAGACGGTGAGGGTGCGCCTGGCGCGGACGACGGGCACGGGCATCACGGTCGAGGCGACGCTCGAGACGGTGAACGGCGCGTCGTCGAGCGTCAGCGTCAGCGGGACCCCGGCCTCGACGGCGCCCTGCGCCGCGTCGAACGCCGCCCGCAGCGCGGCCTCGTCCTTGCCTTTCGTCTCCCCGGCGGTGAAGCGGCTCAGCGCGTCCCGGGCCGCCTCCAGCGCGTCGGCGTGCGCCGCGACCCGCCCCGGCACGAAGATGAGCAGGCGCACGCCCGCCGCGAGCTGGAGGTCGGCTCCGGGGCGCGCGTCGGCGGCCGCCTCGCTGCCGTCCGCCTCGTAGAACTTCGCGTCCTCGCCGTCGCCGACCTTGACGAGCCCGGTGGGCACCTCGGGGGTGAGGGTGAGCGTGCCCCCCGCGCCCGGCGTGGCCCGATAGACGTAGGTCCCGTCGGCGCCCGAGCCCACCAGGACGGCGTCGCCCGCCGCGAGCGGCTGGGACCCGACCGCGGGGTCCTTGAGCGACACCGGCTTGCCGACGTCGTCCGATGCCATACCGTCGATGTCTCCCTTGTGGGTGACATGGGTGCAGGGGATGTCGAAGCGCTCGAACTGGCCGACGCCGTCGGTGATGTCCCAGTCGAGTTCGAAGGTCCGGTCGCCGGTGCGGAAGCCCCGGATCGTGCCCGACATGTTCAGGTGTCCGTCGATGGCCATGGTCTGCATCCTTTCTGGGTGTGCGCCCCGTCTCCGAGGCGCGGTCGTGGGATGCAGGGTTCCAGGAGCACGGGCCGTGCCATGCGGCCGGGTGGCCCGAAATCGGGCAGGTGGGATGTCGACGCCAACGGACGGCCCGCGGCGATGGCGTGCCTCGGCCCGCCACGGACCGCCCCGGTCCATCGGGGCGGCCCGTTGCGGGCGCGCGGTCGGTCCGGATCAGCGCACCTCGATCAGCACCGGCTCGGTGCCCCGGCCCACGTCGGGGTTGTAGTAGCTGTAGATCCGGCTCGCCGGCGCCTCGGCCCGGATGGGGTGGCGGGCGACGATGCGGTAGGTGAAGCTCACCGGCCGCTCGGGCAGGATGGCGGTGAAGTACAGCAGGACCTGCCGCTCGGTCACCTCGTGCTTGCTGATCACGCCCTCGGCGACCAGCGCGTCGAGGTCGTCGCGCATGACTTCGAAGCCCGGGGGGACGCCGAGGTCGACCATCACCATGTCGGCGAAGGTGATGTCGTCGTTGCGCACGGTCACCTGCACCTCGACGGTGTCGTCCACCGCGAGCTGCGTGCGGTCGTACTCGACGGCGATGCTCAACGGACCCTCCGCCGGCGGCGCCTCGGCCCATGGCATGTGATGCCGCTGCGCCACCGAGTACATCAGGTTGCCGGCCCCCTCCAGCTCGATCTCGACGGTCTGCTCGACGCCGGGGGTGAGCCAATCGCTCAGGTCGGCCTGACGCATGACATCGCTGGTGGCCGGGGTGACATCGAAGGCCGCCCGCTCGATGCCATCCAATCGCACCCGGATGGTGGCGTCCGCGCCAGGGTCCTGGGACGCCCGCAACGCTTGCAGCAGGCACTTGATCGACCACACGGTGCCCGCGGTCGAGCCCCAGCCGCCGCTGGCCTGCTTCTTCGAGATGATCCAGTCGAGCGCCGGCCCGGTGACCTCGGGGTGGGCGTCGGCGGCGAGCAGCGCGTGGGTCGCCAGCGCGGTCGTCTCGATCCACGCCGGCTCGCCGGCCCCGTAGGTCGTGGTCTGTTCGTCGGTCCGCCAGTGGCGGGTCGGGTCGTCGGCGATGTCGGCTTCGACCATGCCCGCCAGCCGGGCGAGCGTCTGGCCGGTCGCCGCGTCGCCGGGGGCGAGCTGCACCAGGAAGTTGGCGTACAGCGCGGTGGTGTAGGTGCCCATGGCGCCGGCGTTGCCCGCGAGGTACTGCGCCGCCCGCTGCATCTCGGGGCCGTCCTCTCCGGCCGCGGCCAGAGCGAAGGCGATGTAGGCGGTGATCGTGACCGGGTCGGTGAGGTTGCCGGTCTCGTCCAGCCCCCGGCTGCTCAGCGTCCACGCGCCGTCGGCCCCCTGCCGGCCGAGCAGCCACGCCCGGGTCCGCTCGATCATGCGCGCGTCGATGGGCCGCACCCGGGCGAGGTCGACGAACTCCAGCAGGCCGTAGGCGGTGAGCACCTCGTGGGCCGGGCTCTGGCCGAACCACTCGAAGCCGCCGCCGGGCACCTCGAAGGTCAGCAGCCGCTGGTAGCCGGTGTTCACGTACTGCTCGGCCTGCAACGCCACCTCGGGCGTGCCGGCGTCGGTCTCGCGCATGTAGAGCATCACCAGCCCGTTGGGCCAGGTGCTCGACGAGGTCTGCTCGAAGCAGCCCGAGGGCATGCGCAGGATGGAGTCGAGCCCCTCGACCACCGACGCGAAGAGGCCGGGGTAGAGCTTGACCAGCAGGCGCCCCGAGCCCTCGACCATGTCCCCCGGCAGGCGGATGGCCTGCTCGATCACGCCCTCGAGGCGGCCGCTCTGCGCCGACTCCACCTTCTGGCCGTCGGGCTCGACGAGGATGCTGCGGGCGACGGCGTCTTCGAGCTGATCGCCATAGGCGAACACCAGCAGCTCGTGCAGGCCGACCTGCGTCACCCGGATGGGCAGCTCGACGCCCCGCACCTCGCCCGGCCCCAGGTCGATCACCTGCTCGGCGGGCCCGAGCAGCTCGACCCACTCGGCGGCCGGGGCCTCGATGCGCACCTGCTGGGGCACGTCGAGGTAGTTGTACAGCGCCACCGGCACGGTGAACTCATCGCCCCGGGTGAGGGTGGCCGGCACGTCGAGGTCGACGAAGAAGTCCTGGAAGACCCGGATTCCGCTCTGGGTCGAGCCCAGCCGGCCGTCGGCGGTGTTGCCCAGCGCGGTCACCCGCCAGGTCGTGATGCTGTCGGCGAGCGGCACGGTCAGCTCGGCCCGGCCGCTGGCGTCGGTGATCAGCGACGGCTCGACGAGCAGCGTCTCGGGGAAGTTCCGCCGGATGCGCGGCCCGCCACCCTCGCCTTCGCCTTCGCCTTCGCCCTCGCCGCCGGCCCGGTCGGGCCCCTCGGGCACCCCCGGATCGGCCTCGTCCCAGTCGTCGGCCGCCTGGGGGCACGGCTCGAAGACGCCGCAGGCCAGCCCGAAGCTCACCTCGACGTCGTCGGCGGTGTCGAGCCGCTCGTCGGGGCCCCGCGTGGCGATGCGCAGCCGGTCGTCGGCGACCTCCATGATCCACCGCTGGCCCCAGGGGTCGGCCCGGCGGCCGGCGTCGGCGGCCACCCGCGCGTCGAGACCGGCCCGGTCCAGATCACCCCGCTGGACGTCCTGGCCCAGCTCTTCGAAGTAGGCCTCGGCCCACGCCTGCACGAAGCCGCGCACGACGCCCGGCACCGCGGCGTTTCGCGCGCGCAGGGTGTTGACCGAGAGCGGGTGGATGTCGATCCCGTCGGTGGCCGCGAACAGCATCGCCGCCTCGCCCTGGGTCGTCGGATCGTCCGCCGCGCCAGCCCGCCCGGTGAGCGTGGACAGCGCGGGCACCCCGATCTGGGAGCGGGGCTGCGCCAGCGCCTCTTCGATGAGGAAGTAGACCTTCTCCAGCCCGGGGCGGAACTCCATCAGCGAGAACACCGCCTCGTCGACGATCTGGATCCCGAGCGCGGTCGCCGCGCCGTTGCCCTCGGCGTCGGTCACGGTGAAGCGCAGGCGGGCGTCCTCGGCCGGCTTGTAGACCTCGCGATCCGACTCGACCGCGATGGCCAGCCCCCCGGCGTCCTCGACGTAGACGATGGCCGCGTCCCGCCGGATCGAGCTGCTCTGCGCCAGGTAGTAGGCGTCGATCTGGAGCGTGCCGACGTGCTCGGGAGCCAGCTCGATGTCCAGCGCGGCCCGGCCCTCGGCGTCGGGCATCAGCCGCTCGGTGAGCACCGTCTGCCCCTCGCGCACCGCGTCGACGTAGACCGGCGCCGAGGCCCCGACGACGTCGATCTCGACCGTCAGCGTATCGCCCACCCGGTAGAGCGCCTGCGCGGTGCGCACCCGCAGCGCGCCGTCGCTCGCGTCGCCCGCGGCGAAGCGCAGATCCTGGCTGATGGCGTTGCCCGCGCCGTCGACGCTCTCGATCGTCACCGCCAGGGCCGAGCCGTCGACCAGCACGTCCACCGCGCCCAGGCCGTCGGCGCCGGTCGCGAAGGCGATCCGCTCGCCGTCGACGGTCAGGGTGTGCTCGGCGGCGACCGGCTGCCCGGCGGCGTCGGTGCTGCGCACCCGCAGCGTATTGACCAGCCCCGGCACGATCTGCCCGCTCTCGGGCACGACGGTCACCTCGAGCGGCGCCCGGGCGACCCGCACGGTGCGGGTGACGCTGCGCGCCTGCCCCGCGGTGTCGACCACCTCGATGGCCAGCTCGATCAGCCCCCCGCCCTGCTCGAGCGGCAGGCCGACGACGTAGTCCGGCAGGCGCACGTCGAAGCGATACAGCCCGTCGCCGTTGGTCCGGCCCATGGTCTCGGCGAAGACGGTGCGCCCCGCGTCGAGCGTCGCCGCCTGCACCCGCACCTCGCCGCCGTCGACCGCCGCGCCGAAGAAGTAGCGGGCGGTCAGCGTGCCCACGAGCGGCTCGCCGGCGAGGTAGACCGGCTGATCGAGGGCGAGGTCGAGGTCGAACTTGGGCAGCGTGTAGCGGCTGACGGTCACCGTCTTCTCGGTGGCCACCCCGTCGAGCAGCGCCGCGATGCGGTAGGCGCCCATGTTGACCTCGCGGGCGAGGGTGAAGGTCGCCGCGGCGACCCCGAAGCCGTCGGTCGTGGCCTGGATGCGGTCGACCTTGTTGTCCTTGCCGTCGAACACCTCGAAGACCAGCGGCGCGTCGGCCACCGGGCGGCGGTCGGCGCGGTTCAGCGCCAGCGCCCGCAGGTGCATGGTCTGGCCCGGCTGATACAGCGGCTTGTCGGTGGTGAGCATGACCTTGCTCGCCCGCTCGACCTGCACCGACGCCCGGACGGCCTGGGGCGCGGCGGGGTCGTCGACGGCGACGGTCAGGGTGCCGGCGCCGAGCAGCTCGACCGGGGTGGGCACCGCCAGGGTGATCTGGCCCAGGGCGTCGGTGCGCCCGGCGCCCAGCTCGACGGCCTCTTCGGCGCTCTCGGGGGTGAAGGCGACCCGCACCGCGGTCTCGGTCAGCGGGCGGCCGGTGTCCGGCTCGCGGGCGATGACCCTCAGGATTCCGTCACCGCCCGCCGGAAATCGGTCGGGGCCCAGCACCTGCACCTCGGCCGGCGCCACCGCGGTCAAGAGGCCCCGCCGCCCGCGGGCGTCCTCGCCGGCGCCGTCGACCCGGTACTCGATCACGTAGTCCGCCAGCTCGGCCAGCGCGTCGTACTCGACCGCGAACTCGACCG
This sequence comes from bacterium, assembly GCA_030426085.1. Classification (GTDB taxonomy): domain Bacteria; phylum Myxococcota_A; class Bradymonadia; order UBA7976; family UBA1532; genus JACKDM01. The sequence continues at coordinate 8,676 of JAUHYW010000075.1, read as the reverse complement.
GGATCGGGACGACGTCCGGCCCGTCGACCGCGAACTCGACCTCGCCCTCGGCGAGCGGCTCGGGCTCGCCGAGGCGGTACAGCGTCGCCCGGGCCAGCCCCGCCGCGGCCCCGTCCAGCGGGCGCAGGGCCAGGTTCACCATGATCATGTCGGGGATGATGCCCGCCCGCAGCGCCTGCTCGTCGACGGCCACCGCGCCGCCCATCGGGTGATCGATCGGCTCGCCGTCGGCTTCGAATCCGGCGTCGGTTCCGCCCGGCGTGCCCGGGTCGCAGGCGGCGAGCGGCGCGGCGAGCGCGGCGGCGAGGGCCAGCGTGAAGAGGGGAGTGCGCGGCGTGGGGCGATGGCCCGGCGCGCGCCTGCGGCGAAGTCTGCGCATGGCGAGGCTCCTCGACTGGAGGTGTGTCCCCATATCAAGCATCGCCCATGCCGGGTAGTCTGGCGCCCCGGACCGAGCGCGGAGGCTGCCCGTGCCCGACATCACGTTTCGAGACGGGATCAGCGGCGTCACCGCCGAGGACCTCGCCGGCTTCTTCGACGGCTGGCCCGATCCGCCGAGCCCGGCGCAGCACCTCGCGCTCCTGCGGGGCAGCGCCCACGTCGTGCTCGCCCGGCGCGGCCCGGCGGTGGTCGGCTTCGTCACCGCCATCTCGGACGGCGTGCTCTCGGCCTACATCCCACTGCTCGAGGTCCGCCGGGCCCACCGCGGCCGGGGCATCGGCCGGGCGCTCGTCCGGCGCATGCTGGAGCGCCTGGACCACCTGTACATGGTCGATCTGGTCTGCGACCCCGGGCTGGCGCCGTTCTACGAGCCCCTGGGCTTCACCCGGCTGGCGGGCATGGCCCGCCGCAACCGAGGCGCGCTGGCCCGGTAGCGGGCCTGCATCGGGCCCGGAGCGGGGCCCGGTTCATCGGCGGCGCTTCTTTTTCTTCTTCTCGTCGGGGTCGACCGGGCTGAACGTCACCGCCACCTTGGCCCCGCAGCGGGCGCCGCCCCCAGGGGTCGGGACGTCGGCGAAGCGCAGCACGTTGGCCACGCAGTTGCCCAGCGCGGGGTGGATCAGGGTGGTCTCGGCCAGCTCGGCGCTCGGCCCGCTGCCGGCCAGAGTCAGGTCGAAGGTCATGCGCCCCCGGCGGTAGGGGCCCTCCTCGAAGCTGACCCCGTAGCAGTCGACGAAGGGCTTCGCCAGCGCTTGCAGGGCCTCGTCGAGCGCCCGCCGGGTGCGGCGGGAGCAGTCGTCGTCGGCCGAGAGCAGGCGGGGCAGGGCCTCCATCGGGATCTCGCGGTCGAGGATGCGGATGTCGTTCCACGGGGGCTCGACCCGGACCTCGGTGGCCGGCGGGGCCCCGCGGAAGGCGGCCGGGGCGAACGGGATGGGGACCCGGGCGCCGGCGGGCGGGGCCGGCTCGGCGGCGTTGACCGGGCGGGTGCCGGGGGTCCAGCCGGCGACGCGCCACTTCTCGTCTTGAAGCTCGAACCAGACGGTCGTGACCTGCGGCCGGCCCTTGAGCTCGATGAGCGGCTCGACCACCAGCCGGTTGTCGACCGTGCGCACCCGCCAGAAGTCCACGAAGCGGAAGTCGGCCGGGCTCTCGACCATGTGGCGCAGGGCGAACCTGGCCGGGTCGGCTTCGCGCAGGAAGAGCGGCGCGGCGGCGGCCGGATCGGCGAAGACGTGCTGCTCGAAGAAGGCCCGGGCGGCGGCCTCGGGGTCGAGGCGCTCGGGCGAGACGGCCGCGTCGCCGCCGCAGCCGGCCAGCGACCCGAGGGCGAGGAGCGGAGCGAGGCGCCTCATTCGGCCACCTCCCCGGTGATCGGGACCTTCGGCAGCGCCGCCCGCGCCGCGAGGTGCAGGTCGACGACGGTGCCGTGGGTCAGGCTGGGGTCGGCGGTGAGGACCAGCCCCTCCGGCGCGCCGAGCGACTCGGTGGCCGCCTTCAGTGCCCGGCCCAGCGCGTCGAGGTCGAGGTCGCCCTCGGCGTCGGGGATGGGGATGCGCTCGTCGCCCGCTCGCAGCTCGAGCTGCTTCTTCTCGTGGACGAGGCGCCAAGAGTTGGCCACGGTGCCCTGGGGCGCGAGCACCCGCCGGGCGAGCGGCACGAACGCGGGGGTGCCCTCCCGGCTGCGGACCACGACCTGCAACGCCTCGGCCCCGGCGTCGAGCGCCCAGTCGGCGAGCTGCACGTGCAGCGGGGCCGGCGCGGCCCGAGGCAGGGCCAGCGCGACGTGCGGGCGGTAGGTGGCGTGGGCGTCGTCGGCCAGCTCGCGGCGGGTCTTGATGGCGGCGGTGAGCGCGGCGACGACCGGGCCCTCTTCGACCGGCAAGGGCTCGCCGCCGTCCACGAACGCCCGGTCACCCTGCACCATCAGCAGCACCGCGGCGGTCGGCCGCCCGGCGGCGTCCCGCCCGGCCAGCCCGCCGGACCACGGCTCGACCTCCCGGGCGATGGGCAGGCCGGTCGGCCCGAGCAGGTCGAGCAGCCGCTGCTGCACCGCCGGGGGCGCGACCCGCTCGACCCGCCAGCCGCCGTCCGCGCCTCGGGCCAGCTCGATCTCGAGCGCGGCCGGCCAGCCGTCGACGGCGAATGCCACCTCGCCGATCCGGCGGTCGTCGGCGATCCGGCGCATCTCGGCGAGCGAGAGGAAGCGGTAGCGCCCGGCGGTCAGCGCGTCGGGCAGGATCAGATCCCGCCGCGCCGCCTCGGAGAACATCGCCGCCCGCACCCCGGGGTCGAACAGCCCGTCACCGAAGGCGGTGGACACGGCGGCCCAGGGGGTGGTCTCGACGATCTCGGGGGTCTCTTCGGCGCAGGCGAGGAGGGCCAGCCCGATGAGGGCCAGCGTCGGTCGGAGGGGCATCATGGCGCGCATGGGCCGAGCATACCCCATGGCGCGCCGGGAGGTGACTTCTCGGGTGCACGGCGCCCGGCCCCGGGGCCGGGCGGGCGGGGCCGATCGACTCTCACGCCCGCCCGGCCCCTGCTGGTGGCGACCGCCTCACCGATCCGCTTCCACTCCAGGCCGCTGGCCTCGAGCTCGTCGGCGCATTCCCGCTTGACGTCGTTGCTGATCCAGCAGCATCTCGCTCCCTGCCGATATCCGATTGTGGGTCACGCCTCCCACGGGACTTCGCCGGTTCATTTCACGATTCTGCGCAACAACGGCGTCGGCTGATCGATGAGCACTTCGAGACCACGATGTGCTCGGAGGCCGCGATGCCCCGCCCGCTGATGTTCGTCCCCCGGCCCTGGACGCCGTTCGAAATCACGATGCGCTGCATGCAAAGCCGCCTGCTGATGCGGCCGGGCGACGAATGCAGCCGGCGGGTGCTGGGCGTGATCGGGCGGGCGCTGGAGCTGTACGGCGCGCATGTGCACCTGTACTTCGCGGGGGGCACGAGCAACCACCTGCATATCGTGGCGGCGTTCGAGAGCGCCGAGTGGAAGGCGCGGTTCAAGTGCCACATCAAGGCCAACATCTCGAAAGAGCTGGGTGAGTTGTTCGATTGGCCGGGCTGCTATTGGGATCGGCGCACGCGGGACATCGCGATCCTGGACGACGGCGCCTTGGCGGATCGGCTGGCCTACCTGGCCGCGCACGGGGTGAAAGAAGGGCTGGTCGAGACCCCGGGGTGCTGGCCCGGGATCCAGTGGGTGCGGGCGGTGACGGAGGGCAAGCCGCTGGTGGGGGTGTGGTACGACCGCACGCGCCTGGGTGCGCTGCGGCAGCGGTGGGCCCAGGGCGGGCGGCGCGGCCCGAAGCCGACGCTGGGCGACGTGGCGGTGCGCAAGGTGGTCCGGCTGACGCCGCCGCCGATGTGGGCCGGGTTGGGAGAGGACGTGCTGCGGGCGAAGTGGGTCGAGCTGGTGGAGCTGGCGGTGGAGCGGCATCCGGCGCCGTGGCCCACCCGGGTGGTCGGGGCGAGGGCGCTGATGGAGGTCGACCCGCATACCCGGCCGCCGCGGACGAAGAGGTCGCCGGCGCCGCGGGTGCATACGCGGTGCACGGCGCTGCGGAAGGCGTGGGGCGAGGCGTACGATGCGTTCGTGGCGGCGTACCGGGCGGCGCTGCACGCGCTGCGGGAGGGGTGGGAGGCGGTGGGGTTCCCGGAGGAGGGGTGCCGGCCGGCGGTGCTGCTGCCGGAGGCGGGCGGGTAGCGCGCGGCGGGCTCGCGAAGGCGTGAGCAGGATACGGGTTGGTGGGGCGTCAGGGTCAGACGTGTGGGGGAGGTGCGCTCTGTCATTGGCGCGGGCGTGGGTGCGGGCGCCGTCGGGCAGCGGAGGCGGTGTCTCGTCGTAGCGGAAGGGGCTCGGGAGGGGCTCGGGAGGGGGCCAGATATCCGACTTCGATACTCGACTACCCCTCCGCCCGGTACCGCGTCCTCTACCTTCGTGAGATGGTTGGCACCCTATCCTGCACCCTATCCTTCGTAAGATGGTTGGCACCCTAATTGGAGATGGCATCTCGCTGCCTGCCGGAGCCCGATTCCGAGCCTCACCCCGTGCGGTGTTTCGCCGGTTCATCTCACGATTCTGCGCAACAACCGCTCCGGCTGATCGATGAGGTCTTCGAGACCACTTCTCTCGGAGGCGCCGATGCCCCGCCCGCTGATGTTCGTCCCCCGACCCTGGACCCCGTTCGAGATCACGATGCGCTGCATGCACAGCCGCCTGCTGATGCGGCCGGGCGACGAGTGCAGCCGCCGCGTGCTGGGCGTGATCGGGCGGGCGCTGGAGCTGTACGGCGCGCACGTGCACCTGTACTTCGCTGGCGGCACGAGCAACCACCTGCACATCGTGGGGGCGTTCGAGAGCGCCGAGTGGAAGGCGCGGTTCAAGTGCCACATCAAGGCCAACATCTCGAAGGAGCTGGGTGAGCTGTTCGACTGGCCGGGCTGCCATTGGGATCGGCGCACGCGGGACATCGCGATCCTGGATGACGAGGCCCTGGTGGATCGGCTGGCGTACCTGGCCGCGCACGGGGTGAAGGAGGGGCTGGTCGAGACCCCGGGTTGCTGGCCCGGGATCCAGTGGGTGCGGGCGGTGACCGCGGGCAAGCCGCTGGTGGGGGTGTGGTACGACCGCACGCGCCTGGGTGTGCTGCGGCAGCGGTGGGTGCAAGGCGGTCGGCGCGGCCCGAAGCCGACGCTGGGCGACGTGGCGCTGCGCAAGGTGGTCCGGCTGACACCGCCGCCGATGTGGGCCGGGCTGGGAGCGGCGGCGCTGCGGGCGAAGTGGGTCGAGCTGGTGGAGCTGGCGGTGGAGCGGCATCCGGCGCCGTGGCCCACGCGGGTGGTGGGGGCGGCGGCGCTGGTGGAGGCGGACCCACATACCCGGCCGCCGCGCACGAAGAAGTCGCCCGCGCCACGGGTGCACACGCGGTGCACGGCGCTGCGGAAGGCGTGGGGCGAGGCGTACAGCGCGTTCGTAGAGGCGTACCGGGCGGCGCTGCACGCGCTGCGGGAGGGGTGGGGGGCGGTGGGGTTCCCGGAGGAGGGGTGCCGGCCGGCGGTGGGGTTCCCGGAGGAGGGGTGCCGGCCGGCGGTGCTGCTGCCGGAGGCCGGCGGGTAGCGGGCGGTCGGCTCGCGCAGGTGCAAGCAGGATGCGGGTTGGCGGGCGCCGGGGTCGGTGTGCGGGGGAGGTGCGCTCTGTCAATGCCGCGGGCGTGGGCGCAGGCGCCATCGGGCAGCGGAGGTGGTGTCTCGTCGTAGCGGAAGGGGCTCGGGAGGGGGCCAGATATCCGACTTCGATACTCGACTACCCCTCCGCTCGGTACCGCGTCCTCTACCTTCATGAGATGGTTGGCACCTTATCCAGCACCTTATCCAGCTGTACCGCGTCCTCTACCTTCATGAGATGGTTGGCACCTTATCCGGGTGTCCGGCACCTTATCCCAGCTTGGGTGTCCGCTCCTGCATCGCGTGGGTTGGTCATACACTGACAGATCGGACTGTGGCCTTGCCTTTGGATCGACCGCAAGGTAGCAAGTCGGTCGAACCCCAACCTCGGGATGACCATGAACCTCAAGATGCTCGACGCCCGAATTCGCCACGAACACGAACAGTGGCACAGCGCCTACGCCGCCGCCTTGCGCAAGGTCGAGACGGCCGATCGGGAAGCCTTCGTCGACCCTGAGTTCCAGAGATGGCTCTGGACGGGCGCCGATGATGCGATCGGCATCGGGCAGGGCAATTCGGTCCGCATTGCGCCGGAGGCCTTCACCGACGCTCAACTGGTCGAGCAGTTGTGGTCAGTGCGCACATCTCGGCCAGAGTTGGGTGAACCGCGTCGGTCAGCGGACTTGGCGAAGGTCTTCGCCGAGATCCTCGATTACGTGCGGGAGCAGCATGCCCGCCGCCGGCCGAGAGCCAGATTGGTACGCATATTCGCGTTGCTTCGACCCGCCGAGGTCACGTGCATGGTGTGGGACGAGCGGCTGCGGCGCGTTTTGCGTCGGTTGAACGCTGGCCGTCCGCCTCGGGACACGATGCGACGACATGGCGCAATCTTGCGGCTGCTCGACGAGCGGCTCGAGGCACAGGCCGAAGCAGACGTCGACGCCTTGGCGTGGCGCAGTATCCTCGGCTGGCAGCTCTCGACCGAGGAGCCCGATGAAGAAGCAGCATCGGGCGAAAAAGAGGATAAGCTCGTCGTTCGTCCTGCATCGGCCCAGCTCAAGGGACTGGTGGGCCTATCCGGCGGCCTGGAACTACTTCGAGACCTCCTTCGGCGCGTCGAGCCCGGTATCAGCCGCCAAGAACTGGCCGATGAACTGCGGGCAGACAAGCAGTGGGGCCAGTGGTCCAACAACACGATTCAATCACGTATCACGTTGCTCAAGACGCTGGGACTCGCCGAGAAACGGGACGGCGATCTGCATTGTACGCCCGATGGGCTCGAGTTCCTCGACGGCGCTGACCCAGCAGACATCCTCGCACCGTTCCTCATCCAACGAGTCTTCGGCTTCGCTGCGATGCTCGATCACCTTGGGGCGGATCCGCAGCCCACCAAGGATCTCGTGGCGTGGCTCCAGGACCTGTACCCGGCTTGGAGCACCGACTTCGCGCCTCGCGTGATGGTCACCTGGGCCAAAGTGCTCGACTTGCTTGAAGCCCCGGAGCGGGCACAGATTGCTCTGACCGAGACCGGGGAGGAGTGGGCAGCCCGACTCCCGCCCACCGAGGTGATCCTGGAGCGGGCGCGTCAGATCACCGAGCCCGGTGAGGACGACCCCGACTTCGACACAGAGATCGAAGCTGATCTGGACCCGGGGCCCCAGGCCGCATCAACCACTGGCGAAGGGCTCCGACGAGTACCCCTCGACGAGTTCGACGACCTGTTTGCTGAAGCGGGTGGCGACGCACTGATCCTCGACCCGCACATGCTCCCGGTGGTGCATGCTGCGCTCAACGCCACCCCGAAGAAGCGGTTCGTGGTTCTGGGTGGACTATCGGGCACCGGCAAGACCTCGTTTGCCCGCGCCTATGCTCAGGCGATGTGTACGGCCGTCGGCGCCGAGCCCGCCCACCGCTATCGATGCTTCATTGCCGTGCGCCCCGACTGGACCGATCCGACCGGCCTGTTGGGCTTCCCGATCTTGATTGCAGATCCTCCCCGATGGCACATGACCCCCGCCCTCGATTTGCTGCGGCGGGCGGTGCGGGCGCCGGACAAGCCTTTCTTCCTGATCCTGGAGGAGATGAATCTGGCTCGGGTCGAGCACTACCTCGCGCCGCTGCTGACCGCGATGGAGAACCCCGAGTCCGGGCTGCGACTGCATGGCGAGCCCGACAACATCGACGGGGTGCCGCCCGTGACTCCCTGGCCTCGCAACCTCTTCATCATCGGCACGGTCAACATGGACGCGACGACTTATGCGTTCTCCGACAAGGTCCTCGACCGTGCCTTTGTCTGGGAGACCAACACGATCGAGATCGGCGCATGGCGCGATCGTCGAGCGCAAGAGACGCCGCCCTATTTGGACGAGGTCGCGTCTTTGCTGGAGGCGTTCTACGAGCCGTTGAGCGAGTGTCGACGCCACTTCGGCTATCGGGTGTGCGATGAGGTCCTTGGCTTCTGCGAGGCGGCGGGCAACGCAGCTGCGGCGACCTTGGATGCCGCGGTCTTCTCGAAGATCTTGCCGCGGCTGCGCGGCGCGGAGGGCAGCGGGTTGGATGAGGCGATCAAGGCGCTGAGCGCGATCTGCAGTGCTCGTGGGCTTGTCCGCTCAGGCGGCAAGCTCAAGCAGATGGACGCCGAGCTGGACGTGATAGGGCTGGTACGGTTCTGGTCGTGACCACCATCGTTCGTATGCAGACGTTCAGTCCTTGGTTGCCCGCTGAACCAGGATGGAGCAGCGACGAGCTTCGAATTGCGGTTCAGGTCGAGGGTGAGCCGACAGAGGTTGTCTGCAGCGGACGTGGCCTCTCGCCAGTTCGCCTGAAGTCCAAGAAACGTGATGGTCACGTGTGGTGGACCGCCCAGGTACCGGTCAACATGCTGGTTGGTACCGTCCGCCTCAGTATCGATGTAGATGAAGAGCGGACGGAATGTAACCCCTCGGCCACCCCCAGCGGCCTGACGTCGGCGTAGCCGTGGCAGCTTCCGGCGGCGTGAATCACCACGCCGCAGCCGGAGGCGACGATGCCGATCACCGACGACCCGACCCTGTGCGAC
>JAUHYW010000176.1 GCA_030426085.1 bacterium | reverse complement strand
GACGACCAGCGCGACGGGGACGGCGACGGGGTGGGCGACGCCTGCGACAACTGCCCCGAGGCCGCGAACGCCGATCAGGTGGACACCGACGAAGACGGCGACGGCGACGCCTGCGACTGCCGCTTGCCGGACGACTTCGACGACCGCCGCTGCTGGATCGAGGGCGCGGGCACCGACCCGCCGTCCGAGTTCGGCCTGCCGGGCCTGCTCGACTGCGCCGCGGGCGAGGTGGAGCCGACGTGCCACCAGCAAGAGGCGTGGCCGACGATCCAGGCGTGGTTCAACGCCGAGATCGACGCCGACTGGGATGATCCGGCGGTGCAGGCCGCGGCGGCGGCGGCCAGCGAGGTGACGATCCGCTGGCTGGATATCCCCGAGGCGCCGATGCCCAACGCGGCGGTGAACCGGACCCGGATTCAGGCCGGGCGGGATTACGAACTCTATGCGAAGGAAGCCCTCCGCAGGAAGTGGGGCAACCGCTTCCGGCGGCGGTACAGCTACCATCCGCCTCCGTTGGACTTCGAGATGGACTACTACGCAGCGGTCGACCTCAATGGCGCGGTTGACTCCATCCCGGTCGGGCGACCCGAGCGGGCACCGGCTCGAATCCAGCGTCGGGGGCATCGAACGCGTTTCGGTGACGGATTCATCGCCGACCACCGCCGGACCCACGACCGAGGCGTGATCGTCGAGGCCAAGTGCCTCAGCCCGTTCACCCGCTTCGATCCACGGCGCCAATCGTGGGCCTGGAAGATGCAGATCGGCTTCACCGCCCAGCTCGTCGACTACCTCAACCACGCCCGCCGCTCGTGGGGCCGGGGTCAGGTCGGCACGCCGCCGCTCAAGGTGCAGTACTACTTCTGCGACTTCATCCCCCGGTGGGCCAACCTCCAGATGGTGGGCGCCATGGCCATCGGCGGCGCCCCCGGCTTCTTCGGCGAGCCCCAGGTCCGCTTCGGGCCAGCCGCGCTGCGCGGGACCTGGATGCGCTCCCCGATCTGGTACCCCGACGCGCTCGGCCTCGCCGACGGCGTGGGCACCCTCATCGAGAACTGGGAGGGCTTCATCCCCTGGGGCGAGGAGGGCGGGGACTGGTTGATGAACCTCACCGGCGCGATCTATGACGGCTTGTCGGGGAGTGAGTGATGCTGCCGCCGATCGTCGTCGTCTGGTTGAGCCTGGAGCTGTTCATGAGGGCGTCCGCCGCGCCGACCGTCGAGTTCGGGCCCTACGATGGCCCGCTGGCCGAGCGTCGGGTCCATGCAGTCAGCCCCGATCACGGCACGAGCTTCGAGATCATGTCCGACACCCCGAGGCTGAGAGCATTCGAGCGGTGGCTCCGCACGGAGCCGATCTACGTTCGGGTACCCGGTGAGAAGTACCTGGCCTTCGGTCTGAAGGCGTGGGCCGACGAGCCCGGCCATATCGGTGTGGTCACTGTCAATCTACTGCTCACCCCGAGTGAGCAGCCCCTGGGCCCGTGGCTGCCGGACGGCGGCGAGATGCTCGAGTGGGCCTTCGCGGTCATGGACCACTACGGCTTCAACTACGCGCCCGAGAAGCAGTTCATGCGCAAGACCCGGCGCGAGCTGATCGACTGGTACCACAGCGACAGCGAGCCGGTGGACTGGCACGCCGTCGCCGAGCGGCTGCGGGCGACCGGGCGGCCGGTGCCCGACGACCTCTTCGCCGACCACCCTTGAGAGCTTGCCCACAAGATACGGTCGAGCACAGTGCCGGGCCGGACG